>NZ_JAOTID010000016.1 GCF_026163695.1 Shumkonia mesophila | reverse complement strand
CCGCCCGTCCCGCCGCCGGCTTCCCTGCCCGAGGAGGACATCTCCGACATCGCGCCGTGGCTGACCGGCGCCAAGAAGTGGTGACGCATGACGACAGAAGACGACAAAGGATGACAAGCCTACCGCGCGCCCGTCGCGGTGCCCGTCGCGGCCGATGCCGGCGGGCCGATGAACGGGGCCGTCGCCGGCGGCCGGAAATGACGACACATGACGACGGGGGACGACAAAGGATGACAAGCCTATGGCCGGTCCGTAGCGGCGGCTCAGGCGCCGCCTTCCTCCAGCCATTCGCGGATCAGCCACAGCGCGATGGAATCGGGGCGCGGCAGCCGGCGGCCGGTTTCGCCCAGGCGGGCGATGTCGTCCTTGGTGAACCAGAAGGCATCCACCAGTTCGCGGGGATTGACCGTGATGACGTCGGTGACGGCGACGGCGCGGTAGCCCAGCATCAGCGAAGCCGGGAACGGCCACGGCTGCGAGGCCCGATAGGTGACGTCGGCGACGGCGACGCCGGCTTCCTCCATCACTTCCCGGGCCACCGCCTCCTCCAGGCTTTCGCCGGGCTCGACGAAGCCGGCCAGCGTCGAATACATGCCGGGCAGGAACCCGGCCTTGTGGGCCAGCAGGCACGATCCGCCGCCGGGGCCGGGACGGGTGACCAGCATGATCACCGCCGGGTCGGTGCGCGGGAAATGCGGCTGGGCGCAGGCGGGGTTGGTGCATTTGCGCATGTGGCCGGCGTCGCTGGCCCGGGTCGGGCTGCCGCAGATGCCGCAAAAGCGGTGCCGGCGGTGCCAGTGCGCCATGCCGCGGGCATGGGCCAAGAGCGAGGCGTCGTGGGGGTCGATGGCCGCGGCCACCTGGCGCAGATCGGCAAACTGCGCCTCACCGCAGAGCGCGATGGCGTCTTGCTCCTCGAGGGCCGAAAGGTCGGCCGCGAAATAGGCGGTCTCGCCGTCGAGCCCCAGCAGGACGACCTCTGTCGCCCGCTCCAGAACGGCCTGCGCCGCCGCCCCGTCCCGCCAGCGCAGGCAGGGTTCCGTATCGACGCCGACCAGGTTGCGGTCGCGCCAGACCGGCAACACGCGGCACTTGGGATCGGCCAGCCGGGCGGCCACCCATTCGGCGTCGTCGCGCAGGGCGTCGACGCGGTCCAGCCGCGAGCCGGTGTAGAAAATGGTGCTTGTCATGGCGCGAAACCTTGCACACCCGGAATGTCGGCGCAATGGCCAGGCGAGGGCCATTGCCTTTTTGTCGTCCGCCCCGCAGAATTCCGGCCGATCGGCAGCCGTGGGGGGCGCCATGCGCGTGAAAGGGTTCGTGGCCGGCGGGGTGGTCGTCCTGCTCGGTGCCTGCCAGGCGGGCGACGTCGCGATGGAAACGCCGGCGGCGGCGGCCGTCGACTGGTCGCTGGCCGTCACCCGCACGCTGCGCATCCGCCAGGACGAATATGCCCCCCTCGTCATCACGCTGCGCCAGGGCCGTCCCTACGTGTTGAAGCTGGAAAACGCCGACGACGCGGCGCATGCCTTCAGCGCGCCGGACTTCTTCCAGGCCATCGCCGTCAAGTCACTGACGCCGGCCGAGCCGGCGGCCTCGCCGGGGGCGGCGCTGTCCTCGATCGGGCTGCCGCCCGGCCAGACGCGGGAACTGGCGTTCGTGCCCGTCAAGGACGGCCACTATTCCTTCGCCGACGGCTGGACCGGCCGCCTGCTCGGCGGCATCCTGGGCACCCGCGGGCTGATCGTCATCGAGGCGATCCGCCGGCCCTGAGGCGGTTGCGCATTCGGCCTTGCACGGGGTGCCCCCCCAACTGCTATAGTGCGCCCGGGAGGCTGGCAACGGACGGGCTCCTCGCCAACCCGGTCAGGTCCGGAAGGAAGCAGCCGTAACGAGTTTCGGCCCGGGTCGTTCGTCCAGTCTCCCACCTTTTTTCGCGCGGCTTTTTCCGTTGTCGCGAGCCACAGTCGATCCCGGCACCCGATGGACGATCAGCTGAACCCCGGACAGCCCGCTTCCCCCGCTTCCGCCGCCCCGGCCGCCGCGCAGGCGACGCCCTACCGGGTGCTGGCCCGCAAGTACCGGCCGACCACGTTTTCCGAGCTGATCGGCCAGGAGGCGATGGTCCGCACGCTGACCAACGCCATGAAGACCGGGCGCCTGGCGCATGCCTTCATCCTCACCGGCGTGCGCGGTATCGGCAAGACCACCACGGCCCGCCTGATCGCCCGCGCGCTCAACTGCGTCGGGCCCGACGGCACCGGCGGCCCGACCATCGATCCCTGCGGCGTCTGCGTCCATTGCAAGGCCATCGCCGAGGATCGCCACATGGACGTGATGGAGATGGACGCCGCCAGCCGCACCGGCGTCGACGACATCCGCGAGGTGATCGACGGCGTGCAGTATCGGCCGACCTCGGCGCGCACCAAGGTCTACATCATCGACGAAGTGCACATGCTGTCGAAGAACGCCTTCAACGCGCTGCTGAAGACGCTGGAAGAACCGCCCGCCCACGTCAAGTTCATCTTCGCCACCACCGAGGTGCGCAAGGTGCCGGTGACGGTGCTGTCGCGCTGCCAGCGCTTCGACCTGCGCCGTGTCGATTCCGGCACCCTGGCCGCCCACTTCGCCGGCATCGCCGAAAAGGAGGGCGTGACGGTGGCGCCCGGCGCCCTGCAATTGATCGCGCGCGCCGCCGACGGCAGCGTGCGAGATGGCTTGAGCCTGCTCGACCAGGCCATCGCCCATTGCGCCGGCGCCATCGGCGAGGACGAGGTCAGGACCATGATCGGGCTGGTCGACCGCACCCGCACCTTCGACCTGCTGGAGACGGCGATGCAGGGCGACGCGCGGGCCGGCCTCGACATCCTGGCCGATCTCTATGCCGGCGGCGCCGACCCGGCGGTGATCGTCGAGGACATGCTTGAACTCGTCCACTGGCTGACCCGCGTCAAACTGGTGCCGGCCGCGGCCGACGACCCGGGCATGCCCGAGGCCGAACGGGTGCGCGGCCGCGCCATGGCCGAGACGCTGTCGATGGCGGTGCTGACCCGGGCCTGGCAGATGCTGCTCAAGGGGCTATCCGAGGTGCGCCACGCACCCTCGCCCCTGCAGGCGGCCGAGATGGTGCTGGTGCGCCTGGTCTTCGCCGCCGACCTGCCAAGCCCGGCCGATGCGGTGGCTTCGTTGGCCGGCGGGGGCGCCGCTCCGGCGCGGACCGGCGGCGCGCCGTCCGGTGGCGGTGGCGGCTCTCCCGTGGCAGCGGCTTCGCAGGCGGCGCCGTCGATGCCCTCCGCCTCCGACCGGCCACGCGCCGCGGCGGTGGGGGGGCAGGCCAGCGCCGGACGGGATCCGCTGCCGCAGAGCGTTCTTGCGGCCGACCCCCAGAAGCCCGATCCGGCCACCTTCGCCGACGTCGTCGCGCTGACCCTGGCGGATCGCGAGATGATCCTGCACGCCAACCTGATGTCGAACCTGCACCTGGTGCGGTTCGAGCCGGGGCGCATCGAATTCCGTCCGGGCGAACACGCGCCGGGCGAACTGGCTCACGACCTGTCCCGGTTCCTCAACGCCCGCACGGCCAGGCGCTGGGTGGTCACGGTCTCGCGCGAGGCGGGGCAGCCGACGCTCCGCCAGCAGGAGGAAAAGGCCGAGGCCTCGCGCCGCTCGGAAGCGTCCCAGCATCCGCTGGTTCAGGCGGTCATGGAAACCTTCCCCGGGGCCGAGATCGAGGCGGTGCGCAACATGGGCGGCGCGGTCCCCCGCGGCGGCTTCGAGGCCGCCCTCGACGCCCCGGCCGAGCCGGACGCCGAGGAACCGGACTGATTAGAGCACGAAAGTGTTGTCCGAGGCCCGGCCCCAGGCCTCGAGGAAGCCCACGAGGTGGGGTCGCTCGTCGCCTTCGGCCTTGATCAGCTCCACCAGGTCGGCGACGGCGCGGTTGTAGCCGTCCAGGCCCAGCGTGCCGGTGTGCAGCTGGTGGCGCAAATAGACGAGGTAGGTGTTGAGGACGTCGGTCTCGCAGTAGTCGCGGATCTCCTTGATCCTTCCGCCATCGAAAAGATCGGCCACCCGGCTGCCCTCGATGCCGAACTTGCCGGGGAAGCCCATTACCGCGCACACCTCGTCGAGGCGGATGCGGGCCGAGGCCCCGAAGTCGGAGAGCACCTCCAGCAGGTCGCAATGCCAGTCGCTGGCGTAACGGCTGGTGTAGCTGTTCCACTTGTCGCCGGAGGCGTAAAGGAAGCGCGCCGCGATGCCGTGCTTCATCGCCCGGTATTTCAGCACCGGCAGGTCGAAGGTGCGCCCGTTGAACGACACCAGGCGCGGCTTGTGGCGCTCCACGAACTGGAAGAAGCCGGCGACCAGTTCCTTCTCGTCCGACTTCTCAGTGCCGCCCGAGCGCAACTCCTGGAGATAATAGGTCTCGCCGGCCCCGCTGCGCTCGATCTCGGCGCGCAGGAAGCTGATCGCCACCACCCGGTGGAACGGCTGGCGGGGAAAGGCGTTCCGGCCGTCGGTGATGGCCAGGTGGTAGCGCTCCAGTTCGGCGCGCCTCGCCGCCACGTCGCGATCCTCGAAGCCGGTCAGGTTCCCCACCGCCTCGGTGTCGGGCACGGTTTCGATGTCGAAGACGATGAGGTTCTGGTGCTGCATGACTTGGGTTCCCCGTCCTGTTATACACTGGGCCCGACGCATCGATAGCAGCCGGAGACGACGAATTCATGAAAAACCTCGGCGAGATGATGAGAAAAGCCCAGGAAATGCAGGCGCGCATGGCCGAGCTGCAGGAAAAGCTGGGGCAGATCGAGAAAACCGGCGTGGCCGGCGGCGGCATGGTCGAGGTGACGCTGTCGGGCAAGGCCCAGGCGCGGCGGGTGAAAATCGACCCCTCGCTGTTCGCCAGCCGCGATGTCGAGGTGGTCGAGGACCTGGTGGTCGCCGCCTTCAACGACGCCAAGGCCAAGGTCGAGGCCCACGTCGCCGAAGAGATGGCGCAACTGACCGGCGGTCTGCAATTGCCGCCCGGCTTCCAGCTGCCGTTCTGAGCGGCCGGGCCGCAAGGCGGGGCGAGGGCGGATGGTCACGTCCGACATCGAGCATCTGATCTCCCTGATGGCCAAGCTGCCGGGGTTGGGCCCGCGCTCGGCCCGGCGCGCCGTACTTTACCTGTTGAAGCGGCGCGACGCCCTGATGGGCCCGCTGGCCCAGGCCATGGCCGGCGCCGCCGTCAGCGTCCGGGCCTGTTCCGAATGCGGCAACCTCGATTCCACCGATCCCTGCCACCTGTGCACCGATCCCAAGCGCGATCCCTCCCTGATCTGCGTGGTCGAGGACGTGGCCGGCCTGTGGGCGCTGGAGCGCACCGCCGCCTTCCGTGGCCGCTATCACGTGCTGGGCGGCACCCTCTCGGCTTTGGACGGTGTCGGCCCCGAGGAGCTGCGCATCCCCAGGCTCGTCGAGCGAGCCGGCCGGAGCGAGGTGAAAGAGGTGATCCTGGCCACCGGCGTTACTGTCGAAGGGCAGACTACCGCGCACTATATCGTCGAGCGGCTGGCCGGCTGCGGGGTGGTCGTTTCCGGGCTGGCCCACGGCGTGCCGGTCGGCGGCGAGTTGGATTACCTGGACGACGGCACGCTGAACGCGGCGCTGAAGGCCCGCCGGCCGGTGTCGTGACAAGAGGAGGACAACCGGCCATGGCCCAGCCCGTCGGCGCCTTCGGGGTCTTCCTCACTTTTCTCAGGCTGGGCTGCCAGTGCTTCGGCGGACCGGTCGCCCACCTGGGGTATTTCCGCGACGAATTCGTCGTCCGCCGCCGCTGGCTGGACGAACGCACCTACGTCGACCTGGTGGCCCTCTGCCAGTTCCTGCCGGGGCCGAGCAGCAGCCAGGTCGGCATGGGCATCGGCCTGATCAAGGCCGGGCTTCCCGGCGTGCTGGCGGCCTGGGTCGGTTTCACCCTGCCGTCCGCCCTTCTCATGCTGGCTTTCGCCTATGGCATGGTCGAGGCGGGCGATACGCTGGGCACCGGCTGGCTCAAGGGGCTCAAGGTGATGGCGGTGGCGGTGGTGGCCCAGGCGGTATGGGGGATGGCCCGCACGCTGTGTCCCGACCGCATCCGCCAGGGCTTCGCGGTGGTCGCCGCCATCCTGGTGCTGGCGTGGCCGGGGCCGTTCGGCCAACTGGCGGTGATCGGCCTCGGCGCGATATTCTGCTGGATCATCCTCAAGGGCGGTACGTCGTCGGACGGCGCCCTTCGGCTGAGCATCGGCCGCCGGACCGGGATCGCCGCGCTCGCTCTTTTCTTCCTGCTGCTGGCCGGCCTGCCGATCGCGGTGTCGGTGACGCAAAGCCACGCGCTGACCGTCTTCGACAGCTTCTTCCGGGCCGGTTCGCTGGTGTTCGGCGGCGGCCACGTGTTGCTGCCGCTGCTCCAGGCCCATGTCGTGCCGCCGGGCTGGGTCGATACCGACACCTTCCTGGCCGGCTACGGCGCCGCCCAGGCGCTGCCGGGGCCGCTGTTCTCGATCGCCGCCTATCTGGGGGTGGTGACGCGCCCCGGGGGCGGGGTCGGCTTGGCGATGCTTTGCCTGCTCGCCATCTTCCTGCCGTCCTTCCTGCTGCTGGTCGGCGCGCTGCCGTTCTGGAACGCGCTGCGCGCCCGGCCCGCCGTGCAGTCGGCGCTGATGGGGGTGAACGCCGCCGTGGTCGGCCTGCTGGTGGCCGTGCTTTACGACCCGGTGTGGACCGGCACCATCCACGAGGCAGCCGATTTCGTGCTGCTGCTGGCCGCCTTCGGCGCGCTCACCGTGCTGCGCCTGCCGCCCTGGCTGGTGGCGCCGCTGGCCGCCGCCCTGGGCGCCGGTCTCGCGCTGTTCTAATTTCGGGGACAGTATATTTAATTCGCAAAAACACTGCGATGTATACACGGTGGGCGGCGCAGACGAATTAAATATACTGTCCCCGAAATTACCGAATTTTCACGCCCGGCCGGGGTGGAATTGATAAAGCCAGGTTTCGCTGGCGGCGTTGCCCGCGACGCGCAGGTGGACCCGGAGTTCGACCGGCGCCGAGCCTTCCGCCGTCAGGTCGAACTGGCATTGCCAGCGGCCGATTTCCGGCAGCGCGGTCATGAAGACGTAGGAGACCTGACCGCGCGAGGCCTCGACGACGGCGTCCGGCTTTACCTCGGACTCGAAATCCTCCAGCGGCCCGCCGGCGAACTCGATGGCGAACTTGTAGACGCCCCGGGGACGCGGTTTTCCCGGCTCGCCGCCGCGGCCCATGCGGGTTGCCACCGTCCGGGCCACCGTGTCGGCCGGATAGGGTTCCTCGGCCAGCCAGTGCAGGCGATAGCGCATGGTGTAAGACTGCCCCGCGCGCGCCGGCTCGGCCGGGGTCCAGAACACCCCGATGTTGTCGTGGATCTCGTCGTCGGTCGGGATCTCGACGCACTGCACCGTGCCCTTCCCCCAGCTGTCCAGCGGCTCGACCCACAGGCTGGGGCGGCGGTCGTAACGCACGCCGTCGAGGTAGCGCGCGAAGTCGCGGTCGCGCTGCAAAAGCCCGAAGCCGCGCGGATTCTCGTCGACGAAGGTCGACGTCGTGGTCACCGGCGGGTTGTTGAGGGGGCGCCAGATCCGCTCACCGGCTCCCGTCCACATCGCCAGCCCGTCGGAATCGTGGATCTCGGGGCGCCAGTCCAGCGTGCGGCCCTTGCCGTATTCGGCGTACCAGAACATCGAGGTCAGGGGCGCGATGCCGAGCCGCGAGACGTCGCGGCGCAGGAACAGCCGGGCCTCGATGTCCATGATGACGTCGTCGGTGCGGCGCAGCGCGAAGCGATAGGCGCCGGCGATGCTGGGCCCGTCGAGCAGCGCGTGGACGACGGCCGGCTCTTCGGCGGTCTTGGCCGGCGCGATGTAGAATTCGACGAACTGCGGAAATTCCTCGGGCGTCGGCGCCGCGGTGTCGATGGCGATGCCGCGGGCCGACAGGCCGTACTGCCCCAGTTCGCCGATGGCGCGGAAGTACGAGGCGCCGAGGAAGGCCACCCAGTCCTGGGTCCGCCAGTCGTCCCTTTCGCGCGATTCATGGAGCCTGAAGCCGGCGAACCCGACATCGGGCGGCAGGCCGCGGGCGATGCTGTCCACCGGCATGTCGAAGTAGTCGGGCGAATAGCGGATCTCGCGCGCCGTCTCGCCGTCGACGGCATACATGGCGACGGGGGTGGGAAAATAGTTGCCCAGATGGAAGAAGGTGGCCGGATAGGCGCCGGGACCCTCGGCGTAAAGCGCGTCCTCGGGGCGAAAGCGGATCTTGCCGTGCACCTCGTAGACGATCCGGCTTACGATGTCCGCAGCCGGCCGGCGGGGCGCTTCGTACGGTTTGGCGGCCCGCTCTTTCGCCCGCTCGGTCAGCGCGTCGAAGCCGAACGGCCGGGCGGGACCGAACCGAAGCCCCTGCGGCGCCTGCGCCCAGGCGGTGGTGCCGGGCGGCAGGAGGCCGGCCAGCATCGCCGCGGCGGCCGAGCCGAGCAGCGTACGCCTGCCGATGCCGTCGGCCGTCCACTCTGTTTCCCCGGGGTTTGGAAGATCGCGCATGGTCTCGCCTCAGCGGTTGTTGCCTGATGGAGGACGGTTTGGCCCGAGCGCATGCACCACCCTGCGCCGAACGCCCGGACGCTCGCCACCCCCTCTAGACTGCTGAAACGGGGTTCCTATTCACGCCCGGCGTGAAACCGGCAACCTCAACCCGGCTCGACGCGCAGGATGGTGCCCTCGGCGGCGATGACCTTGACGCGGGTGCCGGCCGGCAAATCCTCGCCGGCAACTTTCCACGTCGCGTCGTTGACCCTGATCTTGCCGACGCCATTGACGATCGGGGCGTCCAGGGTGAAGACGCGGCCGATGTGCTGTTCGCCCCGCCTGTTGAGCGTCGGATGATCGGTCGCCGTCGGGTGACGGCGCAGCCACAGGCGCCCCGACACGATGCTGACCACCGAGAGGCCGGCGAAAAGAAGCGTCTGGACCTGCCAGGTCAGGCCGTCGATGGCCAGCACGATCAGCCCGGTCGCCCCGGCGGCGATGCCCAGCCACAGAAAGACCACCCCCGGCGCCGCCATCTCCACGATGACAAGGACGATGCCGAGGATGAACCAGTGCCAGTAGCCGATCCCGGAGAAGAATGCCATGGCGCCGCTCCGCTCCTAGTCCTTCTTCGCCCACGGGCCATCCGGCGATTCGGCCCTCGGCGCCCCGCCTTTGCCGCCGAAGGCTTCCCTGGCGATCTCGGCGATGCCGCCGACGGTGCCGATCAGGCTGGTGGCCTCGAGCGGCAGGAAGATCACTTTCTGGTTCTTGGCCGAGGCGATGCTCTGCAATGCCTCGGTGTACTTCTGGGCGACGAAATAGTTGATGGCCTGCACGTTGCCCTTGGCGATGGCCTCGGAAACCATGGCCGTCGCCTTGGCCTCGGCTTCGGCCTCGCGCTCGCGCGCCTCGGCGTCGCGATAGGCGGCCTCGCGCCGGCCCTCGGCCTGCAGGATGGCCGACTGCTTGTCGCCCTCGGCCTTGAGGATGGCGGCCTGCCGCTCGCCCTCGGCGACCAGGATGGCGGCCCGCTTGTCGCGCTCGGCCTTCATCTGGCGGGCCATCGAATCGATCAGGTCGCGGGGCGGCGAGATGTCCTTGATCTCGATGCGCGTCACCTTGATGCCCCAGGGGCTGGTCGCCTCGTCGACCACGTTGAGCAGCCGGGCGTTGATCTGGTCGCGCTGCGAGAGCAGTTCGTCCAGGTCCATCGAGCCCATGACGGTGCGGATGTTGGTCATGGTCAGGTTGAGGACGGCGAACTCCAATTGGCGGACCTCATAGGCGGCCGCGGCGGCGTCGAGCACCTGGTAGAAGACGACGCCGTCGACCGACACCATGGCGTTGTCGCGCGTGATGATCTCCTGGGTCGGGACGTCGAGGACCTGCTCCATCATGTTCAGCTTGGCGCCGATGCGGTCCACCACGGGAATGATCAGGTGCAGGCCGGGCTTGAGCGTGCGGGTGTAGCGGCCGAACCGCTCCACCGTATACTCGTAGCCCTGCGTGACCGCCTTGACGCCGAGCAGAACGACGATCACGGCAAGGATCAGGACGGCGACGACGAAGATCGAGAATCCCGTGATGTCCATCGAATCCCCCTTTAGAGACGGCCCTTGCCGTCGATGCTACCACGGCGCCGTGCCGGCGGCGCGCCGATTCCGCCTTACCGTTCGGCGCCGTCGTCCGCGATGGCGAGCGGGACCGGCGGCGGCAGGTCGGCGGCCGGCGAATCGGGGCCGAGCTGGATTTCGTCGATGCGTTCGGCCCGCCTTTCAATCTTTCCCGCCGATGTCGTGATTTCCTCGATGTCCTTGTTCGCCAACCTGAAATGGCTTCCGAGATTGTCCACTCGTTTGGTCAGGAGGCCGACGTCCTTCAGCAGCTTCTGCACCTCGGTCTGGATGACGCCGGCCTGCTCGCGCATGCGGGCGTCCTTGAGGATGGCGCGCACGGTGTTCAGCGTCGCCATCAAGGTGGTCGGCGAGACGATCCACACCCGGCGGCGGAACGAATCCTCGATGACGTTGCGGAAGTTGGCGTGCAGCTCGGCATAGACGGCTTCGGAGGGCAGGAACATCAGGGCCGATTCCGCCGTCTCGCCGGGCACGATGTATTTGTCGGCGATGTCGCGCACGTGCTTCAGCACGTCGGCGCTGAAGGCCCGGCGGGCCTGCACCTGGGCGGCCTCGTCACGCGCGTCGCGCAGGGCCTGATAGCTTTCCAGCGGGAACTTGGCGTCGATGGCGATGGCGCCCGGCGGGTTGGGCAGGTTCAGCAGGCAATCGACCCTGGCCCCGTTGCCCAAGGTGACTTGCAGGGCGAAGGCCGAGGGCGGCAGGGCGGCGGTCACGATGTCCTGCAACTGGATTTCGCCGAAGGCGCCGCGCGCCTGCTTGTTGGACAGAATATCCTGGAGTCCCACCACCTGTTGCGACAGGTCGGTGATGTTCTGCTGGGCGCGGTCGATGACGGCAAGGCGGGTCTGCAGGTCCTTGAGCGTCTCACCGGTCTTCTCGGTCTGCTCGGCCAGGCCGTCGCCCAGGCGCTTCGACAGGCCGTCCAGGCGTTCGTTGATGCCGCTCTGGGTCTGTTGCAGGCGGCCGGTCAGTTCGGCCTGCTGGGCGGCCAGCCGGCCGGCGGTGTCGGCCAGCTGGGCCATCTGGGCGGCGCTTTCCGCGCGGCCCCGCTCGCCGCGCAGCAGGACGAGGACGAAAATCGCCGCCAGGACGGCAACGGCCACACCAACGGCCAAAATAATGACAGAATTTTCCATAGGCTCGGATGTCCTCCCCGCGGACAGCTTGCACAAGCGGGTGGGGAAACGCAAACTCGCGTTTCATCGGCACGCCGCGTCAACAAGGAGAAACACCATGCGGACTTCCTTTCTGGCCCTGGCCGGCGTCGCCTTGTTGGCGGCCACGGCGGCGGCCGATGAGATGCCGGTCCCGACGGCCAGCCGCACCGGCCTTTCCGTCACGCTCTATGCCGACGGCTTCGGGCTCGTCACCGACCGCCGCAAGGCGGTCCTGGCCAAGGGCGCCAACAGCCTGGCCTTCGAGGGGGTGAGCGCGCGCATGATGCCGTCCAGCGCGCTGCTCGCGACGGGCGACGGCGTGCGGGTCCTCGAACGGAATTTCGAATTCGACCTGCTGTCGCCCCAGGCCCTGCTCGAACGCTCGGTGGGCAGGACGGTGCGCGTCATCCGCACGCGGCCCGATACCGGCGAAGAGGTGGTCGAGACCGCCACCGTGCTGGCCGCCGGCAACGGCCCGGTGCTCAGGATCGGCGATCGCATCGAAATCACCGTCCCCGGCCGTTTGGTTTTCGATTCGGTGCCGGCCGGCCTGAGGGCGCAGCCGACGCTGCTGATCGAGGCGGAAAGCGCCGCCGCCGCCGAGGCGCCGCTCGAGCTCACCTACCTGACCGAGGGGTTGCGCTGGCGGGCCGACTACGCCGCCGAACTCGACGCCGCCGGCAAAACGCTGGCTCTCGGCGCCTGGGCGTCGCTGGTGAACGAGACCGGCGTCGCTTTCGCCGATGCCGACGTGCAGTTGCTCGCCGGGACCGTGCGCCGCGAGGGCGAACGCCCGTTGGCCGCCTTCAAGGGCGCCGCCATGGCGGCCGCCGCCCCGGCCGAGGACGCCATGCGCCGGGAGGCGGTGGGCGACGTCCATCTTTATGCGCTGCCGCGCAAGGCGACGCTCGCCAACAACCAGACCAAGCAGGTGGCCCTGCTGTCGGCGCCGACGGTGCCGGTTACCCGCCAGTATGTCCGCCAGCGCTGGATCGGCGAGACGCCCGAGCGCGGAGGCGCCGTGCCGACAACCTATCGGCCCGCCATCTATGTGAAATTCGCGAACGCCGCCAAGTCCGGCCTCGGCCAGCCGCTGCCGGCCGGGCTGGTGCGGGTTTACCAGCGCGACTCCCAGGGACGCATGCAGTTCACCGGCGAACAGTCGATCGCCCATACGGCGGCCGACGAAGAGGTGGCGCTCAACCTGGGCGAGGCGGTCGATATCGGCATCCAATACCGGCAGACGGCCTTCACCACCGACGGCCTGCCCGAGCGCGCCTTCGAGACGGAGCAGCAGATCGCGCTGACCAACGCCAAGTCCGAGCCGGTAACGGTGCGGCTCGCCGAGCGCTTTCCCGGCGCGGCCAAAATCCTGAGCGAAAGCCAGGCCCACGAGGCCTTCTCGGGCAGCGAGGCCACCTGGACCGTTGCCGTTCCGGCCGGCGGCAAGGCGATGCTGAGTTACCGGGCGCGCGTGCAGCGCCCGCGCTAGGGGGCAATCCCGCGACTTGACGGCGGCGGGAATCGGCCATATGTGCTCGGCGTATCGCGAGCCTGTCGAACGTGGAGTCCCATGGCTGTCCTGCCCATCCTCATCGCCCCCGACCCCCGCCTGAAGGCGAAGTGCCGGCCGGTGCCCGCCGTCGACGGCGCGGTGCGCCGGCTGATGGACGACATGCTTGAAACCATGAAGGCTGCCGACGGCATCGGCTTGGCCGCGCCCCAGGTGGGGGTGTTGAAAAGGGTCATCGTCGTCGCCGCGCCGCATGGCGAGGAGGACGACGACGGCGAGGGCCGATCGCTGGCGCCGTTATGCATGGCCAATCCCGAGATCGTCTGGGTGTCCGATGACGACGAGGCCCGCGAAGAGGGCTGCCTGTCCCTGCCCGAGCATTACGCCGAGGTCATCCGTCCGGCCCGCGTGCGGGTGCGCTATCTCGACGAGACGGGAGAGGAGCGGGAGATCGAGGCCGACGGCCTGCTCGGCACCTGCATCCAGCACGAGATCGATCACCTCGACGGGGTGCTGTTCGTCGACCGCATCTCGGCGCTCAAGCGCGGCATGATCCTGCGCAAGCTGGTCAAGAGCAAGAAACTGAACGGCGCCGCGGTCGGCTGAGCCATAATTTTTTCTCTCGCCCGCCCGCAATTTCTCGAAGATTTCCGGCGAATCCGCTAAGATGCCGCTCCCCCCGGAACCTGGCGCGCCGGCAAGGGCTGCGCCGCACTCTTGCGCATGGAGCCATGCCACCGTGAAACTGGACAAGGTCGAACTTTCGCTGCCGGCCGGCGAAAACTATCCGTTGCCGCGCATGCTTCCCGTCGAGCAGCGCTTTCCCAAGGAGGCGATCGCCGACGTCAGGCAGGCCGTCGAGCGCACCCTGGCGGCGCTGCCGAAGCGCCCCGACGTGAAGGGCAAGCGCATCGCCATCACGGCGGGCAGCCGCGGCATTCCGCACGCCGTCGAGATTCTGAAGACCGTCGTCGACCAACTCAAGGCCTGGGGGGCCGAGCCGTTCCTGGTGCCGGCCATGGGCAGCCACGGCGGCGGCACGGCGGACGGCCAGAAGAGCCTGCTCGAAGGCTACGGCATCACCGAGGCCAGCGTCGGCGCGCCGATCCTGGCCAGCATGGAGGTGGTCGAGACCACGTCGGTGGAGGGCGTTCCCCTTTACTGCGACAAGTACGCCCATGGCGCCGATGGCATCGTCATCCTCAACAAGATCAAGCCCCATTCCAACTACAAGGGCGATTACGAAAGCGGCCTGTGCAAGATGATGGTCATCGGCCTGGGCAAACACCACGGCGCCACGATGTTCCATTCCCTGGGGTTTACCCGCTTCGCCGACATCATTCCCAAGGCGGCGGCCGCGCAGATGAAGGTGCTGCCGGTGGTCTTCGCGCTGGGCCTGGTGGAAAACGCCTATGACGGCCTGGCGGTCATCGAGGCCATCCCGCCGGAGAAGATGGTGGCCCGCGAGAAGGAGTTGCTGATCCAGGCCAAGGACATCATGGGCAAGCTCCTGATGTCGTCCATCGACGTTCTGATCGTCGACGAGATCGGCAAGAACATCAGCGGCCAGGGCATGGACCCGACGGTCACCGGGCGGGCCTCCTCGGGCCTTCCCGGCTTCGTGGCGCTGCCGCTCAAGCGCATCATCATCCGCGACATTTCCGAAGAATCGCATGGCAACGTCGCCGGCATGGGCGTGGCCGACCTGATCACGCTTCGGGTCTTCAACAAGATGGACCTGGGCTCGACCTATACCAACGGCATCACGGCGCGCAACCTCGAAGGGGCGCGCATGCCGATGGTGGTCAACTCGGACAGGCAGGCCATTGCCGTGGCCATCCAGACCTGCGTCGGGCTCGAGCTTGAGAAGCTGCGCATCGTGCGCATCAAGAACACCAAGAAGCTGCACAAGATCCAGATGTCCGAGACCTATCTCGACGAGATCAAGGCGAAACCGGGCTCGTTCGCCGTCCTGGGCGAGGCCAAGCCTTTCGCCTTCGACAACCAGGGCAACCTGCTCGGCTGAAAGGGATGGCCGGCCGGCGCCCCGGCGGCGTCGGCCGAACCCTTGCGGGACCGGCGCTTTCTCATCGTTTTGCCACAATCCGGGCCGAATCTGCCCGCCGAAGACGAACTTTCGGCACCGGGGTTTTGACGATGCCCCCTTGCCGCAGCGCGGCCGTCCCCATACCTAGAAGGGCACGGCCGATTTTTTCGTTGTTTTGAGAAGGGGGTAAAAGATGAAACTGGGTTTCGTCGTTGCCGCGTTGGCGGCTGTTTTGGTTGCCGGTTGTGCCAGTTCGGGGGAGACCCGCAAGGCGGGGACGTTCCTCAATCCGTGGTGCGCGCCCGACGGCTCGGTCGTCTACACGCAGTACGCCAACTCCAAGGGCGAATTCGACGGCGCGAAGGCGTCTGCCGAGAACTGCCCCTGGTACAAGAAGTAGGCCGGTAACCTTCTGCCACCCGGGGCCCGCATGAATGGGACCTCGGGTGGCGGAATGGCCGGAGTCGTCGGCCCGACGACGATCAGAGGAACGGCATTTCCGGCAACGGCACCAAAAACACCTTCGCGAACACGATGTAGAACACGCTGACGATGGCGGCGCCGATCAGCGCGTAGAGGAGCGCGCGTTTTGGGTTCCACGGCTCGAACATGGCCAGCACGGTCAGCGCGGCGAAGACGCCCAATCCCCCCAGCACGAACCCGACGTAGGGCATGACGAGGGCGCTGGCCAGCATCATGGCGACCAGCCCGGCACGCCGGAACGTCGAACCCGGTACGATGGAGGCGTCGACGTCCGGCTGGGGGCGCACGAGGTTCTTGATGATAAAGATCGTCGAGAGAAGGATCATCACGGCGCAGATGGCCGACGGGAAGACATAGGAATCGGCATCCATCAGGTTCCGCGATTCGGCGAGGAAGATGCCGCCGATCACGATGAAGACGGCGGCCAGGATGATGCCTGGGGTGTCGCGTTCAGGCTTGGCCGTCATTTTTTCATCTCCGTGCTAATTCTCCAGCGTTTGGCAATCATCGGGTAGAACAGCGAAACGCCGATGAACGCGATGATGCCCAACGAAATGGGCCGTGCGAAAAACTCGGCCACCACGTTGCCCCGGGCGGTTCCGATGATCCATCCCTGCACGAAGCCCTGTTCGGCGATGCGGCTCAGGATGAGTCCCAGCACGATGGGTGACGGCTTGAAGCCGTAACGATCCAGAACCCAGCCGACAACGCCGAGCCCGATCATGATGACGACATCGGACATGCTGTTGCGGATGGCATAGGTGCCGATGATCGTCATGAAGGCGACGGTTGGCACCAGCAGGGCCTTGGGAACGGTGACGATAAACCGAAAGGCGTAGCGGCCGATCAGCAGGCCGGTCGGAAACATCAGCATCGTGGCGATGAACAGGCCGGCGATGAAGATGTAGACGATCGAACTCTCTTCGCCGACGAACAGCTTGGGACCGGTGCGGATGCCCTGCACGAGCAGGGCGCCGAGGATGACGGCGTCGGGCGGCGTTCCCGGGATGCCCAGCACCAGGGTGGGAATGAAACCGCCGCCGACGGTGGCGTTGTTGGACGATTCGCTGGCCATCACGCCCTCGGGCTCACCGGTACCAAAATGCTCGGTGCGCTTGGAGGCGCGGCGGGCCTCGGAATAGGCGACCAGGCTGGCGATGGAGCCGCCGGCGCCGGGCAGGATGCCGACCAGGGTGCCGATGACTGAACTGCGGACCAGATTGAACTTGTGGCGCCATGACAGGGTCAGCGCCTCGCGCAGCCGGAACCCGCGGCTCTCGGCAGAGACCTTCAGGTGACGCCCCGGGGCGGCGACCAGATCGATCATCACGGGAATGCAGTAAAGGCCGATCAGCGCGGCCACCGGCTCGATGCCGCCGATCAGGGTCTGGGAGCCGAAGGTATAGCGAATGTCGGCGCTGACCTCGGCGACGCCGATGGTGGTGAGCAGCATCCCGAAGCAGCCGCCGATCAAGCCCTTCAGCAGGTGTCCTTCGGAGAGCGCCGAAATCAGCGTCAGGCCAAAAATGGCCAACCAGAAGTATTCGACCGGCCCGAAAGCCAGCGCGATCTCGGCGAGTGGCGGGGCGAGGAGGAGCAGCACGGTGGCGCCGACCAGACCGCCGAACACGGAGGACGTGCAGGCCAGCGTCACCGCCAGATCGCCATCCCCCCTGCGGGCCATAGGATAGCCGTCGAACGTGGTGGCGATGGCCGAAGGCGTCCCCGGTGTCTTCAGCAGGATGGCGGAATAGGCCCCGCCGTAGATGGCGCCGGTGTAGACGGCGCCCATCAGAATCAGCGCCGAGGCCGGTTCCATCGAAAAGGTGATGGGAATGAGAACCGCGATGGCCATTGTCGCGGTCAGGCCCGGCAGGGCGCCAACGACGGTGCCCGCAACCACTCCCGCCAGCGCGATGGCGATGTGGTAGGGAGTCAGGGCAGCCAGGATGAATTCAAATCCACTCATAAACACTCTCCACGGGTTTCCTCCCGTTTTATAGGGGCGCCCCGATCGGAATCGACCGGAGCGCCCGAATATCGTCCGCCGCGGGGATTGCTACTTGATGAGTCCGGCTTCCTTGGACGACTGCAGGATATCGGCCTTCGTTTTGGTCATGAACTTGGTCAGTTCGGGCCCATAAGGGGCATTGACCATGGCGAAGCCGGCGTCTTCCATCTGCTTGATGAAGGCCGGGTCGTCGTTGATCTTCTGGAACATCTGGCCCAGTTTCACGCGCAGGTTCTCGGGCGTCGACTTGGGGACCCCAATGCCGCGATAGGCGCCGCTGACCATGTCAAAGCCCAGTTCCTTGAAGGTCGGCACGTTGGGGAAGTTGGGGTGCCGCTTCTCCATGGCGACCGCCAGCATGCGGGTGCCGGGGTACTGCGAGGGAACCGTCGTGTAGCCCCACGAGGCCGTGACCTGGCCGCCGAGAAGGGCGGTGGTGGATGGCGCGGTGCCGGCGAAGGCGACATAGGCGGTCTTGATGCCGGCCAGGCGATCGAAGGTGACCTGGGCCAAGTGGTTGGCGGAACCCTTGGCCGATCCCGAGAAGGTCACCTTGCCGGGGTTGGCTTTGGCGAAGGCGATCAGATCCTTGACCGTTTTGAATTCGCTATCGTCCTTCACCACGATGGCGTCGGGCGAGAAATGGAACATGTGGACGTTGGTCATCTCGTCGGTGGTGTAGCCGACGTCCTTCTGGGCCGGCTGCAGCACGATGTGCGGCAGGTTGGTGCCCATGACCGAATAGCCGTCGCCGGCCATCGTATTGAGCTGCGCCCAGGCCACCGCGCCGCCACCGCCGTCCTTGTAGGAAATCACCAGATCCTGGTTGAACAACTTCTTGAAGTAGGGCTGCTGGAAGCGGGCCGTGACGTCGGATTCGCCGCCCGGCTTGAAGGGAATGATGTAGTTGATGGGCTTGTCGGGGAATTCCGCCAAGGCGGTGCCCGCCAGTCCTAACGTCAGAGCGACCGCCGCGGCCGCCGTCGTCAACGCGATCTTGCCATATGTTTTCATGGTCTTCTCCTGATTGTGCACATCCCTGTCGTACTTAACGCGAGTGCCCTATGTGGTTCGGGCCGCCCTCTTGCGAGAAGCGGCCCGTCCATTCTGCTTTTTTTAGGCGCTGCGGTACAGCTTGGTCATGACGAATTCGCGATGGCCAAGGGCCTCGGCCGCCGTCAGGCGGCCGTTGGCGGTTCGTATGGTCATGTCGATCAGCTTGTCGCCGGCCTGATCGAGGTTCATTTCGCGGCGCAGGATGCCGGAAACGTCGACGTCGATGTGCTCGCTCATGGTGCGTACGGTGCGCGGGTTGGCGCTGAGCTTGATCACCGGCTCGATCGGATTGCCGATGATGTTGCCCTGTCCCGTCGGGAACAGGTGCACGACGTAGCCGGCGGCGGCCTGCAGGGTCACGCACTCGGCGGCGGCCGAGGAAGTGTCCATGAAGTAGAGGCCGGGGCCCTTCGTCGGGGCTTCGCCCGGCTGCAGAACCTCGATGTACTTGGCCTTCTTGCCGATCTTCTGGAGGTTGCCGAAAGCCTTTTCCTCGATGGTGGTGAGTCCGCCTTCGATGTTGCCCTTGGTCGGCTGCGAGTCGGAAAGGTCGTCCGTCTTCACGGACAGGATGAAGTCGTTGTAGTCGTTCCAGGTCTTGAGGAACTTCTTGCCGATCGCGGGGGTCTTGCCGCGGGTGGCGCAAACCTGCTCGGCCCCGGTGATCTCCGAGGTTTCGCCGAAGCAGGTGGTGGCGCCCCAGGCGTCCATCTTGTCGATCAGGTTGCCGACCGTCGGGCACGAGGCCAGCCCCGAGGTGGTGTCGGATTCGCCGCACTTGACCGAAACCCACAGGTCCTTGACGGGGCATTCGGCGCGGGTCAGCTCGCTGGCCCACTGCACGTATTCCTTGGCCTTGCGCGAGGCGGCGGCGATGGTGGCGATGTCGCCGTTCTTCTCGATGGCGAAGCCTTCGCACGGCTTGCCGGTCTTCCTGACGCCGTCGACGATGCGCTGCGTCCACAGCGGCTCGATGCCGATGACGATGCAGGCGGCGACGTTCGGATTGGCGCCGGTGCCGATCATGGTGCGGAAATGCAGTTCGAGGTCTTCACCGAACTGCAGCCGGCCGTAATGGTGCGGCAGGGCCATGGTGCCCTTGATGTTGTTGGCGACCGCCTCGCAGGCGGCGTTCGACAGGTCGTCCAGCGGCAGGATCACGACATGGTTGCGGACGCCGACCCGGCCATTCTCGCGGCGGTATCCCCAGAAAGTTGGTTTCTTCATGGTTACCACCTCTTCGTCTTGGTGTTGTGAACGTGGACGTGCCCGCCCTTGTCGATGTTGGCCACGGCCTTGCCGATGTCGTTGTTGTACTTGATGACGGTGTCGCCCTTCTTGATGACGGCGAGCGCCACCTTGTGTCCCAACGGAATGGGGTTGAGGGCCTTAATCTTGATGGTCTTGTCGGTGTCCATCACCCAACCGGTCAACTGCTGACCGGCGGTGACACCCTCCACGACGACCACGCCGACGGTATCGGCGGAGTCATGAACCAGGAAATCTGGAGCTGCCACGGTGTCCTCCCTTGGCTTGCATGATACATGCGAATGACGAGAACCAAAACTGAATGACGAGAGCCAAAACTATTGAGCTTGACGTGCCCCTGTCAATGCCAAAGGATATATCTTATATAAGACCATAGAACATAAGGTTGTTTCCGGGAGCGGAATGCACGGGCGAGGCTGCTGGCTCCCCGGGGAGAGGTTGGAATGGCAGAAAGCGTTGCGAACGGGGCGGCAAATCGGGCCGGGGACGCGCCCCGGCCGGGCGGCGACGTCGATTTCCGGCCCCTTTACAAGCAGATCAAGGATTCGATCATCCAGCAGCTCATCGCCGGCGACTGGCGGCCCGGCGACAAGCTGCCCAGCGAATTCGAGCTGGCCGCCCGCTACGGGGTCAGCCAGGGCACCGTGCGCAAGGCGCTCGACGAACTGACGGCGCAGAATCTGTTGGTGCGCCAACAGGGGCGGGGAACCTTCGTCGCCACCCACAATCCGCACCGCGCGCTGTTCCACTTCTTCCACCTCATCGGCAAGGACGGCTCGCGCCAGCTGCCGAGCAGCCGGGTGCTGTCGTGCACGACCCGGCGCGCCACGCGGGAGGAGGAGGAAAGGCTGGATCTCAAATCCGGCAACCAGGTGATCCAGATCGATCGCATCCGCGACCTCGGCGGCCGGCCGACCATCGTCGAGCGGATTTCGCTGTCGGCCAAGAAGTTCAGCGGCCTGGCCAAGATGTCGCGGGACGGCCTGCCCAACACCCTCTACGAGCTTTACGAGGAACGCTACGGGGTCACCATCTACCAGGCCGAGGAGTACCTGCGGGCCGTCGCCGCCACCGAGCGCGAGGCCGAGTTGTTGGGCATCCAGCCCGGCCAGCCGTTGCAGGAAATCGCCCGCCTGGCCATGAGCATCGACCGCAAGCCGGTGGAATGGCGGGTCAGCCGCTGCCTGACCACCGAGCATCGCTACATCTGCGTCATCGACTGACCGGCCGCCGGTGGCGTGCGCTGGCCCTTGCCAAGCGCCCGCCGGCTGTGCTTACAGGAAGCCTGCGATGGCAACTGGCGAGCCCCGATCCATGTCGCGTCTTCGTCTCATCTTCATGGGCAGTCCCGATTTCGCAGTGCCGGTTCTGGCCGCGCTGATGGAGGCCGGCCACGACATCGCCTGCGTCTACGC
This sequence comes from Shumkonia mesophila, assembly GCF_026163695.1. NCBI lineage: Bacteria > Pseudomonadati > Pseudomonadota > Alphaproteobacteria > Rhodospirillales > Shumkoniaceae > Shumkonia > Shumkonia mesophila. The sequence goes on along the minus strand of NZ_JAOTID010000016.1, from coordinate 75,599 downwards.
CCAGCCGCCCCGCCCGGCCGGCCGCGGCCATCAGGAGCGGCCGGCCCCGGTTCACGCCTTCTCCGCCGCGCGCGGCCTGGCCGTGCGCACGCCGCTCAGCCTCAGGAAAAGCGAGGCCGAGCAGGACGCCTTCGTGGCGCTGGGCGCCGATGCCGCCGTGACCGCTGCCTACGGCCTGATCCTGCCGAAACGGGTGGTCGAGGCGCCCAGGCTCGGCTGCCTCAACGTCCACGCCTCGCTGCTGCCCCGCTGGCGGGGCGCCGCCCCCATCCAGCGGGCCATCCTGGCCGGCGACAGCGAAACCGGCGTCACCCTGATGCGCATGGACGAGGGTCTCGACACCGGCCCCATCCTGCTGATGGAACGCGTGCCGATCACGCCCGACACCACCGCCGGAACGCTGCACGACGCCTTGGCCGAGGTCGGCGCCCGCCTGGCCGTCGAGGCGCTGACCGGGCTGGTCGAGGGGCGGATCGCGCCCAAGCCCCAGCCGGCCGAGGGGGCGACCTACGCCGCCAAGCTGGAGCGCGGGGAAAGCCGGCTCGATTGGCGGCTGCCGGCCGTCGATCTGGAGCGCCGCGTACGGGCCTTCCAGCCGTCGCCGGGCGCCTGGTGCGAAGCCGCCGGCAGCCGTCTCAAGGTGCTGGCGGCGCGCGCGCTGCCCGGGCGTGGCCAGGCGCCGGGAACGGTGGTGGACGAGGCCCTCACGGTGGCCTGCGGCGAGGGCGCGCTCCGCCTGGAGCGGGTGCAGCGCGAAGGCAAGGCGCCGACCGACGCCGCCGCCTTCCTGCGTGGCTTCGCCGTGCCCGCCGGTTCGCGGCTGGCCTAGGGCCTTAAGGGGACCGCCGCCCATGCCCCGTTACCGGCTCATCGTCGAATACGACGGCGCCGACTTCGTCGGCTGGCAGCGCCAGGAGAACGGGCTCGCCGTCCAGCAGGTCATCGAGGAGGCGATCCTGCGCTTTTGTGGCGAGCGGATCACCACGTTCGCCGCCGGGCGTACCGATGCCGGCGTCCATGCCCTGGGCCAGGTGGTGCATTTCGATCTCGTCCGCGAGGCCGGCCCCGACACCGTGCGCGACGCCATCAACTTCCATCTGCGGCCGGCGGCGGTGGCGGTGCGGACCGCCGAGCGGGTCGCCGACGATTTCCACGCCCGCTTTTCGGCCGTCGGCCGGGCCTATCTCTATCGCATCGCCAACCGGCGAGCGCCTTTGGCGCTCGATCGCGGCCGCGCCTGGTGGGTGCCGGTGCCGCTGGATGCGCAAGCCATGCACGAGGCGGCCCAGGGGCTGATCGGCCGCCACGACTTCAGCTCGTTCCGCGCCGCCGAATGCCAGGCCAATTCGCCGGTGAAGACGCTTTCCGCCATCGAGGTGGCCCGCGACGGCGACGAGATCCGGGTGACGGCCCGGGCGCGCTCGTTCCTGCACCATCAGGTGCGCAACATGGTGGGGACGCTGAAGCGGGTGGGCGAGGGAAAATGGAGCGCCGGCGACGTTGCGCGTATCCTCGCCGCGCGCGACCGCGCGGCGGCGGGGCCGACGGCGCCGGCCTGCGGCCTTTACCTGACCGAGGTCTTCTACTGATTCCTAGAGCAGGCTGTCGGCGAAGCCGTTGAGCAGGAGGCCGAGCACGACGTCGAGGGCCACCAGGGGCACGGCATGGAGCCCCGGAAGGGCGAGCGCGATGCGCGCCACGAACCAGGCGTAGACGAGAACGGCCACGAGGGCGGCCAGCGCGATGAAACCCGCCGCGCCGCCCGCCAGCAGGCCGGCCACCGAAAGGATGGCGACCGGCAGGTAAAGGACGTTCTGCCACACCGAGGCCCAATTGTAGGCGACGATGTAGCGGACGTAGTGCCGTTCGCGGTCGATCAGGCGGGCCACCGTGGCCATGACCAGGGGATAGATGACCCAGCCGATGACGTAGGCGATCAGCTCGATGGCCAGGAAGCGGGCCGGCGTCCCCTCGGGAAGATCGCCTTGCAGGCGGACCGCCAGCAGCAGCAGGTAAAGCGGCAGCACGATGACGGCGGCGAAGAAGGATTTCCAGAAGCCGCCGGGCGTGGCGTCGAAGTAGGCCAAGCCGCCGGCATCGAAGCGGGCCAGACGGTACGCGCCGTACAGGGCCCGCAGGATTTCGTTCACGCTGGGCACGGCGGGTCCGCGAAGTAGCCGGCGAGCAGGCGGCGGTAAACCTCGGTCAGGCTGACGAGATCGGCCACCGTCACCGCCTCGTCCACCTTGTGCCCCGTGGCGCTCGAAAGGCCGAACTCGGCCACCGGGCAGAGGTTCCTGATGAAGCGGGCGTCGGAAGTGCCGCCGCCGGTGTCCAGCGCCGGCGTCCGCCCGGTCGCCCCGCGAATCGCCGTCGCCAGGCGGTCCGTCCACGGGCCGGGCGGGCACAGGAAGGATTCGCCCGATACCTCGCAGGCCAGGTCGAACCGCCCGCCTACCTCGGCGCAGCGCTGGCCGATCCAGGCCTTCAGCGACTCGCCCGAGTGCCGGTCGTTGAAGCGCACATTGAAGCGCGCCGTCACCTTGCCGGGAATCAGGTTGGTGGTCGGGTTGCCGACGTCGATCGAGGTGACCTCGGCGCGCGACGGCTCGAAATGGGCGGTTCCTTCGTCGAGCGGCCGATCGGCGATGGCGGTCAACATCCGCATGAGGCGGCGGATGGGGTTGTCGGCGTGCTGTGGATAGGCGGTGTGCCCCTGCGTGCCGTACACCGTCAACAAGGCGTTGAGGCTGCCGCGCCGGCCGATCTTGACCGTTTCGCCCAGCGCCTCGCGGTTGGTCGGCTCGCCGACCAGGCAGTGGTCGGGTATCTCGCCCTTGGCCTTCATCCACTCCAGGACCTTGACCGTGCCGTTGATCGCCGGGCCTTCCTCGTCGCCGGTGATAAGCAGGCTGATCGAGCCCTTGAAGCCGTCCCGGCGACCCTCCAGGAAGGCCGCGGCGGCGGCCACGAAGGCGCCGATGGCGCCCTTCATGTCCACCGTGCCGCGGCCGATCAGCCGGCCGTCGATCACCTCGCCGGCAAAGGGCCCGGCCGACCAGGCGCCGACATCGCCCGGCGGCACCACGTCGGTGTGCCCGGCGAAACAGAAGTGGGGCCGCCCGGTGCCGAGGCGGGCATAGAGGTTGTCGACGTCGGGCGTGCCGGCCTGCGAGAACTTGAGCCTGTGACAGGTGAACCCGAGCGGGACCAGGGCGCCCTCCAGCACCGCCAGCGCGCCGGCGTCGCTTGGCGTCACGCTGGGACAGCGCACCAGGGCGCGGGTGAGATCGACGGGGTCGAGGCGGGCGGCCACGGTTGGCGGCTATTCCCTGAGCAGTTCGTTGATCGAGGTCTTGGAACGGGTTCTCTCGTCGACTTTCTTGACGATGACGGCGCAATAAAGCCCCGGTCCCGGCGAACCGTCGGGCAGCGGCTTGCCCGGCATGGTGCCCGAAACCACCACCGAATAGGGGGGCACGCGGCCCATGTGGACCTCGCCGGTGGCGCGATCGACGATGCGGGTCGAGGCGCCGAGATAGACGCCCATGGAGAGCACCGATCCCTCGCCCAGGACCACCCCCTCGGCGACCTCGGAGCGGGCGCCGATGAAACAGTTGTCCTCGATGATGACCGGGCCGGCCTGCAACGGCTCCAGCACGCCGCCGATGCCGGCGCCGCCCGAGATGTGACAGTTCTTGCCGATCTGGGCGCACGACCCCACGGTGGCCCAGGTGTCGACCATGGTGCCCGAATCGACATAGGCGCCGAGGTTGACGAAGCTCGGCATCAGCACGGCGCCCGGCGCGATGTAGGCCGAGCGCCGCACCACGCAGTGGGGCACGGCGCGGAAGCCGGCGGCGCGGAAACGTGCCGCGTCCCAGCCGTCGAACTTCGAGGCGACCTTGTCGAACCACTGCGCCTTGCCGGGGCCGCCGGGGATGACGGCCATGTCGTTCAGGCGGAACGACAGCAGCACCGCCTTTTTCAGCCACTGGTTGACCTGCCAGGCGCCGTCCCGTTTCTCGGCGACGCGGGCCTTGCCCGAATCCAGAAGGTCGAGGGCGGCCTCGACGGCGTCGCGGACCTCGCCTTCGGTCGTCAGGGTGATGGATTCGCGCGCCTCCCAGGCGGCGTCGATGATGGGCTGCAGGGTGCTGATTGTCATGGGTGTCCAACAATGGTCTGAACAAGGGAACGGTCGGCCCCCGAACATGGGCAAGTGGCCGGCGTCTGTCAACAACGGCCAGCGAAGGTCGACGGGTCAGGCGGATCGGCGGAAGGGCCCCGCCGCCGCGTCTTCCAGCCACGCGATGAGGTCGTCCGCCACATGGTGCACGTGGCCGTCGGCGGCGCCGGTGCGGCCCCAGTCGGTGTCGTTGCGCAGCCACACCGTCGTCATGCCGAGCGCCGCCGCCGGCGCCAGGTTGCGGGCGATGTCGTCGACCATGACGGCAGCGGCGGGCTTCGGCACGTACCGGCGGACCAGGGTGGCGTAGGGCGCCGGCTCCGGCTTCGGTACGAAGTCGCCGTCGGCGATGTCGAAGATGGCGTCGAAGCGGCGGGCGACGCCCAGTCGTTCCAGCACGCGCTCGGCATGGTCCGAAGACGCGTTGGTGAAGATCAGCTTGCGTCCGCCCAGGCGCTCCAGGGCGGCATCCAGTCGGGGGTTGGGGGCGATCATGGCGAGATCGACGTCATGGACGTAGGCCAGAAAGGGGACGGGGTCCATGGCGTGTTCGATCATCATGCCGCGCAACGACGTCCCATAGCGCACGAAGTAGTCCCTCTGGAGTTGGAAGGCCGCCTCGGGATCGAGGTCGAGGAAGCGCCCGATGTAGTCCCGGATGCGCTGGCTGACGTGCACGAATAGGCTGTCCACCGCCGGATAGAGGGTGTTGTCGAGATCGAAGATCCAGGCGCCGCCGTCGCCGACAGAGACACCCGTGGAAGGAGAAGCCGGAAAATCGAGAGGCGGCGAATCGACCATTTCCCTAGAGTGGGGCGGGCCCGGCCGGCCGGCAAGCCTTTTTCCCGCCCCCGGAATCGCCGTCGGCGGGAAGACGTTAAGCGGGCAGCGCCGGGCGGCGGCGGTTTTTCCGCTGGCGTCGGCCGGCGCATCGCGGATAAATTCGTGGGGCACAAGGGGAATACACGCGACATGGCGGCCGCAAGCAGCCTCGCCCAAGCAGGGTCCTCGCAGATCACGCGCCTCAAGTCGGAGCGAGACCGCTTCGTGGCCTTGGCGTTCTGCTGGGGCGACCTGCTGCTCGAGCTCGATGCGGGCGGTACCATCGTTTTCGCCGGCGGAGTCACCCAGCCCTTCCTCGGCCGGTCGCCGGAGGACCTCGTCGGCAGCCGGTTAGAGGACAACCTTGCCGCGCAGGACCATGCGCTGCTCCGCCAAATCCTCAAGATCGCCGAACAGCGCGGGCGCACCGATCACTTGGCCATCAGGCTGCTCGGCAAGCTGGGGGTGACGCCGCCGTTCTCCGTGGCCGGCTACCGCCTGGACGAATTCGACGGCCATTTCTTCCTGGCCTTGCGCCTGACCGGCGGCAGCGGCGAAACGGCGGCGGTGGCCCGCGACCAAGGCACCGGGCTGTTCGAAGGTGGGGAGTTCGCCAACATCGTGGCGGCGCGGGCGAGCCGTCTGCGGGCGGACGGGGCCGACGTTCGCATGACGCTGGTCACCATGGACGACCTCCAGAACCTGCGGGCGCGGCTGGACGAGGCGTCCGACCAGGCCCTGATGTCGACGGTGGGCGCCTGCTTCCGGGCCCTTTCCGTCGATGGGGACACGGCGGGACGGATCGCCGACGGCCGATACGGCCTGCTTCATCGCGGCAACGTGAGCATTCTCGATCTGGAACGGGAACTGACCGGCGTCATCCGCGAAGCGGACCCCGAAGGCGCGGGCTTCGCCGTCGAGACGGCGACGGTGGAAATCGGCGACGGGGTCGTCAGCGAAGAAGACATGGCGCGAAGCCTGCTCTACGTCGTCAACCGCTTTCGCGAGTCGAAGGGCGGCGCCTTCACCATCAAGAGCCTGTCGAGCAATCTTTCCTCGCTGATGAACGAGGCCACGCACTCCGTCGAATCGTTCAAGCGCATGGTGGCCAGCCGGTCCTTCACCCTGGCCTTCCAGCCGATCATCGACGTCAACAGCGGCGCCATCCACCATTACGAGGCCCTCGCCCGCTTCCCCGGGGCGGCGGCGGCCGACTCGCCCTATCAGCAGATCGTCTTTGCCGAGGAAACCGGCCTCATCACCGATTTCGACCTCGCCATCGTCCAGAAGGCCATCGACTGGCTCGACAAGTTTCCCCGAAACACCAACCGCTTTCCCATCGCCGTCAACGTTTCCGGCCATTCCGTCGGCTCCGAGCGGTATGTCTCGACGCTCTACGCCAAGCTCAGGGAAAACGCCTGGGTGCGCGACAAGCTGCTGTTTGAGATCACCGAATCCTCGCGCATGGCCGATCTCGATACCGCCAACACGTTCATTCAGGGCCTGCGCCAGGTCGGCCATCACGTCTGTCTCGACGACTTCGGGGCCGGCGCCGCCAGCTTCCAGTATCTCAGCGCGCTTGACGTCGATGTGGTGAAGCTCGATGGCAGCGCCATTCGCAACGCCCTGCGGGGCAAGAAGGGAAGGGCTTTCCTGACCGCCCTGGCGGTGCTGTGCCGGACGCTGGGCGTGGAGACCATCGCCGAGATGGTCGACAAGGAAGACACCCTGACCTTCGTGCGCGACTGCGGCGTCAACTACGTGCAGGGCTTCCTGTTCGGCCAGCCATCGGCCTCCATCAAGGATTTCGACCCGCTGCCCAAGGCCGAGCTGTTCCGGGGCCGGCGATGAGCGGGGCCCGCGACCGGACGCCGCCGGCCGATGCCGGTATCACCGCCGGCGATGCCAGGTGGCTTGACGGGTATCCCGGCGGGGCGCTTCTGGTGGCGCCGGAAGGCGCCGTCATCGCCGCCAACCGGGCCGGCCGCGAATTCGCTTCGCTTCTGCTGCAAGGCGAGCCGGCTCCCCTCGCGGCGGTGATCCAACGGGCGACGGCGGGGGGCTCCATCGTCGCCGAGATGATGCAGCTTCCGCTCAACGAGGGCCAGGTCGTCATCGACCTTACCGTCATGCCGCATGCTCGCGGCGACGCTCTTCTGATCCTGCTCCGCGACGTGACGATGGAGCACAACCTCAGGCCGGCCCTGATCGAATCGCGCCAGCGCTACAAGGACCTGGTCGAGGTGTCGTCCGATTTCGCCTGGGAGGTGGGCCCGGATGGCGCGTTCGTCTTCGTTTCCTCGCAAAGCGCGTTGGGCTATGCCGCCGACGAACTGATCGGCCAGCGCCCGGCCGAGCTGGTGGTCGACGCCGCGGCCTATCGGCCGTTCCCGTTCCAGAGCGACCAGCCGCTCGACGGCGTCGAGCTGTGGATGCGCCGCAGCGACGACACTCTGGCCTGCGTCGCCGTGTCGTGCCGGCCGCTGCACGCCGCCGACGGCACCTGGCTGGGTGCGCGCGGCGTCTGCCGCGACATCACCCGCGAGCGCGAGCGCGAGGCGGCGCTGATGCGGGCCCGTCACCGCGAGCAGATCCTTCACTACGTCATCCAGGCGATCCGCAACGAGGTGGAACCCGAGAATATGCTGGCCGCCGCCGCCGCGTCGGCGGCGCGCGCCCTCGGCGCGGCGGGATGCCGGGTCTTTCGCATGGCCGCCCCCGGCGCCTATACGCTGGCCGCCGAATTCGGCGAAGCCGAGGGGCTGCCGTCGGCCGACATGGAGGCGCTGCTGGCCGATATCGAGGACGCCGACGTCACGCTGGAACGAGAGATCGGCTCGTGGCGCGTGCTGGGCGCGGTGACGGACTATCGCGCCGCCATCAACGGCGGCGTGTGCCTGTGCAAGGCGGGCGGCCTCACCGAATGGAGCGACGACGAGCGGCTGCTGGTGGGCGACATCGCCGACCAGTTGGGCATCGCCATCGAGCAGATCAACAACCACGAACGGATCGTCCGGCTTTCCCGGACCGATGCCCTGACCGGCCTGCTCAACCGCCGGGCCTTCTATGACGACGAGATGCCCCGGCGGCTGCGCCGGCTGGAGCATGCCCAGGGCAGCGCGGCGCTCTACTACGTCGATCTCGACAACTTCAAGTCGGTCAACGACCGGCACGGCCACCAGCGCGGCGACGAGGCGCTGGTGGCGGTTCGCGACCTGCTGCTCGAACATTCGCGTCCGGGCGACATGATCGCGCGCATCGGCGGCGACGAATTCGTCATGTGGCTGGACGGCATCGGTCCCGACGTGGCCGAAAGCCGGGCGCGGCGATTGATCGAGGCGAGCCTGCGGCTGCACCGCTTCTCGGAAGGCGCCGAGAACCCGCTGGGCATCTCGGTCGGCGTCGCCGTGTACGATCCGGCGGCCAGGGAAACCCTCGACGAACTGCTTGCCCGCGCCGACGTGGCAATGTATTCGGTCAAGCGGCGGGGCAAGGGCGGATTCGAAATGGCAAAACCGCCCGCGAGACGGGGCTAGGAAACGCCGTCGATCAACAGGAGGGGCGCCGGCGCTTGATCCGCCGGATTTGACGAAGGTGGTCGGTCAGAAGCGTATTTCCTATGAAGACGCCAAACGCATGGCGAGCCACGAGGACCCGGCGGTGCGCCAGGCCCTGGCGGCGCGCTCCGACGTCATGCCCGAAATCCTTTTCTTCCTGGCCGGCGATCCGTCGCCCGAGGTTCGCCAGGCCCTGGCCGGCAACGTGGCGACGCCGCGCAAGGCCGACCTGCAGTTGGCCGCCGACAGCGACGATTCGGTGCGCTCCCGGCTGGCCGGGAAGATTGCCGGCATTCTTCCCGGGTTGAGTGCCGGCGAGGCCAAAAAGCTGGGCCGCCTGATCTACGAGGCCCTGGATCTTCTGGCGCGCGACCAGGTGGTGCGGGTTCGCCACATCGTCGCCGACGCGCTGAAGGACGTGGCCCACGCCCCGCCCGAGGTGATCAACCGCCTAGCCCGCGATTCGGAGATCGTCGTCGCCGGACCGATTCTCGAGAACTCGCCGGTCCTCACCGACGAGGACTTGGTGGCCATCGTTTCGGAATCCCCGGTCAAGGGGGCGCTGGCCTCGATTGCCCGGCGCGACCAGCTGGCCGGCGTGGTGGCCGACGCGGTGGCCAAGACCGGCGATGTCGAGGCGGTCGGCGTGCTGCTGACCAATTCCAGCGCCCAGATCCGCGAGGACACCCTGGACTGGATTCTCGAGCGGGCGCCGGGCGTCGAGGGCTGGCACGGGCCGCTGGTCCGCCGCCCCGGGCTGCCGGGCGGCACCGCGCTGCGCATCGCCCGGTTCGTCGCCGACAGCCTGCTCAAGACCCTCATGGAGCGCGAGGATTTCGACAAGAAGACCTTTGCCCTGCTGCGCGCCGAAGTGGGCCGCCGCCTCGATCAGCCGGAGGTGCCGAAGGTCCGGGCCAGGAACGCCCCGTTCGCGGCCGGCAGCGACGCGCCGCTGCCCCGGTGGAAAAAGGCCCTCATCGAGATCGGCAAACCGCTCGATGCCGCGCTCAGCCTGCAGCAGATCGGCTGCCTGGATTCGCTGGTCGTGCTCGACGCCCTGGAGGAAGGCGACGACAGCTTCGTGCTGGCCGCGCTGGCGGTGCTGGCCGGCATCCCCTTCCCGGTCGCCTGCAAGATCGTCGACATGCAAAGCGCCAAGGGAATCGTGGCCCTGGCCTGGAAGGCCGGCATGCCCGAGCGGATGCTCCCGTCCTTGCAGAACAAGCTCTGCCGGGTCGCCCCCGCCGACGTCCTCAAGCCGAGGACCGGCGGCGGCTTCCCGCTGACCGCCGACGAGATGGCCTGGCAGCTGGAATTCTTCAACCAGATCGCCGGCAAGGGATAAGGGCCGGCCGCGCCGGCGTCACTCGGGGACGATCAGGGTTCCGGCGCCATGGTCGGTGAAGATCTCCAGCAGGATGGCGTGCGGCACGCGGCCGTCGACGATGACGGCGCCGGCGACCCCTTCTTCCACCGCCGACATGCAGGTCTTGATCTTGGGGATCATGCCGCCGGAAATGACGCCGGTCTTGATCAGGTTCCGGGCCTCGGCCAGCGTCAGTTCGGGGATCAGGTTGCCGTCCTTGCCGAGCACGCCGACGACGTCGGTCAGCATGATCAGGCGCACGGCGCCGACCGCCGCGGCGATGGCGCCGGCGACGGTGTCGGCGTTGATGTTCAGCGTCTCGCCGTTGGCGCCGACGCCGATCGGCGCGATCACCGGAATGATGTCCGACTGCTCGAAGACGTCGAGGATGTCGGGCGAAATCTCCTTCGGTTCGCCGACCAGGCCCAGGTCCAGGATGCGCTCGATATTGGAATCGGTATCGCGTACCGTGCGGCGCAACTTCTCGGCCCGGATCAGGTTGCCGTCCTTGCCCGAAAGCCCCACCGCCAGGCCGCCGGCCTCGTTGATGTGGGTAACGATCTGCTTGTTGATGGACCCCGACAGCACCATTTCGACGATCTCGACGGTGGCCTGGTCGGTCACCCTTAAGCCCTCGATGAACTCGCTCTTGATCTTGAGGCGCTCCAGCATGTCGCCGATCTGCGGCCCGCCGCCGTGCACGACGATCGGGTTGATGCCGACCTGCTTCAAGAGCACGACGTCGCGGGCGAACAGTTGGGCGAACGTCTCGTCGCCCATGGCGTGGCCGCCGTACTTGATGACGAAGGTCTCGCCGGAATGGCGGCGCATGTAGGGCAGCGCCTCGGACAGCGTCTTGGCCTGCTCCAGATAGGTCTCCATCGAAACGTCCGGTTTGTTGCTCATGGTGCTCACTCGATCCGATCTGACGGGATGGGATGGGGTGCCGCCAGGGCCGCCAGGGCGGCGCGCAGCTCGGCGATCTCGACGTTGTCGCGGGCGCTGGTGGCGAAGATGCGGGGGTGGGCGGCGGTGTGGGTGGCGACTTCCTGGGCGACCCGCTTGAGGCAGGCCTCCAACTCGGCGGCGCCCAGCTTGTCGCACTTGGTCAGCACGGCCTGATACGACACCGCGGCGGCGTCGAGCTGCTTCATCACCGCGCGGTCGACCTCCTTGATGCCATGGCGGGCGTCGATCAACAGGCAGGCCCGGCGCAGCAGCGGCCGGCCCTTGAGATAGGCGTCGGCCAGCCCGGTCCAGCGCGCGACCTTGGCCTTCGGCGCCTGGGCGAAGCCGTAGCCGGGCAGATCGGCGATCATCAGCCGGCTCCCCAGCATGAAGAAGTTGAGCTCCTGCGTGCGCCCCGGCGTGTTGGACGTCTTGGCCAGCGCCTTGCGCCCGGTCAGCGCGTTGATCAGGCTCGACTTGCCGACGTTGGAACGTCCCGCGAAGGCGATCTCGGGCAGGCCGGTATCGGGCACCTGGTCGAGATGGGCGGCGCCGAGCAGGAACTGGCAGTCCTGGGCGAACAGCCAGCGGCCGAACTCCAGCGCGTCGCCGTCGTTTTGCTCGCCGATGGGGTCTTCCAGGGCGCTCACGCTCTTGCCTTTCCCGGCCGGCGGCGGGTTCAGGTCGCCCCCGCCCTCTTCATGATCACCCACTGCTGGATGATCGACAACGTGTTGTTCCACGCCCAGTAGATCACCAGTCCGGCCGGGAAGCCGGCCAGCATGAAGGTGAAGATGATGGGCAGGAACATGAAGATCTTGGCCTGCACCGGATCGGCCGGCTGCGGATTGAGCTTCTGCTGCAGGAACATGGTGATGCCCATGATCAGCGGCCAGACGCCGATGTGCAGGATGGCGGGCAGCAGCGGCGTGGGGTCCCACGGGATGAGGCCGAACAGGTTGAAGATGGTGGTGGGGTCGGGCGCCGACAGGTCGTGAATCCAGCCGTAGAAGGGCGCGTGGCGCATCTCGATGGATACGAACAGCACCTTGTAGAGGGCGAAGAACACCGGGATCTGGACCAGCATGGGCAGGCAGCCCGAGGCCGGATTGGCCTTCTCGCGCTTGTAAAGCGCCATCATCTCCTGGTTCATGCGCTGCTTGTCGTCGCCGAAGCGCTCGCGCAGCTTCAGCATCTCGGGCTGCAGCTTCTTCATCTTGCTCATCGAGCGGTAGGACTTGTTGGCAAGCGGGAAGAACAGCGTCTTGATGATGACGGTAAGCAGCAGGATGGCGATGCCGTAGTTGCCGACGTAGTCGCGCAGATAGTTGAGCACGTAGAAGATCGGCTTGGTCAGGAAATAGAACCAGCCGAAATCGATGGCCAGGTCGAAGTTGGTGATGCCGAGGCTTTCCGCGTAGCCGTCGAGCAGTTTCACCTCCTTGGCGCCGGCGAACAGGCGCGCCGTGGTGGTTGCCGACGCGCCGGGCTCGATGGTGACGGCGCCGCCCAGGAAGTCGGCCTGGTACTTGTCCTGGCCGTTCTCGCGGTGATGCGTGAAGCGGCCCTTGAAGGACATCTTCTGGTCGGGAACGATCGCGCTCAGCCAGTACTTGTCGGTGATGCCGATCCAGCCGCCGGTCGAGGTCTTCTCGATCTTGCCCTTTTCCTGAAGGTCGTCGTACTTCACTTCCTCGAGCTTGGTGTCGAAGACGCCGATCGGCCCCTCGTGCAGGATGTAGTAGCCCGAGGTCTCGGGCGTCTGCGAGCGCGACACCAGTCCGTAGGGATAGAGCGTCACCGCCTGGCCGCCGGCATTCTCCACGCGGTCGGTGACGGTGAACATGTAGTTGTCGTCGAGGGCGATGGTGCGGGTGAACTTGAGCCCGGCCCCGTTGTCCCAGGTCAGCGTCAGCGGCGTGCCGTTCTGCAGGCTCGGGCGGTCGGCCGTCCACAGCGTCTCGCCGCTGGGCACGGCGGTCTGGCCGCCAGCCACCCAGCCGAACTCGGCGAAATACGAGGTCGGCAGGCCTTGCGGCCGGAACACCACGATTTCCGGGCTCTGCGGATCGATCCCCTCGCGGTAGTCGGGCAGCGAGAGGTCGTCGAACTTCCCGCCCTTGAGCGAGATGGAGCCATGGACGCGCTTGCCCTGCAGCGTGGCGCGCGGCGCCGCCGCCAGCAGGTCGGCCTTGTTCGGCGCCGCCGCCTGGGCGGCCTGGGCGGCCTCGGGCTGGGGAACCGCGACGCCGGCGGTGGGCGCCCCGGTGGGCGCCGCCGGTTGTCCGGGCTGCGCCGGCTGGCCGGGCTGGGCGCTCGTCTGGGCGGAGATCTCAGGCTCGGGCGGCAGCCGGCTCGTCGTCCAATAGTTGAATCCGAGCAGAATGAGCACGGATATGACGATCGCCAGGATCATGTTGCGGTTGTCGCTCATTGCTTTCCGTTCGTCCTCCGAAAGGGTCCTGGTCGTTGGGCGGGGTCAGTGGACATGGGGGCAGCCGGCGCCCCCGGGGCCCGGCCGATCGCCGCCGGCATGGATTGCGGTGTGGGGGTCAAGGCCGGGAACGGGGTCATAGCCCCAGCCGCCGAAGGGATGGCAGCGGGCGATGCGCTTGGCCGCCAGCCAGCCGCCCCGCATCGCGCCGTGGCGCATGATGGCCTCGGCGGCGTAGGCCGAGCACGACGGCTCATAGCGGCAGCTTCCCGGCAGGACAGGGGAAATGAACAGCTGGTAGCCGCGCACCAGTCCCCAAAGCAGCCTGCGTGGTAGGTTCATCGCTTTCGCTTCCGCTTGCCCGATCGCCTCACGCGGGCGGGCGGGCAGTGTCGTCGTCCGGGCGGTCGGGACAATAGGCGTCCAGGCGCCGCAAGGCCGCTTCCAGGTCGGCCACCAATGCATCGAACGGCCTGCGCAGCGTCCCCGCGCGGCCGATCACCACATAGTCCTGCCCGCCCCTGGCATGGGCGGCCACCACGCGCTCGACGGCAGCCCGCAGGCGCCGGCGCGCCCGGTTACGGGCCACCGCGTTGCCGACCTTGCGGCTGACCGTGAAGCCGATTCGCACGGCGGGCGCCTGGGCGTCCGTGGCCACGCCGGCCGGCTGGCGCCTGGCCTGCAGGATCAGGCCGGGGGTGACCCAGCGTCGCCCAGAGGCGGCGACGCGCAGGAATTCCGGCCGTCGCTTCAGGCGAAGGACCGCGGGCGACATGGCCTCGTCACGCCGACAGGCGTTTGCGTCCCTTGGCGCGACGACTGGCGAGCACCCGACGGCCACCGACGGTTGCCATGCGCGCACGGAATCCGTGGCGGCGTTTGCGAATGAGGTTGCTAGGCTGATAAGTCCGTTTCACAGGGTCATCTCCGACCAAAAACCGGCCCGCTGTATACGGACTCGGCCAAGGGAAGTCAACGCCGGCGGTGCATCCGCCGCCGGCCCGCCCGGCCGGCTCACGGGCGGGTCACGCACAGTTTACTGGCTGGGGCCGGCCATGGGCCTCATATCCAGGGCCAGCCGGGCGGTGCGGCCGGCGCCCAAGGTTTTTTTCGTAGGGAGTGCGGGGGATGGACGCCATGACCAAAATCGACGCCGGGACGTCGGCAAGGCGCGGGCTCGCCTGGCGGTTGCTGCCGGTCGTTCTGCTCGCCCTGGTGGCGGCCGCCTTCTTCGCCTCGGGGCTGCACCGCTATCTCACCTTCGAGGCCCTGCGCGCCCATCGCGGCGGGCTGCTGGCCTGGGTGGACGCCCATGCCGTGCTGGCCGCCCTCGTTTTCGTCGCCGTCTATGCCGCCGGCATCGTGCTGCTGCCGCCGTCCGGCACCCTGATGACGCTGACCGGCGGCTTCGTGTTCGGTGCCGCCGCCGGCACCGGCCTGGTGGTGGTCGGCGCTACGGCGGGGGCGACGGCCCTGTTCCTGGTCGCCCGCTTCGCGCTGGGCGACTGCCTGCGCAAGCGGGCCGGTGCCGGCATCCAGCGCATGCGGGCCGGCTTTTGCGAGAACGAACTCAGCTACATGCTGGTGCTCCGCCTGGTGCCGCTGTTCCCGTTCTGGCTGGTCAACCTCGCCCCGGCCTTCCTGGGGGTGCGCCTGCGCACCTTCGTCCTTGGCACCTTCTTCGGCATCATTCCCGGCACCGCCGTCTTCGCCGTGTTCGGGGCCGGGCTGGGCAGCATTCTCGACGCCAACCGGGAACTGAGCCTCGCCGGCGTGCTGACCCCCGAGATCGTCGGCGCGCTGGTCGGCCTCGCCTTGCTGGCCCTGGCTCCCGTCGTCTACAAGAAGATCAAGGCGCGCGCCGCCTGAACCCGGCCGCGCGGCCCGGACAATCCCCCGGGGGAGGAAGCCATGGCGAAATCCATCGAAGCCGACATCTGCGTCATCGGCGGCGGCTCCGGCGGCCTTTCGGTGGCGGCCGGCGCCTCGCAGATGGGGGCCCGGACCGTGCTGGTCGAGAAGGGCCGGATGGGCGGCGACTGCCTCAATTACGGCTGCGTGCCGTCCAAGGCCCTGCTGGCCTGCGGCCACGCCGCCCAGGCGGTGCGCCGCGCGCCCGCCTATGGGGTGACGGCCGGCCGGCCCGCCGTCGACGCCGCAGCCGTGTACGCCCGCGTGCACGGCACCATCGCCGCCATCGCCCCCATCGATTCGGCGGAACGCTTCGAGGGCCTGGGCGTCACCGTGATCGCCGCCGCCGCCCGCTTCACCGGGCCCGGCGAGATCGAGGCCGGCGACACCCGGGTCAAGGCCCGCCGTTTCGTGGTCGCCACCGGCTCCTCGCCCTTCGTGCCGCCCATCCCCGGCTTGGCCGAAGCGCCTTATTTCACCAACGAAACGATCTTCGCGGCCGGCGCCCTGCCGACCCATCTGGTGATCGTCGGCGGCGGCCCCATCGGCATCGAGATGGCCCAGGCCCACCGCCAGCTGGGGGTGGCTGTCAGCGTCCTGCAAAAGGGCGCCATCCTGCCCAAGGACGACCCCGAGCTGGTGGACGTGGTGCGCCGCCGCCTGATCGCCGAGGGCGTCGACCTCCGGGAAGGGGTGACGGTGAGCGCCGTCGAGAAGACGCCCCGGGGCGTGCGCGTGCGCTTCGCCGCCGAGGACGGCGCCGCCGGCGATATCGAGGGCTCGCACATCCTGGTGGCGGCCGGGCGGCGCCCGACCGTCGGCGGGCTGGACCTGGAAGCCGCAGGCATCGCCTATACGGCCAAAGGCATCGCCGTGGATGCCCGCCTGCGCACGACCAACCGGCGGGTCTTCGCGGTGGGCGACGTGACCGGGGGCTACCAGTTCACCCACATGGCCGGCTATCACGCCGGCATCGTCATCCGCAACGCGCTGTTCCGGCTGCCGGCCAAGGTCGACACGCGGGCCGTGCCGTGGGTGACCTACACCAGTCCGGAACTGGCCCAGGTCGGCCTCACCGAGGCGGCGGCCCGCGCCACCATGGCGGAGGGCGAGCTTCGCATCCTGCGCTGGACCTATGCCGAGAACGACCGCGCCCAGGCCGAAGGCGAAACCGACGGCCTGATCAAGGTGGTGGCGACGAAGGGCGGCCGCATCCTCGGGGCCGGCATCGCCGGCACCCACGCCGGGGAAACCATCCAGACCTGGATTCTGGCCATCGCCCAAAAGCTCAAGGTGGGCGCCGTGGCCGCCATGATCGCCCCCTATCCGACATTGGGCGAGGTCAACAAGCGCGCCGCCGGCAGCTTCTACACCCCCACCCTGTTTGCCCCGCGCACCCGCAAACTGGTGCGCTTCCTGTCCCGCTTCGGCTGAGCGGCGGCGGGCAAAACGAGGCGGGCCCGGATACGCCGTATTTGCGCAACTCGCTGAAGACGCAGCGAAAAACGCGGATTCGGCGATAGGATTGTCATCATTTGTCGTCATCTGTCGTCATTTCGCCGTTTTCTCGTTTGGCGCCAAGGGGTTCGGGGGGTAACGCGCTAAAAAACCTAGTAATCAGAATATATACCTATAACGGGAAAATATCAACCGGCGAAATCGGGTCGGGCAGGGACGGCAATCTCCGCAAGAGGGCAAGCGGTGGTACACTCAGCCCCATGCTCCGCCTGACCGCCGGTGTCATTCTCGGCCTGTGCGCCGCCGTCGTTTGCCTGCCCTCGTCGGCGGGCGGCGGCCCGGCGCGGCTGGCCCAGGCCGCCCCGGAGATCGTCGGCAAGGCCCGCGTCATCGATGGCGACACCCTGGAGGTGGGCGGCCAGGCGATCCGCCTTTACGGCCTCGACGCCCCGGAAAGCGGAGAGACCTGCACGGCCGGCGGCACCCCCTGGCCGTGTGGCGAGAACGCCGCCTTCGCGCTGGCCTACGCGACGGCCGAACACTGGCTACGCTGCGAGGCGAAGGGGACGGACGCCGCCGGGCGCATCGTCGCCGTCTGTTTCGCCGGCCCCTACGACCTCAATGCCATCATGGTGCGCGAGGGCTGGGCCCGGGCCTCCCCCGCCGCCTCGCCCGGCTATGCCGAGGAGGAGGCGGCGGCGCGGGCGGCCGGCGCCGGAATGTGGCGTCCCTAGGGGGTCTGTCATGCGGTTGCGTCAGGCCGCGATCAGCTTTTCGAGCGCGTGGTCTTCCGCGCTGCCGCCGTCCGATCCGGCGGCAAAGACGGCGACCGTGCGGCCTCGGCCGTCGCCGATGCTTTGGTAGACCGCACCGACGCTTCCAGGACCGCCCGCGGAGTGACCGGCGACCCGGATCGGCTCGGCCATGCCGGGACGCTGCATCGCTCCCGTCATCAACCCGAGGCCATAGCCCGCCGTCAACCAGGGTCGCCCATCCACGGGGCCGCCGATCGCGTGGCGGTCCAGCAGCGCCGCGCGGGAGGCAGGAGCCAGCAGGTCGCCGTTCAGAAGGCGGTGGAGAGCCAGCGCCGCCTCCGCGACCGGCCCGACGACGATGCCGTGGAAGGCCCATCCCGGATGGTAGTCCTGCCCACCCTCGAACACGGTCGTGCGCATGTCCGCCCGGGTCTCGGCAAGCCGGGAAGCCTGAAGGCCGAGGGGGGCCAGAACCAGCGCGTGCAGCGTCGCTCCCAGACCGGCACCGCAGGTTTCCTCGATCAGGCGACGGACGATGAGGTACCCGACGTTTGAGTAGGCCCAGCCTGTCCCCGGCGCGAAAAGGAGGCGGTCGGCCGGAACGCGGGTGAAGACCTCGGCGTCGGCCCAGGGCTCACCGCCGCGTGCGACGGCCGCGTGGTACTCCGGCAAGTTGCCATAATCGCCGACGCCGGCACGGTGCTGAAGCAGCGCGCGGAGCGTGTAGCCCCTGTCGGCGAGGGGCGCGTCGAGGGCGAGGCGACCGTCCTCCACCAGCCGCAGCGCACAGGCGGCAATCAGCGTTTTGGTGAAGCTCCACCAGGGAACGATGGCCCTTGAGGCCTCATCCCGTAGACGGCCCCTTGCATCCACGACCGCGCTGTAGATGTCCGCCATTCCCGTCACTTCCAGGCGCCCATCGGGCGTCGTGTCAGCCCCTCCGGCAATGCGAAGGCCGGTGCCGGGGCCACCTCAACCCGATTAAAGCAGATTCGCGCGACGCATCGGAAGCGCAAGCGGCCACTTGCCTGTTTCGAAGGGGATTCTCGCACGGGCGCTCTGGCGGAACCCGCGCGCCGTCGCCACGTTTCTTCTGTCCGTCCGTGGCGACAGGAGGAGCCGATGCCGATCACCCTTGAAGGCGGCTGCCGGTGCGGCGCCGTCCGCTTCACGGTCTTGAGCCACACGCCGCAGCCCTTCATGCGCTGCTATTGCTCGATCTGCCGCAAGACGGCGGGGGGCGGCGGCTATGCCATCAACCTGGGGGCGGTGAACGAGACGCTCACGGTCGAGGGCCGCGAGGCGCTGTCCGTCTATCGCGCCGAACTCGAACGCGGCGGCGCCTGCGAGGTCAGCACCGGAGAGCGCCATTTCTGCAAGCGTTGCGCCAGCGCGCTGTGGCTTTACGACCCGACCTGGCCGGAGCTGGTGCATCCCTTCGCCTCGGCCATCGACAGCGAACTGCCGGTGCCGCCCGAAAGCGTGCACCTCATGCTGGCCTACAAGCCGGCCTGGGTGGTGCCGCAGATCGGCCCCCACGACGCCTGCTTCGACGAATACCCCGAGGAATCCATCGAGGGCTGGCACCGGAAGCGCGGCCTGTGGGTGGCCTAGAACCGATTTTGAGGGGGGTGTCCCGCCCCCGCGCCGCTAGGCCGCTGGCCCGGGGCTGGTGTAGGCTTCGGGCATGACGGAACCCTCTCCTCCCTCTCCTCCCGGGCGGCCGGTGATCTTCGGCCTGTCGGCGCGGCTGTTGCTGCTTACCATCGCCTTCGTCATGGTGGCCGAGCTGCTTATCTATGCGCCTTCCATCTCGCGCTTCCGCAAGTCCTACCTGGAGGAGGCGGTGTCCCAGGCCCATCTGGCGGCCCTCGCGCTGGAAGCCACCTCGGACGCCACCCTCGGCCCCGCCCTCAAGGACGAGTTGCTGTTCCACGCCGGGGCCTACGCCATCGTGCTCAAGCGCCCCGACCGCCGGGTGCTGATGCTGAGCAAGGACATGCCGCCCCGGATCGACGTCACCGTCGACTTGACCGAGATGGCGGCCGTCCACTGGCTGGCCGGCGCCTACGGCACCTTGGCCCAGCGGGACAACCGCGTGCTGCGCGTGGTCGGCGATTCGCCGCGCGACCCCGCCGTCATGGTCGAGACGGTGATCGACGAGACGCCGATGCGCCGCGCCATGTACGACTATTCGGTGCGCATCCTGGCCCTTTCCATCGTCATCTCGCTGATCACGGCGGGCGCCGTCTATTTCAGCCTGCAATGGCTGCTGGTCCGCCCGATGCGCCGCATCACCGGCAGCATGGCCCGCTTCCAGGAGGACCCCGAGGACGAGACGCGCATCATCGTGCCGGCGGGGAGCGCCGACGAGATGGGCGTCGCCGAACGCCAGCTGGCGGTCATGCAGCGCGACGTGCGGGCCGCCCTGGTGCAGAAGGAGCGGCTGGCCACGCTGGGCGCCGCGGTGGCCAAGATCAACCACGACCTGCGCAACAGCCTGGCCACCGCCATGCTGGTCCACGACCGCCTGGCCGACATCGACGACCCCGAAGTGCAGAAGGTGACGCCCCGGCTGTTTAACGCCATCGACGCCGCCGTCAACCTGTGCCGCCAGACGCTGAACTACGTCGGCGACGGGGTGGCCAAGAGCGAACGGGCGGCGGTCGACCTGCACGGGCTGGCGCAGGACGTCGAGGACGCGCTGCGCATGGCGGCGGAGGGCGACCCCCGCCAGCAGGGGGTGTTCGATCTCGCCTGGCAAAACGACATCGAGCCGGCCCTGACGGTGGAGGGCGACCGCCGCCAGCTGACGCGCCTGATCGAGAACCTGGCCCGCAACGCCGGCGAGGCCGGCGCCAAGACCCTGACGCTGACGGCCTCCCGGGCCGCCGGGCGGGTCGTGCTTCGGGTCGCCGACGACGGCCCCGGGCTGCCGCCGCGGGCCCGGGAGCGGCTGTTCCAGCCGTTCGTCGGCTCGGCCCGGGCGGGCGGCACCGGGCTGGGCCTGGTCATCGTGCGCGACATCGCCAAGGCGCACGGCGGCGAGGCGACCCTGGCCCGGTCGGACGCCACCGGCGCCATCTTCGAGATCGACCTGCCGGCCGGCGCCTGAGGCCCGCAACCATCGCGCTAGAGCATTTTCCGCTCAGGCGGGATCATTCTTCATCGTCACCCCCGCGAACGCGGGGGTCCAGGGCGAGTGACGGAGCGGTTGCCCTGGATTCCCGCGTTCGCGGGAATGACGACCAATAAAGGGGTGATTCCATGTGGCCGCAAAATGCTCTAGCCCGCAGTTGCCGCCGGCCGGCGGATGTCCTATGACGGGAAGGTCGGAGCGGCAAAGGGGGGGGACGGCGCATGGCTACCTGGGACAGCGTTCAGTATCTGCGATTCGCCACCGAGCGGTCGCGGCCGGCCCGCGACCTCATGGCGCGGGTGCCGCTGGAGGCGCCGAGGGTGGTTTACGACCTCGGCTGCGGGGCCGGCAACATCACCCGGCTGCTGGCCGAGCGCTGGCCGGGGGCCGAGGTCATTGGCGTCGATTCCGCGCCCGAGATGCTGGCCAAGGCCCAGGCCGGCGAGAGCGGCGCCATCCAGTGGCAGGAGGCCGATCTTCGGACATGGCGGCCGGCCAGGCCGGCCGAGCTGTTCTTTTCCAACGCGGCGTTGCAATGGCTGGACGACCACGCCAGCGTGTTCCCGCACCTGGCCGGCCTGCTGGCGCCGGGTGCCGTGCTGGCCGTGCAGATGCCGCGCAACCAGCGCGAGCCGTCGCACGCCCTGATGAGGGAAACCATCGAAAACGGTCCGTGGGCGGCGCGGCTGAAGCCCCTGATGCGCCCCGAGCCGGTGGCGGCGCCCGAGGCCTATTATGACTGGCTGAGCCCGGTCGTGCTGCGCCTGGAGGTGTGGGAGACCATCTACTGGCAGGTGCTGGACGGCCACAATCCGGTGGTCGAGTTCACCAAGGGCACGGCGCTCCGGCCCTTCCTCGAAGCGCTCGAGGGCGAGGAGCGCCAGGCCTTCCTCGACACCTACGCCAAGCGGGTGCTGGCCGCCTATCCGCCGCGCCCCGACGGCCGCACGCTGTTCCCCTTCCGCCGGCTGTTCATCGTCGCCACCTGCTGAATAGTTTTGGGGAGACCAATAGTTTTGGGGACGCCATACTTAATAGTTTTGGGGACACTATACTTAATTCACGTCGGAAGTTGCGGACTCCTTGAGCAGCCGTATTCGTGAATTAAGTATGGCGTCCCCAAAACTCCAAAACTCAATCAGTCGAGCTGCAGGATGAGGGCCTTGAGATAGGCCGATTCCGGAAGCTGGGGGTGCACCGGATGGTCGGCGGCGGCGCCCGTCGCCGACAGCACGCGGCCCTCGCGGCCGGCCTTGTAGACGCCCTCGGCCACCGTCTCGGCAAAGGGAGCCGGCTCGACGTTGTGCGAGCACGACGCCATGAACAGGAAGCCGCCGGGGGCCACCAGCCGGGCGGCCAGGCGGGCCAGCTTGCCATAGCCCTTGAGCCCGCTCGCCAGGTCCTTGCGCGACTTGACGAAGGCCGGCGGGTCGACCGCCACCACCTCGAAGCGCTCGCCGGCGGCATCGAGGCGGGCCATTTCCTCGAAGGCATCGGCCCGCCGCCAGGCGCAGCGCCCGGCGACGCCGTTGACGCGCGCCGAAAGCGCGGCCAGCTCGAGGGCCTTCTCCGAGCTGTCGACGGCCAGAACCTCGGTGGCGCCGGCGGCGGCGGCCGACACCGCGAAACCGCCGGCGTAGCAATAGACGTCGAGCATGCGCCCGCCCTTGGCCAGGCGGGCGACCCGGGCGCGATTGTCGCGCTGGTCGAAGAACCAGCCGGTCTTCTGTCCCTCGCCCAAGTCGGCCAGGAAGGTCAGCCCGCCTTCCTTGACCTCGACGGGGCCGTCGAGCCGGCCCTTGACGACGCGAACCTCGGCGGCGAGCCCCTCCAGCGCGCGGCCGCGGCCGTCGTTGCGCAGCACCACGGCGGCGGGCGCCAGCAGGGTATCGAGGGCGGCCAGCACCTGGGGCAGGCAGCCGTCCATGCCGGCGGTACCGGCCTGCACGGAAAGCACGGGACCGAAGCGATCGACGACCAGGCCCGGCAGGCCGTCGGCCTCGGCATGGGCGAGGCGGTAGTACGGGGCGTCGAACAGCTGCTCGCGCAGGGCCAGCGCGCGGCCCAGGCGGCCGGCGAAGAAGGCCTCGTCGACGCAAACGGCGGGATCGCGGCTGAGGAACCGGAAGGCGATCAGGGCGTGCGGGTTGAAGGTGCCGACCCCCAGCGGCTTGCCGTCGGTGCGCAGCAGGAGGACGATGGCGCCGGGCGCCAGCGCCTTGGCCTCGGCGTCCATGCGCACCTCGTTGGCGTAGACCCACGGGTGGCCGCGCGCCGCCCGCTTGTCGCGGCCGGGCAGCACGAAGACGCGGGGATAGTCGGGGCTGGCGGCGCTCATGGGGGGAACCTTCCGTTTACTGGCCGAGGGCGACGCCGTCGCGGCGCGGGTCGGCGCCGCCGGCAAGGCCTGTGGCGTCGGCCGTGACGCCGTGCAGGCCGCTGGTCATCTCACCGATCGTCACCTCGTGGCCGAGGGCCTTCAAGGCCGGCGCCAGGGCTTCCAGCGGCGTGCCCTTTTCCAGTTCCGTCTTGCCGTTGCGGTTGACGAAGTTGGGAAGGTCGATGGCCGCCTGGATGTCCATCTTCCAGTCCAGCGTGGCGATCAGCGTCTTGGCGACATAGCCGATGATGCGCGAGCCGCCGGGCGACCCCACCGCCTCGACCACCCGCCCGGTGCCGTCGAAGACCAGCATCGGGGCCATCGAACTGCGCGGCCGCTTCTTCGGTTCCACCGCGTTGGCGACCGGCGCGCCGCCCTTGACCGGGGCGAACGAGAAATCGGTGAGCTGGTTGTTGAGCAGAAAGCCCCTCGCCATCAGGTGCGAGCCGAACGGCCCCTCGATGCTGGCCGTCAGCGAGACGGCGTTGCCGTCCGCGTCGATCACCGCCAGATGGGTGGTGGAGACGCCGGTCCGGGTGTCGTCGGGGGCGAAGTTCCACGCCCCGCCGGTGCCCGGCATGCCGGGGAAGGCGGTGCCCATGCTGCGCGTCGGCGAGATTTCGCGGGCCCGCAGTTTCAGGTAGCCGGAATCGAGCATGCCGGCGGCCGGCACCGGGATGAAGGCGGGGTCGGCGATATAGGTGTCGCGGTCGGCGAAGGCCAGCCGGCTGGCCTCGGCGATCAGGTGCACGGCCTCGACCGAATTGGGTTTGAGCGCCGCCAGATCGGTTCCCTGCAGGAGGCCCAGGATCTGCAGCGTGGTGATGCCACCCGAGGTGGGCGCCGGCATGCCGCAGACCATCCAGGCGCGGTAGAACAGGCACACCGGTTCGCGCTTGATCGCCTTGTAGCCGGCGAGGTCGGCGGCGACCATGCGCCCCGGGTTGGGCCTGGCGCCGCGCGCGGCGGCGGCGATGTCGCTGGCGATCGGCCCGGTGTAGAAGGCCTCGGCGCCCTTCTCGGCGACCTCGCGAAGGGTGGCGGCGTAGGCCGGGTTGGCGACGATCTCGCCGGCCGCGCGGGGCTGGCCGTCGGGGCCATGGAAATAGCCGGCGGTGGCGGCGAAGGTCTTCAGATGCTTGGCCCCGGCGATCAGGCCGTGCAGCCGTTCGGAAACCGCGAAGCCCTTCTCGGCCAGGCCGATGGCCGGATCGAACAACTGGGCCCAGGGCAGCCGCCCGTGCTCGCGGTGCGCCATCTCGGCCATGCGCAAAAATCCGGGGACGCCCACGGAGAGACCGCCGACCACGGCCTTCTCGAAGGCCATGGGCCGGCCGTCGGCGTTGAGGAACATGTCGGACGTGGCGGCGGCGGGCGCCGTCTCGCGGCCGTCGTAGGCGGCGATCTCGCCCGTCTTCGCCGCGTAATGCATGAGAAAGGCGCCGCCGCCGATGCCCGAGGACTGCGGCTCGACTAGGCCCAGCACCAGTTCGGCGGCGATGGCGGCGTCGATCGCGCTGCCGCCGGCCTTGAGCATCGCCAGCCCGGCCTCGGCCGCCAGCGGATGGGCGGCGGCGATCATCTGTTTGGTGGAAGCCGCCGGCTCGACGGCGGCCACGGGCGGGGCCTGCGGCGGGACCGGCTCGGCGACCGGCGCCGGCGGCGCCACCGCAGCCGGCGATGCCGCGGCAAGCGGTTCCTCGGGCGGAAGCGGCTCGCAGGCGGCGACGCCCAGCAACAGGATCGCCACCGCCGTCAGGCCGCCGCGCAAGGAAAACCATCCTGTCCTCATGTCCCCACCTCGTCTTCCGAATTTTCTTCCCGCGCCCGTCCTCCCGGCCCTGGCGGGACATCGGGCGTGGCCGGCATAATGCCCGAGAAAGCCCAGATGCGCCAAGCCTTTCACGAAGCGATTGCCGGGGCCGATCCGGGGGGCCTATAGTGCGCCACCGGCCTTTCCCGCCCCCGGCGATGGCGGCGGGAAACCGGCCTTCGCAGAGCCTCGCGGGAGAAAGGACAGTGAGTACAGCGAGCCGCCAACGCGGCATCACCATTCGAGACATCCGGGCCCGCAAGGGCGGCGAACCGATCGTCTGCCTGACCGCCTATTCGACGCCGATGGCGCGCTTTCTCGACCCCCACGTCGACCTGCTGCTGGTCGGCGATTCCATGGGCAACGTCGTCTACGGCATGGAGACGACGCTGGGCGTCACACTGGACATGATGATCGCCCACGGCAAGGCGGTGGCGCGCGGCACCGAGCACGCCTGCCTGATCGTCGACCTGCCGTTCGGCTCCTACAAGGAATCGCCCCAGGTGGCCTATCGCGCCGGCGCCCGGGTGATGGCCGAAACCGGGGCCAAAGGGGTGAAGCTGGAGGGCGGCGTCGAGATGGCCGAGACCATCCGCTTCCTGGCGACCCGCGGCATTCCGGTGATGGCCCACATCGGGCTGACGCCGCAGTCGCTGCACGCCGACGGCGGCTATCGCGCCCACGGCCGCGAGGCCGACGAGGCGACCCGGCTGATGGCCGACGCTCGCGCGATCGCCGAGGCCGGAGCCTTCGCCGTCGTCGTCGAGGGCACGGTGGAGGCGGTGGCCCGCGACATCACGGCGGCCATTCCCATTCCGACCATCGGCATCGGCGCGTCGGCCGCCTGCGACGGCCAGATCCTGGTCACCGAGGACATCCTCGGCCTGTTCGCCGACTTCACGCCGAAATTCGTCAGGCGCTACGCCGAACTCGGCGCCGAGGTGGCGAAGGCCGTCCAGGCCTACGCCGAGGACGTCAGGGCCAGGCGCTTCCCCGGCCCCGAGCACCTGTTCGGACCCAAGAAGCCGTCATGAGCGGGACGTCGAAGATCGAGGTCGTGCGCACGGTGGCCGGCCTGCGGGCCCGCGTCGCCGAATGGCGCGCCGCCGGCGAAACCGTCGGCCTGGTGCCGACCATGGGGGCGTTGCACGACGGCCACCTGTCGCTGGTGCGCGGGATCCGCAAGGAAGCCAGCCGGGTTTGCGTGACGCTGTTCGTCAATCCCAAGCAGTTCAACCCGAACGAGGACCTGGCGGCCTATCCGCGCGACGAGGCGGGCGACATGGCCAAGCTGGCGGGCGAGGGCACCCACCTGCTGTTCGCGCCGACCGTCGGGGAAATGTACCCGCAGGGCTCGGCCACCCAGGTCGCGGTGCCCGGCCTCGGCGACATCCTGGAAGGGTCGTTCCGCCCCGGCTTCTTCACCGGGGTGGCCACCGTGGTCGCCAAGCTGCTGCTCCAGGCCCTGCCCGACGTTGCCGTTTTCGGCGAGAAGGACTACCAGCAGCTTCTGGTGATCAGGCGCATGGTGGCCGATCTCGACATTCCGGTCGCCGTGCGCGGCGCGCCGACCGTGCGCGAGGCCGACGGCCTGGCCATGTCGTCGCGCAACGCCTATCTGACGCCCGAGCAGCGGGCCGTGGCGCCGGCCCTGATCCGCGTTCTCCGGGCCATCGCCGCCGCCGTGCGCGACGGCGCCGATCCCGGCGAGCGGGCGGCCTGGGGCGGCCGCGAGCTGCTGGCGGCGGGGTTCGCCAAGGTCGACTACATCGAGGTCCGCAACGCCGCCACCCTGCAGCCGATCGCCTCGGCCGGGGAGCCGGCCCGCGTGCTGGCCGCCGCCCATCTCGGCCGGGCCCGCCTCATCGACAACATCCCCGTCTAATTTCGGGGACGCCATATTTAATTAAGGCGGTCGCCCTTTCCGCTCGCCGGGCTGCAAACCTTAATTAAATATGGCGTCCCCGAAATTAGGGTGCGGCGCCCCGGGAGGAACGCCGCGCCCGGTGGGATGGCGGACCTAGAAGTTGTAGCTGACCCCGATCTGGCCGCCCATCTGCCACATGCCGACGCTGACGCCCGCGCCCATTTGGCTGTACTGGTCGCCGCTGCCGTTGTCGGTCACCTTGTTGTTCAGCGCATAGAAGAAGCTTGCCGACAGTTCCCACTTCGGCGACGGCACGTAGCTGGCGCCGACGGCGAAGTGGTGCTCGGTGACCGCCGGGAACAGGCCGTTGGCGAAGACCACGTTCTCGTGAACCGGCGACGGGCCGTAGTTGTAGCCGGCGCGCACCGTGTACCGATCGTTCAGGCGATGCTGGGCGCCCAGCATGAACACCGGCTCGCTTTCCCAGCCGAAGCCGCCGGCCGCCGGCGTTTTGCCGATGGGATAGACGGAGTTCCAGGCGATGTACTTGATGTCGAAGGCGATGTCGGTCTGCGGCGTGGGGCGGTAGACGAAGCCGACGGTGCCGTGGGCCGGAACGTCGAGGGATCCGAGGAACAGGTCGCCGTAATTGTCGAAGTACTGGAACCACGTCGGCG
The DNA here is from genome assembly GCF_026163695.1 of Shumkonia mesophila. Taxonomy (NCBI): domain Bacteria; kingdom Pseudomonadati; phylum Pseudomonadota; class Alphaproteobacteria; order Rhodospirillales; family Shumkoniaceae; genus Shumkonia; species Shumkonia mesophila. The sequence continues at coordinate 48,283 of NZ_JAOTID010000016.1, read as the reverse complement.
ACGACAGGCTGGCCCCGAAGCTCAGCTGCTCGTTGGCGTCCCACAGGCCGCCCAGGGTAAAGCCGATGCCCCAGATCGACTCGCGCTTGTTGTTGCCGGCGGTCTGCGCAAAGTTGTTATTGGTCGCCATGTTCGACTTGAAATCGGCCCAGCCGATGTTGACGCTGGCGCCGTAAGCCGACCAGTCGTTGGGTGCCCAGGTGGCGGTCGGCTTGACATGGAGAAGCCGATAGGTGACCTCGCTGTCATAGCCATTGACGCCAAAACCGGTGCCGGTTCGCGACGTTTCGTATTTGGTGTCCATGCCGCCGCTGCCGGACGCGGAAAGGCCGAGGGTGACCTCGGGGCTGACGTGATAGTTGACCCCGGCCGATCCTTCCATGAAATTTTCGTGCTGGCTGTCTTCGTTGGCTTTGGGAAGGCTGTTGTTGGTCGCTCCCGAGCGATCCAGCGAGCGCTCCGGATGGAACCAGCCGGGCGACACCGTGACCTGGTTCTTGACGCGCCCCATCAGGGCGGGATTGATGACGCCGCTGGTGGCGTCCTGGGGCAGGGCGACGCCGGCGCCGGCCATGCCGCAGTTCTTGGCCCCGACGCAGATGCCCATGTAGCCGTTGGTGGCCGCCGCCGGCGTGGCGGTGAGCGCGAGCGCGGCCACCGCAAGGCCGGCTCCGAGGGCGGTGGATGTGGTGAACGTCTTCCTCATTGTTCCTCTCCATCTTTTTTTGTTTTCGATCCCCGCCCAGGTTTTCCCGACGTGCTTTCCGGTGGTGGCCGGTGCGATCGATAATCAGATACCCGTAAAAACATTAGGGATATCTAATTTTCATGGTTCTAATACAAAAAACAGGTCTCGGCTAGCCCTTCTTTGCACCAGCACGTTGCAATTTGTGAGGATGGGAATGACAAGAATTCGCGGCGACGGGCCGGCGATCGGCGGAAACCCTGGGTTGATGGGGCGCCCGGCGACTTTCGCGCCGTTCGCGACCCGCCTGGCCGTTATCGCCGGTAGAAGAGGGTAAGGACGAGCGAGGAGCCGATAAGGGCGAGCGAGGCCATCTCGCGCCAGCCGATCGGCTCGCCCAGGATGAGGCTGCCGCTGAGAACGCCGACGACCGGGATCATCAGGGTGCCGATGGCCGAAACGTTGGCCGGAAACAGGGTGATCACCTTGAGGAAGGCCCAACTGCAAAAGCCGATGGGCACCACGATGACGAAGACGAGGGTGGCCAGCGCCAGCGGCGACAGCGCGGGCAGCGTCCATCCCTCGACCATTCCGGCCAGCAGCGCGATGGGGATCGAGGAGACGATGAGCTGCCAGGCGGCCAGCGCCAGGGGCGGCATTTCCCAGACGACGCGCTTGAGCAGCACGATGCCGACCCCCCAGAACATGGCCGCCACCAGCATGTAGACGATGCCCCACGGGGCACCGCGCAGGGCCGCCAGATCGCCCGACAGCAGCACGGCCACCCCGGCCATGCCCAGCACGAGGGCGATGCCGAGCCGCCGGGTCACCGCCTCGCCCAGCAGCACGGCGCCGGCCAGCGACGCCCACAGCGGCATGGTGTAGGCGACGAGCACGGCCCGCCCCGAGGACATCTGGCTCAAGCCCAGCGCGCTGAACAGATGCCAGCCGCCGACATTGATCAGCGAGACGACGATCAGCGCCGTCCATTTGCGGCGCGGCACCGCCAGCGGCTGCCCGACCATGCGCGCGAACGCCATCAGGATGAGCCCACCCGCCGGCAGCGTCACCTCGCGGAAGGTCCACGGCGACATTTCGTTGAGAACGATCTTCATGGCCGGCCAGGCAAGACCCCACGCCAGCGTGACGAGGGCCAGCAGGACCAGCCCGTCGCGCGGCAGGCCGCCCGGGCCGTCAGGCCTTGCGGGGGCCATGGGCGATGGGCATGACGTACTGGGGCTCGGTGTCCCAGGGGAAGTAGACCCAGGTTTCCTGGCTGACCTCGCTGACGCAGGTGTCGACCAGGGGCCGCCCCTTGGGCTTGGCGTAGACGGTGGCGAAGTGGGCCTTGGGCAGGATGCGGCGCGCCTCCTTGGCGGTGGTCCCGGTGTCGACCAGGTCGTCGATGAGCAGCCAGCCCTCGCCCTCTTCGGCGGCGGCGCGCTCGGGAATCTTCAGCACGTTGAGCGTGCCCATGACCTGTTCGTCGTAGGTGGAGATGCACAGCGTGTCGACGACGAAGATGTTGAGCTCGCGGGCGATGATGGCGGCCGGCACCAGGCCGCCGCGGGTCAGCGCGATGACGCCCTTCCATGGCCCCATGTCCATCAGCTTGACGGCCAGCTTCTTGGTGTCGCGATGGACCTCGACCCAGGTGACCGCGTGGTTGATGACGTCGTCTCTGAAGTTGGGCATGACATCCGTCTTTCGTGATGGTTTGGCCCGACCCGGGCGGCGACTTTTACCCCGACGCCCACCGTCCAGGCAACGCCTGTTAGAGCATGCTCCCGGGGACCGCCGCCCGCCAAATGAAAAACCGGCGCCCCGGGCGCCGGTTTTCCTTACGACTGCGATGAGGCCGTTCAACGAAGGTAAATATGCACCTCGTTGGTGTTGGCGGCGTCGCTGGTGGTGCCGGCGATCGCCACCTTGTTGGGCGGCAGGCCCATCTCGACCAGCGAGCGCAGGACGCCCTCGGCGAACCGCCGCGACTTGTTGGTGTTGACGGCGACGCGCGCCGGTCCGCCCGCCGTCGGCGCCACCGCCACCAGGTCGAAGGTGGCGTCCGGCCGCTGTTCGAGGACGCGGCTGACGGCGTTGTAGACGGCCTGCTGATAGGGCACGTTGGGCTTGTCGAAGCGGATGACCACCAGCGGCCGGCGGCCGGCGATTTCACCCGTCCGGGCCGCCGAACGGGTATCGTCCGGCACCGTTCCGGCCACCGAGGCCATGGCCCGGTTGACCAGGCTGGCGCCATAGATCTCGCCGCTCTTGATGCCGGCCGACAGCAGGTTGAGGTTGCCGCGCTCGGTCGCCACATAGGCGGTCTGGCGGCGCACGTCGTCGGCCACTTCCTTGAGCAGCCGGTCGATCAGCACCACGGTGCGGTTGACCTCGTCCTCGAGGATGGTCAACTGCCGATGGTCCTCGTCGACGGCGCCCGAGATGCCGAAGGCGGCGCGGGCCGATTCCGAAAGGAAGGCCGACATGGTCGAATCAGCGGCCACGCGGGTGGCCAGATTGTTCATCTCGGCAATGTCGGAAGACACCCGGTCGAGATCGCCCTGCGCGCTGTTGAACTGCTGTACCAGGATGGGGTTGCCCGGCGTCGTGCCCACCTGCAGCCGCGCGTTGATGGTGCCGACCGTGGTGTGGTAACGCTGGGAATCCTGAACCACCTTGGCCCGCAACTGCTGGAGCGCGGCGTTGTGCTCGGCGATCGACTGCTGGAGACGCGCCAGCTCGCCGCGCAACTCGACGGCCTTCTTGCCGACGAAGGTGCCGGTATCCGGGCCGGGCGTGACACCCGGCGGGGTGAAGTCCGTGCTGCCCAGCGGCGGCTGCACGGCCGGACCCGGGGCTGCGATCGGCACCACCGCCCCCGGTTGCTGGGCCGGGGTCGTCTGTTGTGCCTGTTGGGTTTGCTTGGCGTTTCCTCCCGCCGGGTCTTCCCCGGTCAAAGAAGGCCATAAAGCCTCCTCGGTAAACGCGCATGCCGGTAGCAGAAACGTCGCCCCCACGACGGCCACCCGAAATTTCCATGACATCATTTTGCGTGATTGCCTTTGGTTGTGGAAAGAACCCATGGCCGAAACCGCTTCATTTATTTGTTCGGCTGTGCCGAAACCCCTTCTTATTGGTAGTGGCGATATTAAACAATGCCCCTAAGCCCGACAAGGACGGAATTCCCTAGGGTTTGGCGGGCTTGAATTTGACGCCGTCGAAGCCCTTGCGTTCGATGCCCCGCTGGGGTAGGTTGCCGGGCCTTGACGCCGGGGGATCCATGATCCACCGCCGGTTTCAAGGCTTCCTGGCGCCCGTAGCTCAATTGGATAGAGCATCTGACTACGGATCAGAAGGTTAGGGGTTCGAGTCCCTTCGGGCGCGCCATTTCCTTTGTTTTCTCCTTTGCTCTTCATCCGGACACCGGCAGCAGAACGATCTTCTGGCCGCCCACGATGCTGCCGTTTCCGGTGATCTCCACCGCCGGGGTGTCGGCCTCGATCAGGTCGAGTTCGTGCAGCTGCATCGGGTCCACCCGCACCCGATAGCGCCCCGGCGGCACGAACTGGAACAGATAGAAGCCGTCGTAGGCAGACCGTTCGGTGCGCACGACCTCTCCCTTTTCGCCGACCAGCTGGACGACGGCCCCGGAAACCGGGCGGGCTTTGCCTCCGATGACCCTGAAGACGGTGCCATCCACCTCGCCGGTCGAGACGACGGCGAAATCGTGGGTGGCCGTCGAGCCGGGGCGCGGCACGATGGAGATGCCCTCGGGCTGCGGCACCCAGAACGGGTCCTCGAGGCTGCCGGGGTCAACCGCGATGTCGGTGGGCCGGTAGCCGCTCAACCCGGTCATGAGAACGCGTCCGTCCTCGCCGGTCGGGTCGCTTTTCCTTTGCCCGGCGGCCACGAGGCGCGCGTCGGGAATCAGCGGCTCGCCGTCGTCGAAGGCGCCGTCGTTGTCCTCGTCGATGAAGACCCGGCCGGCGAACTGTCCGGTTTCGGCGCGCCGTTCCGCCGACATCCACGGCGAGCGTTTGACCGGATCGTAGCCGAACGACGTCGAAACGGTGAAAAGACCCATGACTTCGCCCTGGTCGTCGACGTCGCAGCGGACGCCGACATAGGCTTCGTGCAACCGGGTGCTCAAGCCGGCCGAGAGAGTCGTCGTCTGGTCCGGCCAGATGTCGTGGGCCACGCCGAGCCGGACCTGGGACTGCTGCCAGATCGGCTTCTCCGCGCTCATCGCCAGGGCCGATATCTGGCTCTCCGGGGCCGCCTGGTAGTCGATCTGGCCGCGCAGGCGGAAATCGCCGACCGGACCGCCCACCAGGAAGTTGCCCGTCGCGGTCCGGCTGGCGCCGCTCGGCCCGCGCTGGACCGTCCAGTCGAGCCGATTGGTCACCGAGGCGCGGCCGACGCCGGCCGACATGCGGCCGCCGATGCGGGTGGTGGTGTCCCCCCCCTGGCGGCGGTCGCGATCGCCGGAAATGCTGAACGGCAGCTGGAGCGAATCGATCCACGGCACCACGCCGTCGAGGCGCAGGCGGCTTCGCTTTTTCAGCAGGTTTCCCGCGCTGCCGGTCGCCTGCTCGCTGAGGAAGTCGTCGTAGATCCCGTGCTCGCCGAACAGCGAGACGCCCAAGATCGACGTCTGTCCCGACAGGCGGCTTGCCGTGCCGGCGCCCACCTCGCTGACGCCGTCGAGCCGCCACAGGAAATTGCCGGTGGTGGCGATCAGGGCGGTGCCGGCGTACTCGCCGCGCCGCTCGTCGCGGGGGAGGCTGGCGAGGTTGGTGCCGAGCGTCAGCCAGTCGGTGATGCCGAGCATGGTGCTGACAAGGCCGCGCGGCCGGCCGTCGACATTCGGGTCGGTGCCGTCGTAGCTGCGGGAATACAGCCGGGTATCGTGCTGGTTGGCGGCGATGCGATAGCGGATCTCGCCGGCGTTGATCTGGTCGGTGTCGACGCGGACCTGGCGCACCTCCTCGCGCCGCTGCCCCTGCGGACCGTAGAAGATCAGGCGAAGCACGTTGACGCCGAACAGCAGCGACACATCCTCGAAACGGTAGCGGCCGTCGGCGCTGGCGGTCTGGAACTCCAGCAGCACCTCGTTGCGATAAAGCTCGATCTCCCAGCCGAGCGGCAGGTTGCCTTCCAGCGTGATGCGGTCGAACTCCTCGGGCGTCTCGAGGTCCATGTTGGAAAGAACGGCGCCGCGGCCGAGCTGAAGCTTGGCGACAAGCGGCATCTCCGGCGTCAGCACGTCGCCGACGGCGGCCTCGCGGACGCCGAGGCGGCCCAGGGCTCGGCCGTCCGGGTCCTTGCGCTCCAGGCGGATGCGCATGTCCGTCAGGCGATCCTCGTCGTCGCCCGCGAAGTAGACCTCGGAGTTGGCGTAAAGCATCTCTCCGGTCATCAGGCCGCTGTAGCGCAGGGACGTCGTGCTGCCGCTTTCCGGTTCGCGCCTGGCGGTGAATTCGGCCGACAGGTCGCCGACCGGCGGCGCCAGCATCGCCGGCGGGCTGTCGACGCGGGCATATTCCCGCCGCTCCCGGCGGCCGGCGAAGGCGCGCTGGCGGTACAGGCCGCGGGCCAGGCGCTCCTCGACCGGCAGCGGTTCCCGGGACATGATGAAAACCGTCAGGCTGGCGGTGTCGAACGAGAAATCGACGGGAAACCAGCGCGCCAACTGGCGGATGTCGACATAGATGCCGTCGGGCTCGACGATGATCATCCGCCGGTCGATGTCGATCGGCCGCCCTTCGAGGACGACCTCGGCCCGCCCGACGTCAAGCGAGAACAGGCGGTTCTCGCGCAGGAACCAGCCGTTGGCGTAGCCGGCCCGCGGGTCCTCCGAAATGGGGAACTCGAGCGCGCGGGCCAAATCGCCGAGCGGCAGCAGCAGGCTGGCGCCCCGGAGCAGCCCCGGGAAGGCTTCGCTCAGCACCAGGTTGTTGAGGCGAAGCTCGAAGATCAGTTCCTCGACCTCGGCGGCCGTCTCTCCGGTCGCGCGCATGGCGGCCGCAACGCCCGGCGTCGGCGGCGCCTGCGCAACTGCGGCGAAGGAAACCGCAAGGCCCGCGGCGATGGCGCACGCGAGCAAGAGGAAAAGGGACCGAGGCGTCATCGCACACCGCCGCACAGGGAAACCCCGTGCGCGGGGCTATTTCACATCGATCACCGCGCTGGCCAACGGTGCGCGGGCCTCGGTCGCCGCCTGATAGACGACTTCCAGCCGCCCCTTCGCCAGGACCACGCCCTCGGGCGGGGCGACCGGCACGACGATGCGGCGCTGGCCGATTTCGGGATAGACGGCAAGGCGCGAGATTTCGCCGACCACCAGCGGTTCCGACCCGTCCCGCAGATAGCGCAGGACGACGTCCCCGAAAAGCGAGCCGACGCCCTTGCGCTGAATCGTCGCGCGAACGACCGAGCCCTTCTCGCCCGGCTCCAGGGTCACGTCGCTCAGCCGCGCTTCCGCCGCCGGCACGTTGCCGTGCCGCACGATCACCGGCAGCGAAATGCCGAAAATGGGGATCAGTTCGATGCTCATCTCGCCGGTGCCGCCCGGGCTGGCCGCGATGGCGGTCCCGCGGTTTTCCGGCGGCACGGCGCGCAGGAAGAGGTGCGTGCGGTATTCGCCGTCGGCCAGATCCTGCGGCTTGCGCAGCGTCAACCTGACCACCTGGGTGCCGCCCGGCGCGATCACCACCTGGCGGGGGGCGAAGCGCAACAATTCGCTCGCGTTCTTGAGACCCGACGGCGGCGTGTCGGTTTCCTTCAGGTTGCCGTCCTCGTCCATCGCCATCTGGGTCATGGAAATGCGGAACGTCGCCGTTTCCGAGCCGCGGTTCGACAGCAGGACCTGATCGGTCGTGTCGCGGCCCTCGAAGACCAGGCGGGTCGGCGTGACGATGAGATCGCCGAATCCCTGGGCGACGGCGCCGGTCACGGCGGCAAGGACGAGCGGACAGGCGACGGCGGCGGCAAGAAGAAGGCGCCCGGCCAGCCGCCGGTGCCCGATCCGGAAATTTGCCTTCATTGGTAAGCTCCCCCCACATGGCGGGGTAATTTTTTTGGCCGATCCCCCGCCGGATAGTCATTTGTCAGACGTTCGACGACGTCGTACAGGTTCCGTTTCGCCGAATTCTTGCTGCGAGGCGGAAACGTCTGATCATCCCTCGCCCACAAGTTAATTATAGGAAATCAAAACAAAGATCAATTTATCCAGTTCATCGGGCGTTCCGAAGGGAACGGGGCGGCGGGCGGCGATCCACTGGGGTTGGAGCGGCGTCTCCCCGTCGTCTCCGGCGACCGCGATGCCCTGCGCGGCAATGGCATCCGGCGGAATCTCCAGATAGATGACGCCGGCGTCGGTCGATGTCATGGCGATGTGCTGGAAGATTTCCAGCTGATCGCGGTTGACGTCGGCGGTGAAGGCGATGGAGACGGTGCCGTCGGGGCCGGTGCTGGGCGTGTTTCCGCCGCTGTGCCGGAACGCCCGAAGCTCCAGAAGGGTGCCGTCGACGTCAAGGATCACCTTTTGCGGCAGCGAGATGGAAAAGACCTGGCCGCGGTCGCCGCTGACCACGAAGGAGCCGGGCACGTTGCCGCTTCCGGCTTGCAGGCCGTCCGTCGAAACCGCGATGTTGCCGGTGCCGTCGACGCCGAAGGTCTGCCGCGACTCGTCCGTTCCGGCGAAGTTCCTGTAGGCGCCGGGCAGGCCGATGGTAGAGAAGCGGATTCCGGTCGCCAGCGAGACGGCGCTGACCGGCCCGGTAATGGTGACCGACACGGTGCTGACCGCCTGCGCCGCCGCCGCCGATCCGCACCCGGCGCCCAGCGCGCCGAGAAAACCGGCCAGCAAGGCCATGCGGGCGGTTTTGGTTGCGGAAGGGAAGGCGCGCATCGCCAGCCTAGCAGTGGGTGAAAATGGCGGTTGCCGTAATATGGCCCCAGTAGATGCCGGGCGGCAAGCCGGCGGGGACGCTCAGCGTGGCGCCGACATTGAAGGAAAACTGCCGCCGCTTGGAAAGCCTGATGGAGGCGGGGTGCACCGTGAACTGGTTGAGGGTGAGCGTCCGGCCGCGGCCGCGCAGGGTCACGCTCCCCGGCAGGGCGAGGGTGACGGTGCAATGTTGGGCCGAGCCGTGCGCCTGTCCCGAGAAGACGGCGGGATGCGCGTCCCCGCCGAAGAATGTGACGCCACCGCTTGTCGTCACGTTGCCGGTGGCGGGGTGGATGGTCACCAAACCCTGCGTGGTGGTGCCGCCGGCGACGACCCCGAACGCAAGGTCCTGCTCCGCCCGGAAGTTCTGGCACTTGTCGTCTTCCCAGGCTCCGGCCGTTCCCGCAATCAGCAGGATCGCAGCCGCGAGAACGGTCCTGGCGCCCCGCCATGCGAGGCGCCCTCCACGGCAGGGGGCCGGCGACGGTCCCGATGGATCTTCGAGCATTGGCATGATGGGGCGGTGGGCGGCGACGCCCGGCGGGCGTCGCCGCGCCGGTTCAGTTGTAGGCGACCGTCACGTTGAAGGTGCCGGTGTAGGTGCCCGGCGCCTGATTGGCGCCGACATTGAGCGTGGCACCGACGGAAAAGCTGCCGCTTCCGCCGCTGAGCGTGGCCGAGGTGCCCACGCTGCTGACGAAGTTGTCGGCCGTCATCGCGGTTCCGGCTCCGGTCAGCGAGACCGAGGCGGGCAGGGCGATGTTGTAGGCGCTGTTGCCGTAACCCGCCACGCGGTAGGCCGCGGCGGTGATGGTGCCGGCCAGTTCGGAGACGCCGCCGCTCACCGAGCGGACGCCGCCGGTGGAGACCGCCACGGTGCCCGCCGAGGCCGACGGGACGACGGTGCCGAACGACAGATCGGCCGTCTTGGTGATCGCGATCGGATCGGCGATCGTCACGCTGGCGCCGGTCGATGCCGTCGCGCTGGCCTGGGCATGGGCCGCCGTGGCGGCCATCGAGGCCAGGGCGATGCCGGCCAACGCCGCCGCCGCCCGCCTCGCGATACAATTCCAAACAGATTTTCCCTCGAGCAAACGCATTACCGTTTCTCCCCCTTGATGATTCTGGATGTCTACGGACAAAGACCACCCGTCGGATTCGTGTGTCGAATCCGTCGTCCGGCTCCGTACGCTATCAGGCGTGGTCCCCCTCCGGAGATCCCCAATCGCAGACAATTAACTTAAAATTTTATCCATGTAAATAGTGCGGTTACTACCCGATCGTTGTATTGCCGCCGGTCATGGCTCAGCGGGGTGCGGGGAGGTCCTGCCTGCCGTAGGTCTTGAAGATTTCCAGCACCCGCGTCATCTCGGCGGCGTCCAGGATGACCGGCTCGCCGGCCTGGCGGGCCAGGATGTATTGGCGGCACAGGTTTTCGACCTCGGCCATCAGGGCCAGCGCCGCCTCGAGGCCGGGGGCGAAGCCGACCGCCCCGTGGTTGGCGAGCAGGCAGGCGGTGCGGTCCTCGAGCGCGCGCAGCATGTTGGCGGCCAGTTCCGGCGTGCCGTAGGTGGCGTACTCGGCGCAGCGCAGCGACGCGCCGCCGGCCACCGCCATCATGTAGTGGAAGGCGGGGATATCCCGCCTGAGGCAGGAAAGCGCGGTGGCGTGCGGCGCGTGGGTGTGGATCACGGCGCCGGCCTCGGGACGGGCGCCATAGACGGCGGCATGGATGCGCCATTCCGACGATGGGCGCCAGTCGCCCGACCAACCGCCGCCGAGGTCCATGGCGACGACCTGTTCGGGGGCCAGACGGTCGTAGGGCACGCCGGTCGGCGAAATCAGGAAGCCGTCCCCGCCGCGGACGCTGACGTTGCCCACGGTGCCCTGGTTGACGCCGATGGCGTTCATGCGCCGGCAGGTCTCGACGACGGCCCGGCGCAGTTCCCGGTATGGATCGGTCGGCATGGCGGCGCTCCCTTCCCGCGGCACGGAGGTTTCTTCCGTCGTTGTAGCGCACCCCCCGCCGCGAGGGGAGCCCTTCCGCGCGGAACCGGCGCCGGTTGCCGGCCCAAGGAAATTTCGCCTGACGGAATGGCCGGCCGTGTACGGAAGGCCCCGACAATGCTAGATCTCGCCCGACAGGCCGGGTCCCCGACCGGGGCCGGCCTGGCGTTTGCCCGATCTCGCATATTGGACGCAAGGAATATCCGGCCATGGTCCCAGCCCGCGCGACTCCCGTCATCAAGGGCGTCTTCCCCATCTGCCCGACGCCGTTCCTGGACAACGGCGACCTCGACATCGAGACCTTCGAACGCCTGGTCGACTTCTATGTCGAGTGCGGCGTCCACGGCCTGATCGTGCTCGGCATCTTCGGCGAGGCGGCGATGCTGACGGCCGAGGAGGGCATGACCATCCTCGGCCGCACCGTGGCCCGGACCGCCGGGCGCATCCCGGTCATCCTGGGCACCGGCAACCTGACGCTGCGCGACTTGGGCCATCTCAGCCGCCAGGCCATGGAGGAAGGGGCCGCCGGGCTGATGGTGGCGCCGCCCCGCGGCGCGCGCACCGACGAGCAGATCCACACCGCGGTGGCCCGCCAGATGAAGGCGATCGGCCCCGACGTGCCGGTGTTCTTCCAGGACTATCCGCCGTTCAACGACGTCTACATGTCGGTTCCCCTGATGCTGACGCTGGCCCGCGAGTACCCGCAGATCGTCTCGCTCAAGGTCGAGGACAACCCGGTGCTGGGCAAGATCAGCCGCCTGCGCCAGGGCTTGGCCGAGTGGCGGGGGCCGACCCCCACCCTGATGGTCGCCAACAGCGGCATCTACGCCGGCCCGGCGCTGCGCCGCGGGGCCGACGGCCTGGCCACCGGCTTCAGCTACCCGGAGGTGCTGGTCGGCATCTACCGGATGGCGGCCAAGGGCGACTTCGAGGGGGCGACGGATCTGTTCGACGCCCACCTGCCGATGATCTGCCAGGAGGTGCAGCCGGGCCTGGGCATCCGCGTGCGCAAGCATGTCCTGTGGCGGCGCGGGCTCCTGCGCACCCCCAAGATCCGCCAGACGGCGCCCAAGCTGGACGCCACCGACATCGAGGAGATCGATTGGCTGATCGCCCGCGGCGAGCGCCGCATGCAGGCGTTGGGCTGGGAAAAGACCGCTTCCGGGAGGTGGACGCCGACGGCGTAAACCCGCCGCCGCTTGGCGGCCGTCAAGATCGACGAATGGCAGGGAGCCCACGAGGCGGTCGAGGAAGACGACGCCTTGCTTTTCGCCGGTTAACGCGCGTCAATCGCCCTGCTATGGTGGGCGGTGGTTTGATCCGACGTGAAGAGCCGGCCGGCGGCACGTGGCCGGGGCATGCAGGAAGGGAAAGTGCCGGAACCATGGCGCAGCCGCCGAAACGCCCGACTCAAGTCGATGTGGCCGATCTGGCCGGCGTTTCGCGCGGAACCGTTTCGCTGGTTCTGAACAAACAGGACGGCCGCGTGCCCATCAGCGAGGGAACGCGCCGGAGGGTGCTGGCGGCGGCCCGGGAACTGGGGTATGCGCCCAATCCGGTCGCCCAGATGCTGGCCTCGGGGCGCAACCGGATCGTCGGGTTCTTCACGTTCGAGGAGACCTTTCGCTACGGGCAGGAAGACTTTCATCATCCCTATCTGTTCGGCATCGAACGGCGGGCCTGCGAGAGGGACTTCGATCTCCTGCTGTTCACCCGCGGCGGAACGGGGCGCGACCGGGCGATCTATCGTGGCGGCATGAACTCCCTCCGTCTGGCCGACGGCACCGTCTTCATCGGCACCGATCCCGATCCAGAGGGGCTGGAACGTCTGCTCGGCGAGAACTACCCTTTTGTCCTCATCGGCCGGACCCGGATTGCCAACGACCGGATCGATACCGTCGTGCACGACCATACCCGGGCGGCGATCGACGCGACGACCCACCTGCTCGACGGCTGTCATCGGCGGCTGGCTTTCGCAGCCGACGCCCTTGACACCGAATTCATTCGCGATCGGCTGGCGGGCGCCGAAACGGCGGTCGGCCGGATGCGGGACGCAACCCTCGAGGTGCTTTGCGGGCCGGTCGTGGACTCGGCGGCGAGCCTCGAACGGGCGCTTCGCCAACATGGCGCGACCGCCCTGATTTGTGCGGACCGGCGGATGCTGCCGGCGGTTCGTGGCATGGCCGCGGAGGGCCGCGTCCGGGTGCCGGACGATCTTTCCGTCGTTTTCCTGGTGACCGACGACGACGACGAGTTTTTCACGACGGCGTCGCGGGTTCGGCTCGACCGCGCGACGCTGGGTAGGATCGCGTTCGACCGCTTGATCGAGCGCGTCGAGGGACGGGCCGAGGGCTTTCGGCGAATCCTGGTGCCATGCGATTTCGTGGTCGGCGGAACGACCCGGCCCCTTGCCCGGGATTGACCGCCCGGCCGCGGACTATCAATGCGTCGGGGCCGATGGCGCGGGTTCGTCCGGCTGGCGCAATCGGCGGGCCGCCGAGGCGACGTTGACGATTTCCTGAAGCATGATGGAGCCGAGGCCGACGGCCAGGCTCAGCTTGAAGGCGGCCTCGGGAATCTCGTAGATCATCGTCGCGTGAAGCAGATAGGGCCAGATGTTGTGCAGCTGAACGAAGACGGCCACGCAGAACGCGATGGTCGCCACGCCGATCAATCCGTCGGCGTATGTCCGCATCCGTTGGGGGAAGATATCCACGGCGGCGGTGATCGTGATGTGGCGCTTGCGGCGATGGAGGACGGCGGACATCAGGAAGACCAGCCATACGAACATCAGCGATGTCCATTCCTCCAGGCCGAGAATGGACCTGCTGGTGGCATAGCGGAGAACCACCTGGATGCCGACCAGCAGGACCAGTCCGGTCAAAAGGATCTGCGACGCCAGGAGGTAGACCCGGCAAAGGGCGCCCAGCAGTTTGTCAAGGCGATGGATCATGGCGGGTCTCCTGCCGGCGTTGCAAATCGATCGATGGCGCCATCCTTGGGACGCGCCGGGCCTTACATCTTTTGGATTTCCGCGAAAAGGCCCTTTCTCCACATGCCTGCGGCTTCCTGCTCGTCGGTGGCGGCGCGCAGCTTCTTTTGGAATGCCGAGGGCTTGAGCGTGATGATGTAGCCGCCGTCGTCCATGACCGTCTTGGCGATGTCGCCCGAGCTGTCGCGGGCGAGGGCGACCGAATACTCGGACGCCTTGTCCGCCGCCGTCCGGAGCGCCGCCTGCTCGTCCTGCGACAGGCCATGGAACTTCTTGGCATTGAAGGCCAGCGTGATGGCGGTGAAGACGTGATTGGTCATCGTCACGTACGGGGCGGCGACATGGAACTTCTGCGCCGCAACCGAATCGAAGGGCGATTCCATGGCGTCGACCACTCCGGTCTTCAGGGCCTGGAAGGTGTCCGCCCAGGCCACCTGGGACGGGTTGGCGCCGAGGGTCTGCCACGTCTTGATGTAGGTCGGGATGCTGGGGACGCGGAATTTCAGTCCCGTCAGATTTTCCGGCGTGAAGATCGGTTTGGTGGAGACGACCACACGCGGCAGTTTCCGCCAGTTGCGGGCCAGGAAGACCATGCCGTGCTTCGTGTCCATCTCCGCGAAGATGGCGTCGCCGGCCGGCGATCCGAGGAAGGTGTTGAAATGGTCGGCGTCACGGAAGGCGAAGCCCCAGCCGATGATATTCAGGTCCTTCACGTAGGCGGTGTAGTTTTCCAGGGATTCGACGACGATGTCGATGATCCCGGCCTGCATCTGCTGGATCGCCTCTTTGGCCTTGCCGAGTTGGCCCGACGGGAAGATCTGGATGGCAAGCGACCCGTTGGTCAACCGTTCGGCTTCCTTGGCGAACACCTCGGCCGGCATGCAGGTTGGATTGTTCATCGCACTTGGGCAAGACAGCCGCAGCTTGGTCGCCGCGGCGGCGGGGTTGGCCGCCAGCAATCCGACGGCGACGGTTGCAGCGGCCAGTTTCCACGTGAAATTCTTCATCGATATCCTCCCTGTACTTCGTTCGAACCAAACGCATCAATTGGCGGAAAGAATCCAATCCACCGGCCACAACACGAAGGCCGGGACATAGGTGACGAGCAGCAGCACCAGCACCAACGGGATGAGGAACGGGATGATGGCTCGTGCCGTCTCGACGAATTTGATCTCGGCGATCTCGGTCACGATGTAGAGGCACCAGCCGAGCGGCGGGGTGATGACGCCGATGGTCAGGTTCAGCACCATGACGATGCCGAGATGCACGGGATCGACGCCCAAGGCCAGGGCCATCTCGAGCAGGGCCGGCGTGAAGATGACGAGGATCGCCGTCAGGCTCATGAAGGTGCCCATGAACAGCAGGATGACGTTCGTGGCCATCAGGAACGCCGCCTGGCCGAAGGGCGAGGCCTTGAACACCTGGGCCAGCATTTCGGGGACCTGTTCCGTCGTGACCAGCCAGCCGAACAGGGCCGAACACGACATGATGAACAGGATTTGCGCCGTCGAGACCAGGGACTCCTCGAGAATCCGGCCCGCCGAACGGATGTCGAAATCGCCGTAGACGATCGCGACGAGCAGCGAGTAGATGACCGCGACGGCGCCGGCTTCGGTCGGCGTCACGATACCGAAGACCAGCCCGGCAAGCACCACCACCGGGGTTCCCAGGGCCAGGATGTTTTGCAGGAAACTGCGGAAGACCTCGACGAGCCGGGCGCGTGGCTGGCGCGGGAAGCCCTCGCGGCCGGCGATCATCGCCACATAGATCATCATGGCGACCCCCAGCAGGACGCCCGGAACGACCCCGCCGATGAACAGCGCCGGAATCGAGACGTCGGTCATCGTTCCGTAGACCACCATCAGGATCGACGGCGGGATGATGGGGCCGATGCAGCTCGATGCCGCCGTCAACGCCGCGCTGAACGCGGGCTTGTAGCCGGCGTTGGTCATCGCCTTGATCTCGATACGGCCCAAACCGGCGGCATCGGCGACGGCCGAACCGGAAATGCCGGCGAAGAACATGCTGGCCAGAATATTGACGTGGGCCAAGCCGCCGCGCACGTGACCGATGAGCTTGCTGGCGAACCCGAACAACCGCTCGGTGAGCCCGCCCTGGTTCATGATTTCGCCGGCCAGAACAAAGAATGGAATCGCCAGCAGGGTCAGCCCGTCGAGACTGTCGACCATGCGCACGACGATGATGGTCGATTGCAGATCGGAAACCGCCAGGTAGCAGATCGAGGCGATTCCCATGGCAATGGCCACCGGTGCTCCGATGATCATGAGAAAGAGGAAAACGATGAAAAGAACCAGCAGGGCCATCGGGCCGCTCCGCTACATGTGGCTTCTAGTCCAGAATCGCCCCTTGGGCCCGCAGGGCGCGACGCAAGAGAGCGGGGTCGAGGCTGCCGGGCTGTACGGCTTCGCGGCTGCACAGCGCCGCCGCCGCGCCGGCGGCTTCGCCCATGGCCATGCACATCAACTGGACGCGAATGGCACCCAACGCCTCGCGCGTCGCCGAAACGCAGCGCCCAGCCACCAGCAGCCCTTCGACATCGGCAGGGACCAGACAGCGGTAGGGTACGCCGTAAGCGTCGCCGCGCGCCACCTGTTCGAAGAAGACGTCATTCTGCTCGGCCCGGTGAATGTCGATGGGATAGGCCCCCAGCGCGATCGCATCGGGGAACGGCCGGGTCTCGATGACATCCTCGCGGGTCAGCGTGTAACGGCCGACGATCCGCCGCGTCTCTCGCACGCCGACCTGGGTCGACGACGCGACCATGTACGCGTGCTCGAATCCCGGGAAGTTGACCTTGAGAAACTCGAAAACGCGGTGGATCTGCTCGCGGGCGGCGATCTGGCCCCTGGTCAGGTCGAGGGAATCCGTGGCGTCGCACGCCGTCCGCGACATCGAAACGATGATGTCGCGCTGCCACCCCGGGTTGTGCAGGGCCATCGACGGCATCGGGATCTCGCCGCGGGCGCAGGCCGCGCGCAGGCGACGTGGCGCTTCTTCGCTCGCCCAGAAGGCGAAGACCCGTTCGACGTCCACATTGCCGGCAAGAAAAAGCATGGAAATCGGCTGCAGAGTGCCGCTTTCGCGCTCTCCCTTGTCGAAGCGGGCGCCGGCGAACGCCGCGACGTCGCCGTCGCCGGTGCAATCGACGACGACGCGCGCATCGACCTCCCAGGTTTCCGACTTGGTTTCCAGGACGGCGCCGACAACCCGGTCGCCTTCCATCCGCACATCGGAAAACAGGGCACCGTAAAGAAGCTCCACCCCGGCCTCGACGGCTCTTTGCTCAACCAGGTACTTGTAGGCTTCCGGGTTGATTTCGGTCCGCGACGAACTGACGCCTGGAGACGCCGACATCGGCACGCAAATCTCTCTCGCCTCCCCGCGCCGGATCAGCGAGTCCATCAGTTCTCGGACGATGCCGCCCAGGATGCGTCGTTCGCCCGACCACTGGGTGTACAGGCCGGCGACCAGCGAGAGCGTGCCCATGCCGCCCAGGAAGAAATAGCGTTCCGCCAACAGGACGTGCGCCCCATTGCGCGCTGCCGAAATCGCCGCGCCGATTCCCGCAGGGCCGCCGCCGACGACAAGGACGTCGACCTTTTTTTCCCGCCGCATTTTCATCCAAACCGCCCGCAGCCGATTTTCCCCTATCCAATATTAGGGAAATTTACGCGCGTTAGCAATCGCGCGTTAAGCATGGTATGCCGGCCGCGCGAAAACGCCTCAGCCGCCGCCGCGCTGGAACCAGCGGTCGAAGGCGGCCAAAGCTTCGGCCGCCTCGGCCTCGCCATAGCCGGTGAAGACCAGGCGTACGCGGGTGATGGGCAGCGCGATCATGGCGATGCGGCGCTCCGTCTCCTCGGAAAGCGCGATGTCGAGGCTGCGGCCGTCCTCGGTGATATGGACGCGATTGCCCTTGATGACGTGCGGCCGGCCGGCCAGCGCGCGCCCGATCACCCGGAAGAACTCGGCATGGGTGATCCCCATCTCCTTCTCGATGGTGACGGGCCCGTTCACCCGCCGGCGATCGGCGGCCAGATGGCCAGCACGTCGTCGGCGGCCAGCGGATGGGAGCCGCGCACCCCGGGCTCCAGATAGTTGCCGTTGAGCAGCACCAGATGGCACAGCTCGGCCGGCAGGTTGAGCCGCTTGACGATGGCCGCCGCCGTGGTGCCGTCGACCACTTCCAATTCGACCTCGTTGTTGCGGGCCCCCGCCGGCAGGTAGTCCTCGAGCAGGGCGAACAGCTTGACCTTGACCTTCATCGCGCCGTCCCGCTCATTTCTGGGTGGAGGCCACATAGGCCTCGGAAATCCGCTGCGGGTCCTCCATCAGCCGGGCCTTCCAGTCGCCCAGCCTGACCCGCGACTGGATGAGGCCGCGCAGCATGCCGATCTGGTCGGTCCGGCCCAGGCAGATGGCGCCGACCAGGTGCTCGCCGTCGAACTCCAGACGGGTGTAGCGGAAGCGCTCCTCGTCCATGCGCTCCACCGACTCTCCGCCCTCCACCCCCTGCCACTGCCCGAAGGAACTGGAGACCAGGCCGGCGGTGTCGAGCACGTTCATGGCCAGACTGCCGTGGTAGCTGGCATTGCCGCCGGCCATGTTCAAGGCGGCGATGCGGCCGTGCTCGACCGCCGTCGGCTGGATGGCGTGGACCGACCAGCCGCCCATGAAATCGGGCCCCTGGGCGACGTCGCCCGCCGCATAGACGCCGTCCGCGCTGCTTTTCAGGTGGGAATCGACGCGGATTCCGAAGTCGGTCTCGATCCCGCTGCCGTCGAGGAAGGCGATGTTGGGGCGCACGCCGGTCGCCACCACCACCAGGGCGGCGCGCAGCGGCGCGCCCTTGTCCAACATCACGCGCAGCGGATCGCGGGCCTCGCCGGTGTCCTCGATGGCGGTGACCTTGGTCGAGGTCAGCACCTCGATGCCCTTGGTGGCGCACCACTTCTTGATCAGGCCGCCGGCCGCCGCGTTCATCATGCGCGGCACCATGCGGTCGGCCATTTCCACCACGGTCGGCTTGACGCCGCGCTTGATCAGGGACTCCAGCACGATGCAGCCGATGAAGCCGGCCCCCATCAGCACCACCCGGCTGTCGGGCGTGGCGCGGCGCGCGATTTCGCGCGAATCGGCCAGCGTCCAGCAGGGATGGACGCCGGGAAGCCCGATGCCGGGCACCGGCGGGGTTACGGTGCTGGAACCGGTGGCGATCATCAGGCGGTCGTAGGGGACGCTCTCACCGCCCTCCAGCGCCACCGTCTTGCCCGCCGGGTCGATCTTAAGCGCGCGGGCGTGGCGGAACGCGATGCCGAGTTCGTCGTAATGGGTCTCGGATTTGCGAAGATAGGTTCCCGCCTCGTCGATGGTGCCGACCAGGAAATAGGGCAGCGCCATCCGCGAATAGGGCGGCTCCGGCTCGTCGCCCAAGAGCAGGATGTCGCCCTCGGGATCGGCCTTGCGGAGCGTTTCGGCGGCCACCACGCCGGCCGGGCCGGCGCCGATCAGCACATAGCGCATGGGTTCCTCCCTGGAGGCAGGATTACGAAGCTCGCCGCCATTTCCCCTCTCCGCCCCCGGGGGCGGAGAGGGCCTGAGTGATCGACGCCCAGCGTCCTTCCCCTAGAGGGCAAGCCGGGTGACCGTTTCGTTGGTCGGCACGCCCTCGGGCGACCAGCCGCGCAGCTTGTAGTACTCGGGCAGCATCTTGCCCAGGTCGTTGACCTTGCCCTTGGCGGGCCCGGTCTTGGCCGCCTCCTTGAGCAGGCGTTTGGGCAGGGTGTCGTCCTTGGCGGTGAAGCCGGCGTCGAGGTTGAAGCGGCGCTCCATGTTCCAGATGCGCTCGCCCATCTCGAGCAGGCGGGCCGCCGTCCAGCCCCCCTCGCAGGCGCCGTCGATCTGGGGCGCGATGTCGTCGAGCGTCCAGGCGAAGGTGGTGAAGACGCACAGCCCCGAGGAATCGACGGCGGCGGTGGCGTCCTGGAAGGCCTTGACCAGGCCGGCCTTGCCGTCGCTGGCCAGGGGGTCGGTCTTCTCGGGGATGCCGAGGATTTCCGAGGCGATGGTGTAGCCGCGCAGATGGCAGGCGCCGCGGTTCGAGGTGGCGTAGGCGAGCCCGATGCCCTGGATGCCGCGCCCGTCGTAGGCCGGGAATTCCTGGCCCTTGACCGACATGGAGAGCTCGGGATGGCCGTACTTCTCGGTGAGCCGCTTGGAGCCCAGGCCGATTTCCTTCCCGAAACCCTCGCCCATGCCGGTCAGTTCGGCCAGCTTGGTCAGCGTCTCGGCCGAGCCGAACTTCAGCTCCAGCCCGCCGGTCTGCTTGGTGGTGATGACCCCCATCTCGAAAAGTTCCATGGCGGCGCCGACCGTGGTGCCGAAGGTGATGGGGTCCATGCCCTGCTCGTTGCAAAGATAATTGGCGTAGGTCAGGGCCTCGAGGTCGTCGACCCCGGTGGCGGCGCCCAGCGCCCAGGCCGCCTCGTACTCCAGGCCGCCCTGCGCTCCCCAGTACTTGGGATTGTTGGCCACCGTGAAGTGGGTCTTGTCGATCTGCGAGATGCGCCCGCAGGCGATGGTGCAGCCGAAGCAGGCCTGGTTGCGCACCAAGTTGGCCTTGCCGTCGGTGACCCGCTTCTCGCGCATCGCCTCGGCCGAAATGCGCCCCGCCCCCTCGAACTGCACGTCGCGGTGGTTGCGGGTCGGCAGCGCCCCGGTCTCGTTGATGACGTTCATCAGGACCTGGGTGCCATAGGCCGGCAGGCCCTGGCCGGTCACCGCGTTGGCGGCCAGCACCTTCTTGCCGGCGGTGACCGCCTGCATGAACTTCGGGAAGTCATGGACCTTGACGCCCTGGGTGCCGCGCACCGCCACCGCCTTCAAATTCTTCGAGCCCATGACGGCGCCGACCCCGGAGCGGCCGGCGGCGCGATGCAGGTCGTTGACGATGCAGGCGTACATGACGCCGGCCTCGCCGGCACGGCCGATGGCGCTGATGCGCATCTGCGGCTCGTGGTGCTCGGCCTTGAGCAGGGCGTCGGTCTCCCACACCGACTTGCCCCACAGGTGGTCGGCCGGGCGCACTTCCGCCTTGTCGTCCTGGATCAGCAGGTAGACCGGCTTCTTGGCCTTGCCCTCGACGATGACCATGTCCCAGCCGGCCATCTTCAACTCGGCGCCGAAATAGCCGCCCGAGTTCGAGCAGGCGATGGCGTTGGTCAGCGCCCCCTTGGTGATGACCGAATAGCGGCCGCCGGTCGAGGCGGCGGTACCGGTCAGGGGGCCGGTGGCGAAGAACATCTTGTTGTCGGGGCTCAAGGGGTCGACCTTGGGGTTGACCTCCTCGACCAGGTACTTGCTGGCCAGGCCCCGCTGGCCCAGGTACTTCTGGGCCCACTCCATGTTAAGCGGCTCGCTCGCGCACGTCCCCTTGCTCAGGTTGACGCGCAGGACTTTTCGTGTCCAACCCATGATCGCTCTCCCCTCTCACGCATGTGCCTGGGCGGCGCCGGAATCGGTCTTGCCGGCCCAGCGGCGCATCTTGTCGTAGCCCGTCCAGTCGGAATCGACGTAGGCGATGGCCCCGGTCGGGCAGGCTTCGGCGCAGGCCGGCTGGCCGCCGCAGAGGTCGCACTTGATGACCTTGCCGGTGTCGTGGTTGTAGTTCACGGTGCCGAACGGGCAGGCGATGGTGCACACCTTGCACCCCACGCACAGGTCGTCGGACACCACCTTGGCGCCGGTGGCCCGATCCACCGAGATGGCGTCGACCGGGCAGGCGGTCATGCACCACGCCTCGGCGCACTGGGTACAGGTGTAGGGCACGAAACGGTCGTGGAAATCGAAGACCTTGATCCGCGACTTCGCCGGATTGAAGAGCCCCTCGTTCTCATACGAGCAGGCCATCTCGCACTGCATGCAGAGGGTACATTTCCCGGGATCGATGTGAAGCGATTTGAGCATGATTTTTTCCTACCTGTCAGACCGTTGGTCTCGCGGCGGATTCCATGCGCCGTGGCCCGAGCCGGCAGACGTCGGCCACGGGATCGAAACGTCGTTTCCTCCGAAAAAACGGTCGCGCCGTTACCGGCCCACGGCCTGCCGCCCCGGCCCGTCTCCCAACCGGCCATGGGCTGTTTCTTTTGCCGCTTTTGTCACGAAGTATAGGGTGGCCGGACGAGGTTCGGCAAGTGCCGAGAGCCGCGCCCCCGCCGGCAGGCCCTGGCAGGCAACATCATGCCGATGTTTTTCGTCGATCGGTTGTGGGCGATCCCCGGGCGCGGCTCAGGCGCCGGCGTCGCCGGCCAGATGGCCCAGGCGGCGCGCCTTCGCCTCGGCTTCCAGGCACAGGCGGGAGGCCAGGAAGCAGTGTTCCTGGCCCATCGCCGTCTCGGTGCGCTCGAGCACGTCGGCGATCAGTTGCCCGCCGTAGGGCAACGGCACGTCGTTGCAGTCGATGTGGCGGATTCCCTTGCCGTCGACCAGGATCAGGTGGTTGGCGCCGGGCCGGCCGGCGACGTCGATGTATTTGCGCAGCTCGATGTAGCCCTCGGTGCCCAGCACGAACAGCCGGCCGTCGCCCCACACCCCCAGCCCGCCCGGCGTGAACCAGTCGACCCGGATGTAGCCGGTGGCGCCGCCCCCCGCCAGCACGATGTCGCCGAAGTCCTCGAATTCCGGGTACTGCGGATTGTTGTGGTTGGCCACTTGGCTCGCCACCACCTCGGCGTCGGTGGCGCCGGCGAAGTAGAGGAACTGGTCGACCTGATGCGACGCGATGTCGGCCAGGATGCCGCCGGTCGGCTCGCGGCGGAAGAACCAGTCGGGGCGCGGCTGGTTGTGCAGCGCGTGCGGCCCCAGGCCGACCGTCTGCAGCACGCGCCCGATGGCGCCCGCGCGCACCAGTTCGGCGGCCTTCACCGTCGCCCGGTTCTCGAAGCGCTCGGAAAAGCAGATCGAATAGATGCGCCCCGTCTCCTTCTGCGCCCGGCGCACGGCGTCGAGCTGCTCCAGCGTCGTGAAGCCGCCCTTGTCGGTCATGTAGTCCTTGCCGTGGCGCATCACCTCGATGCCGAGGGCGGCCCGCCGGTAAGGGATGGCGGCGCCGACCACCAGTTGGATGGCGGCGTCTTCCAGAATTTCGGCCTTGTCTCGAACCTGGCGCGCCTGCGGGAACTTGTCGCGAAAGCCGGCCACGATGTGCGGCTCGCCGCCGGCCAGATCGACGGCGGCCAGCTCGGCGCCGGCGTCCAGCAGGCACTGGGTCTGTCCGAAGATGTGGTAGTGGTTGACCCCGATGACGGCAAAACGAAGGCGTGGCTTGGCGGCCATGGTTCTCATCTCCTCCCCTTTTGCGGAACCGGCGGGCCCGCGGGCCCGAGGCCGGCTCCTAGCCTTCCCTTATAGGAGACGGCGCCGGCCGGCTCAACGGCTAACCCGGGCCCGCCCGGCCGGCGTTTCCGGCGTCGCCGGCTCGGCCTCGACGGCCACGCGCGGCGCGACGGGCAAGGTGAAGTGGAAGGACGTTCCCTTGTCGGGGCTGGTGGTGAACCACAGCGTGCCGCCATGCGCGGTGACGATGGTCCGGCAGATCGGCAGGCCCATCCCCATCGCCCCCTTGCGGGTCGAGAAGAAGGGGTCGAGGACGCGGCTGCGGATGCGCTCGGGGATGCCGGGGCCGGTGTCGCGGACCGTCACCTCGATCATGCCCGCCTCGGTCTGCCGGGTTTTCAGCGTCAGCTGGCGGGGCAGGGCGGCGGCGGTCTCGCCGGCCATGGCGTCCAGGGCGTTGCGGGCGAGGTTGAGGATCGCCTGCTGAACCTGGACGGCGTCGGCCAGGATGGGCGGCAGCGACTCGTCGAGATCGAATTCGATGGCCACGTGGAGCTGGGTGGCGTCGGCCGTCACCAGGTCGATTGCCTCGCGGATCGCCCGGTTGATGTTGGCTTCGCTGAAGCCGGGCCCCTCGCGGCGCACGAACTGGCGCATGCGGCGCACGATGTCGCCGGCCCGTCGCGCCTGTTCGGCGATGATTTCGAAGACGCGGATGGTGTCTTCCGGCTGGACGCCGCCGGAGCGCAGCCGGCGCAGCATGCCGACGGCGTAGTTCATCACCGCCGTCAGCGGCTGGTTGATCTCGTGGGCGAGGCCCGAGGCGATCTCGCCGACCGTGCCCAGGCGCAGCACCTGCGCCAGGTCCGCCTGCAGTTTCTGGGCGGCCTCCTTGGCCTGCGCATGTTCGGTGATGTCGGTGCCGATGCCGCCGATGCCGATCAGCGTGCCGTTTTCATCGAGGATCGGGAACTTCATGGACACGATGGTCCTGGGACCGTCGAGGGTGATCATGGCGATTTCGGTCTGCCGGGTCTGGCGGGTATCCATGACCTCGCGGTCGATCGCTTCCAGCCGTCGGGCGGTTTCGTCGTCCAGGAAGTCGAAGTCCGTCTTGCCGACCACGTCCTCGACGCGGGTTCTGGCCCGGCGGGCGAATTCCTTGTTGGCGAAGACGAAGCGCCCCTCGGTGTCCTTGAGGAAGATGGCGGACGGCGAGTGGTCGAGAAGGGCCTGGAAGCGGAACTGGAGCTGGCGGAACGCGTCCTCGGTCTGCCGCTTGGCGGTGATGTCCTGGCCCGAGCTCAGGGTCCCCCGGAATCCCCCCTGCGGGTCGTCGACCACGTTGTTGTACCAGGCAATGAGCCGGCGTTCCCCGCCCTTCGCCACGACCAGGGTTTCGTGCTCGCGCACCGATTCGATGTCGCCGGCCAAGGCCGCCCCCGAGACCCGCCGCTGACGGTCGCGATGTTCCGGGGCCACCAGCGTTTCCAGCCAGTCCATCCCCATGATCTCGTCCTCGCGATAGCCGAGGACGTCGCAGGCCTTGCGGTTGACCATGGTCACCCGGCCGTCGCGGTCGAGCGCCACCATCATGGTTCCGGCCACCGCCAGATAGGTTTCGGAACGCATCTTTTGGGCGATGGCGGCGGCGGTCTGGCTTTCGAGGCGCAGGGCGGTGTCGACGGCGCGGCGCACGAAGACGCCGCCAAGTCCGACAAGGAGCACCAGGATGACACCCAGTCCGGGCAGCGACCACCACAGCATGTCGCGGCCGGGATGCGCTCCGCTCCATGTCAGATATCCGGCCGGGTGGCCGTTGGCCTGCTTCACGACGACATGGGGCGGCGGCGGGGCGGCCGACGAGAAGGCGACGGCGAAATCGTCGAGGCCGACGTGCGCGGCCATCTCGGCGATTGCGCGCGGGTTCAATTCGACGGTGAACAGCAGGACCCAGCGGGTGCCCTTGTCGATGCGCCGCCCGCCCACCGTTTCATAGCTGGTCAGCGCGCTGGCGGCGGCGATGTGAAGGGTGTTGCCGTCGCGCAGGAAGCCGGTGGCCGGCACCGGCGGCGCGTCGGGTTTGGTCTGGCGGGCCTGCTTGACCAGCACGTCGAGGCCGCCGGAAAAGCGGATGAAGGGGTTGACCACCGCGCTCGTTCCCGGCGCATAGGCATAGGTCACACGGTTGTCGGGGTCGAGCACGTAGCTGACGTCGATTCCGTGGACGTCGCTGACGTACGAGCCGAGGTTGTCGGTGGTCCAGGCCGGGTTGAAGGTCTCGACCAGGTTCTCGACGGCCTGGTCCCAATAGCTGTAGTCGAGGACGGCGCGTTCGGCCTGCTGGCGCAGCCGTTCGATCTCGTTGTTCACGGCGCGGGCTTCCGCCTGCTCGGCCAGGCGGTCCTGGCCACCGGCCGCGACAATAAGCGCGCCGACGACGAAGGCGCTTCCGATCAGGGCGATCAAGACGAACGGGACCAACAGTCCCCGGATCGTTGCCCGAAATGTCGAATTTGCGAACATATTATTGAAAATTAACGCAAAATCCGTTGCGTTCCCGAAACGTATTCAACCCTACATCAGGCGACGGTATCTTCACAAGCGAGGAACGCCCCCCGGGGAAACCCTTTTTAATTGTACGCGTCCCGGTGCGGCGGCGACTCTTGCCGGTTTTCGGGCCGTCGCGCAAGCCGATTGATCGGGTCCGCCTGCGGAATCCGAGGGCGCGTGGAGATCGGCCTAGCGGGCCAGGGTGTCGAGCAGCCGCCCCGCCTCCTCCGGCGTATCCAGGCGGTAGTCGGCGGCGGTCGGTCGATTCCCGGCGGCCTCGCCGGGGGCGCCGCCGACAAGGACGCCGATGCCGCGGCCGGCCAGCGCGTTAAACGCGTCCTCGTCGGTGATGTCGTCGCCGAAATAGAGCGGCAGCACGTCGGGGGCCGTCAGGCCGAGCGCGTCCAACAGCCACAGCACCGCGCGGCCCTTGTTCCAGTCGAGCCTCGGCTGGATCTCGTAGACCATCTTGCCGGGAGTCGCCCTGAGGGTGCCGTGCTCGGCCAGGGTGGCCTCGACGACGGCCGCGATCCGCCCCCACTCGGTCTCGGCCACTTGGCGGTAGTGGACGGCGACCGACGCCTTCTTGGGCTCGATCCGCGCGCCCTCGATGGCATCGAGCGCGCCGTGCAGGCGGGTTTCGACGGCCTTCAGCAGGGGCGCGAAGTCCTCGCCTTCCCGGCGGGCGATCCGCCGACCGCCCGGCACGCGGATGTCGAAACCATGGCTGCCGGCGAAGGCCAGCCCGTCGATGCCGACCAGCCGCTCGACGTCGGTGCGGTCGCGGCCGCTGACCACGGCGACCGGGCAGCGCCGGGCCAGATCGCGCACGATGCGCCGCATGGAGTCCGAAAGAACCGCCAGCTCCGGCCGCTCGACGATGGGCGTGAGCGTGCCGTCGTAATCCAGGAACACCGCCGGTTTGCGGCCGGCCAGGCGGCGGCCCAACTCGTCCAGCCGGTCGAGCGCCGACGGCAGGTCGCTGAGAGTCCGGGCCATGCGCCGTTCCTACCTTCAGGCCTCTTCGAGCAGCAGTTCGTCGAGGTCCCGCACCACCATGTCGGCGCCGGCGTCGCGGAGCGCCCCGGCGATGCCGGTGCGGTCGACGCCGATCACCAGGCCGAAGCCGCCGGCCCGTCCCGCCTGGACGCCGGAAATGGCGTCCTCGACGACCACCGCGCGGGCCGGCTCGACGCCCGCCCATTCGGCCGCCTTCAGGTAGGTGTCGGGATTGGGCTTGCCAACCAGGTTCATGCCCGTCGCGTTGATGCCGTCGAAGCGGACATCGATGAGGGCGCCGATGCCCGCCGCCTTGAGGACGCGCCGGCAGTTGCGGCTGGAAGACACCACGGCGCAGCGGATGCCGACGGCGCGCAGGGCCTCGAGGAGGGCGACGGATCCCTCGAATACCGTGACGCCCTCGGTCTGGATGGCGTCGGCGAACAGGCGGCCCTTCAGGTTGCCCAGGCCGTACATGGTTTCGATTCCCTCGGCGTCGCCGGGCGTGCCCTCGGGAATGACGATGCCGCGCGATCCGAGGAAGCTGCGAACCCCCTCGTGGCGCAGCTTGCCGTCGACCAGGGTGGCCATGTCGTCTTCGGAGAACGGATGAAAGCCCTTGCCCTCGCGCCGGCCGCGGGCTTCGAGATAGGAATCGAACAGCGTCTTCCAGGCCGTGAAGTGGGTCTTGTCGGTCGCCGTGATGACGCCGTCCAGGTCGAACAGCACGGCGTCGAACCGGGCGGGCGAAAACAGCGGTTTGAGAAACGGTGTGGACATCCCTTTCTTTTTGGCGAACAACCCCCGGGAAAACAAGAGTTTGTTGCCCCTTTCCCGGGCCGGCGCACGCGCCGGATGCGCCACCCCCGGTTTCTTCCCGCGCCGGTGACGCGCCGTCCATGCGTGTGCTTAAATTTCAGTCAAAAATAATTATTTGCATATTTTTTATGCATATGCCGGACTCCATCGAGTCCCCGCCGTTTGCATCTACTGCCCTGATATGAAAGCGTTTTTCTGCATTTTGGCGGGGCGGCACGCTTCTTGAGTACCCCTGAGCCCGGAAGCGGTGGGAGGCCGGCGTCCGTCGGACGCGACCGGTTCCGACCGAGGTTCTCTGCAAGGGGGTAAGCACATGGCTTTGAAACTTGTCGTGGCCATCGTGAAGCCGTTCAAGCTCGATGACATCCGCGAGGCGCTGACCTCGATCGGGGTTCAGGGGATGACGGTTTCCGAGGTCAAGGGATTCGGCCGCCAGAAAGGGCAGACGGAGATCTACCGGGGGGCCGAATACGAGGTGAGCTTCGTTCCCAAGTCGAAAGTCGAAGTGGTCGTCGGCGACGATCTGGCGGAACAGGTGGTCGACGCCATCCGCTCCACCGCCGAGACCGGGTCCATCGGCGATGGAAAGATCTTCGTGCTGGATGTCGAACAGGTCATGCGCATCCGCACCGGCGAAACCGGCGCTGACGCCATTTAAGGAGCAAGGGAAGATGATTGATTTCAAAAAGACGGTTCGGATCGGCGGGGGGGCGCTGGCCGCTATTCTGGTAACGGCGGGATCGGCGCTGGCGCAAGCCGCCGCCCCGACGCTGGATACCGGCGACACGGCGTGGATGCTCACCTCGACGGCCCTGGTCCTGATGATGACTATTCCGGGGCTGGCCATGTTCTACGGCGGCATGGTCAGGCGCAAGAACGTGCTGGCCACCGCCATGCAGAGCTTCGCCATCACCTGTCTGATCACCGTGCTGTGGATGGTCGTCGGCTATTCCTTCGCGTTCGGCGACGGCGGCGGGCTCAACGCCTTCTTCGGCGGCTTCGACAAGGCGTTCCTGGCCGGCCTCGGCAAGGAATCGCTGACCGGGACGATCCCCGAGTCGGTGTTCATGACCTTCCAGATGACCTTCGCCATCATCACCCCGGCCCTCATTACCGGCGCCTTCGCCGACCGCATGAAATTCTCGGCCATGCTGTGGTTCATGGGCCTGTGGGTGCTGCTGGTCTACGCCCCGGTCTGCCACTGGGTGTGGGGCGGCGGCTTCCTGATGGGCGCCGGCGTGCTCGACTTCGCGGGCGGCACCGTGGTCCACATCAACGCCGGCGTCGCCGGTCTGGTGGCCGCGCTCGTGCTCGGCAAGCGCCAGGGCTACGGCACCGAAAACATGGCGCCCCACAACCTGACGCTTTCGGTCATCGGCGCCTCGCTGCTGTGGGTCGGCTGGTTCGGCTTCAACGCCGGTTCCGCGGTCGCCGCCAATGCGACCGCCGGCATGGCCATGGCGGTCACCCAGATCGCCACCGCGGCGGCCGCGCTCTCCTGGATGCTGATCGAATGGCTGGTGCGCAAGAAGCCCAGCGTGCTCGGCATCATCTCGGGCGCGGTGGCCGGCCTTGTCGCCATCACCCCGGCCTCGGGCTTCGTCGCTCCGATGGGCGCGCTGATCATCGGCATCATCGCCGGCATCGCCTGCTTCTGGGGCGCCACGTCGCTCAAGCACATGGCCGGCTATGACGACTCGCTCGACGCCTTCGGCGTGCATGGCGTGGGCGGCGTCGTCGGCGCCCTTCTGACCGGCGTCTTCGCCGCCGAGGCCATCGGCGGCACGGCGGGCCTGCTGGAGGGCAACTCGGCCCAGCTCATCACCCAGATCGAGGGTATCGTCGCCACCATCGTCTATACGGCCGTCGTCTCCTTCATCCTGCTCAAGGTCATCGACGTGGTGATCGGGCTTCGGGTGACCAAGGAGGTCGAGGTCGAGGGTCTCGACATCAACCTCCACGGCGAGGTCGTGCGTTAGGCCGGCAACGGCCGGGGGGAGCGGGGGAGCCTCCTGCCCCCACTCCCCCACCTTCTTTTCGGTCGAAACCTTCGGTTTCGCTCAAGTCCCTGACTGCTTCGCCCTTGGGGGTGCCTGCCGGCACCCCCATTTTTCATCATTTCGGGGGCACCATTAATTTCGGGGACACCATACTTAATTCAGGTGAATTAAATATGGTGTCCCCGAAATTATGGCGGACGCCCGGGCCGAAAAACGCTATGCTTCGAGCGGGCTCACCCGCAAGCCGACGAAGGAGGCCGCGACATGACCGATGGTGACGGCTTGGTGCGCGCATACCTGCTGAACGGCGCCGGCGGCGGCCGGCCGCTCGACTGGCCGGCGGTGCGCCGATGGGCTCCGGACGAGGGCTTCCTGTGGGTCCACCTGGACCGCGCCGTCGAACCGGCACGCCGGTGGCTGGAGGCCGAAAGCGGGTTGAGCCGGCTGGCCTGCGAGGCGCTGCTGGCCGAGGACACGCGGCCGCGCAGCGCCGAGTTCGAGGATGGCCTGATCGTCATCCTGAGGGGTGTCAACCTCAATCCCGGCGCCGATCCCGAAGACATGGTGTCGATCCGCCTGTGGATCGACCGCCAGCGCGTCATCAGCGTGCGGCTGCGCCAGCTGATGGCGGTAAGCGACCTCTGCGCGGGTCTGGATGCGGCCAAGGGACCCCGGGGGCCGGCCGATTTCCTGGTCGACCTGGCGGCCCGTCTGGTCGAGCGCATGGGCCCGGTGATCGACGACTTCGAGGACGAGGCCGACGCCGTCGAGAACGCCGTGCTGACCAGCGTCGGCTACGAACTGCGTGGCCGGCTGGCCGATCTGCGCCGGCGGGTCATCGCGCTGCGCCGCTACATCGCGCCGCAGCGCGACGTCATGGCGCGCCTGGTGGCCGAACGCGTGCCCTGGCTCGACGACCTGCACCGCATGCGTCTGCGCGAGACCGCCGATCGCATCACCCGCTACGTCGAAGACCTCGATGCGGTCCGAGACCGCGCCGCCGTCACCCAGGACGAACTGTCGAGCCGCCTGGGCGAGCAAATGAACCGCAACATGTACGTGCTGGCCATCGTCGCCGGCGTGTTCCTGCCGCTCGGCCTGCTGACCGGCCTGCTTGGCATCAACGTCGGCGGCATTCCCGGGGCCGACACCTCCTGGGCGTTCGCCGCCGTGGCGATCGGCATTGGCGTCCTAGGCGCGATCGAGTTGTGGGCCTTGAAGCGCTTCGGGTGGATCTAGCTCCCGACTGTGGAACGATGTGACAGATTGGCCGTTTGTCGGTACGCTGATGACGCGCCAGACTTGCGAGGATGACCATGAGACAACCGAGACGCCGGCTGTTGGGGATCGTGGCGGGCGCCGTGGCGGCGCTGACCATGTGGCTGGCGGTGGCGGCGCCGGGCGCGCTGGCCGCCGAGCCGGCGGCGCCGGCCCCGGTGACCGTCGAGGACCTGGAGGCGCTGGCGGCGGCGATCAAGGACGACGCCAAGCGCGAGGAACTGCTGACCCAGATCCGGGCGCTGATCGAGGTGGCCCGGGAAGCGCCGCCGGACGAGGTCGAAACCCTGGGGCCCCGCCTGGTGTCCACGCTGTCGGCCACGGCCGGCGAGATCAGCCGCCAGGTGGTGGCGCTCGCCAACCGGCTGAGCAACCTGCCGTTGCTGTCCGCCTGGTTCGAGCGCCAGGTCAGCGACCCGGCCATCCGTTCGCTGTGGCTGTTCGCGCTCCTCAAGCTGGCCGCGGTGATCGCCGTCGGCTGGCTGGCCGAGCGCCTTGCCGTCGCCCTCTTGACCCGGCCGCGCCGGGGGGTGGACGGCCGCGAGGCGGCGAACTTGGTGGTCCGCCTGCCGCTGCTGCTGGTCCGCACCGTCATGGAGGTCGTGCCCATCGCCGCCTTCGCGGTTGCCGCCTACGCGCTGCTGCCGTTGCTCAACCCGGCCCGCCAGACCCAGGTGATGGTCGTCACCTTCCTTTCCGCCTACGTGCTGATCCGGGTGCTGACCGTCCTCGTGCGCATGCTCCTGGTGCCGCCGGGGCCGTCGCTCCGGCTGCTGTCGATGGGGCCGGAGACGGCGACCTATCTGTTCATCTGGTCGCGCCGCCTGATCGCCACCGGGGTGGTCGGCTATTACGCCGCCGAGGCGGCGCTGCTGTTCGGCCTGCCCTTGGCCGCGCACGCCGGGCTGCTCCGGGTGGTTGGCCTGCTGATCGCCGCCATGGTCGTCGTTTTCCTGTTGCAGAACCGCGGCGCCGTCGCCGAGCGCATCCGCGGCCGCCCGGTCGTCGGCCAGCCGCTGACCGCCGCCTACCGCCTGCGCCGCCGCCTGGCCGACGTCTGGCACGTGCTGGCCATCGTCTACGTCATCGGCGTCTTCGCGGTGTGGGCGCTGGCCATCGAGGGCGGCTTCGAATACCTCTTCCGCGCCACCGTGGCCTCCGCCCTCATCCTGGTTGCCGCCAAGGCCCTGGCGATGGCGCTCCGGCGCGGCATCGAGCGCGGCTTCGCGGTCGGCGACGACGTGAAGCACCGCTTCCCCCTGCTGGAGGCCCGCGTCAACCGCTACGTGCCGGCCATCCACCTGGTGCTGCGCGCCATCCTCTATATCGTCGCCGGCCTGGCCCTGCTGCAGGCCTGGGGGCTCGACACCCTGGGCTGGCTCGACTCGCCATCCGGCCGGCGGGTCACCGGCGGCGCCTTCTCCATCGGCCTCGTCCTGGTCTTCGCGCTGGTCCTGTGGGAGGCGGTAAGCTCGTCGATCGAGCGCTATCTCACCCAGACCGGCCCCGACGGCGCGGTGCTCCAGCGCAGCGCCCGGGCCCGCACGCTGCTGCCGCTGCTGCGCACCACGGTGATGGTGTTCCTGCTGGTCATGGTGACGCTGATCGTGCTCTCCGAACTGGGCGTCAACATCGGGCCGCTGCTGGCCGGCGCCGGGGTCATCGGCCTGGCCGTCGGCTTCGGGTCGCAGAAGCTGGTGCAGGATGTGATCAACGGCGTCTTCATCCTGGTCGAGGACTCGCTGGCGGCCGGCGACGTGGTGACCGCCGCCGGCATCTCGGGCGTGGTCGAGCAGATTTCCATCCGTTCGCTCCGCCTGCGCGGCCTCGACGGCACGGTGCACACCATCCCGTTCAGCACCGTCGACACCGTCAGCAACATGACCAAGGGCTTCTCGATGGCGGTGATCGAGGCCGGCGTCGCCTATCGCGAAAGCGTCGACGAGGTGATGGAGGTCTTAAAGCAGCTGGGCGCCGAGATGACGGCCGATCCCACCTTTGGGCCTTTGATCATCGAGCCGCTGGAGATGCTGGGCGTCGACGCGCTGGGCGATTCGGCGGTGACCATCAAGTGCCGCTTCAAGACCGTGCCGCTCAAGCAGTGGACGGTGGGCCGCGAGTTCAACCGGCGCATGAAGAACCGCTTCGACGAGCTGGGCATCGAAATCCCCTTCCCGCACCAGACCGTCTATTTCGGCGTCGACAAGCAGGGCAAGGCGCCGCCCGTCTTCGTCCAGACGCAGGACGACACTCCACCGGCCGCGCCGCCCGCCCCCGCCGCCGTCGAGGCGGAGACCGAAAAGCCCGACACGCCCCCCACGGACCCGACGGCGGAGGAGTTCAAGTAGCGCGGGTCGCCTTCAGGCTGGCGTCAGCCTGGCCCTGTATATCCGCAAGGGGGATATGGGAAGCAAGGAGGACACATGGCGAAGCTCGGAATCCAGCGCTATACGAACACCCTGATCGTCCTGCATTGGCTCACGGCGCTCTGCGTGGTGGTCGCCTGGTTCCTCGGCGAAGGCGGGCGCCACATTCGGGAAAACCCGCCTATATGGCACTTCGCATTCGGCCTCGCCGTGCTGGTCCTCTTGGTGCCGCGACTCGTCGCCCGCCTGGTTGGCGGCGCGCCCCCGCCCGAACCTCACGATGCGCCCCTGTTGCGGCTCGCCGCCAAGGTCGGCCATGCCACGCTCTATGCGTTTCTCATCGCCATGCCGCTTTCGGGATGGTACGCGGCCTCGGCACTCGGCGTCCCGGTCACCCTGTGGGGGGTCACCCTGCCGGCCCTCACGGCGCCGGTCCCGCAACCTCCGGGCCTCGTCGCGGAACTCCACAGCAACGGCGGGACCGTGCTTCTCGTCTTGGCCGGCCTCCACGGGCTCATGGCGCTCTACCATCACTTCGTGCTGAAGGACGACACCCTGCGGCGGATGACGCCGGCATAGGGCGGCTTCCGCCGAAGCCGTCAGCGGAATTGGCCTTTGCCCCCTAAAGGGACCCCTCGCCCTCCAGGTCCGCCGGCCCTTCCGCGTCGATGACGGCCAGCGCCACGTCGTAAGAGAAGCCGGCCCGGGCCAGGGCGGCGAGGTCGCGCTCGCGGGCCTCGCGGCGCCCTTCGGCCGCGCGCCAGGGGCCGAGACGGCGCTTGCGGGCCAGCCGGGCGGCGGCGGCGAGTTCCGGCTTCTCCTCGGCCTCGTCGGCGGCGGCCATGGCGGTGTCGATGATTTCGCCCTCCACCCCCTTCTGGCGCAGTGAAAGGGCGATGGTGCGCCCCGAGGCGCCGCGCCGGCGCAGGCTCTGGGCCCGGCTTTCGGCATAGAGCGCGTCGTCGAGCAACTGGGAGGCGACGAAGCGGGCGATCAGGGCGTCCACCCATTGGGCGCCCTCGGCCGGGTCGGTGCCATGGAAGCGGGCCGAGCGCTCCACCTTGCGCATCAGCACGCGGCGCAGGTTCGCAGCCGAGGTGGCGAAGCGCTGGAGATAGAAAAGGGCGGCGTTCTCCAGGTACTTCGGCGTCACCTTGCGGGGGCCGGGGCGTGTCCGTTTGCCCGGGGTCTCGGCTTCCTTTTCGCTCATGGCCGCCATCATCGCATCCCCCCTCGGCCCGCCGCAATTTTTTTGCGGGCCCGGACCGGCCAGCCTATATAGGGACCCTGCCGGAAAGGGATCGCCCATGCTCGTACGCTCGATGAAAGACGCCAACTGGATCGGCCTGTGGACGCTCTACGCCCGCGAGGTCCGGCGCTTCATCAAGGTCTATACCCAAACCCTTATCGCCCCGGTGGTGACGACGCTGCTCTTTCTTGCCGTCTTCGCCCTGGCCTTGGGCCAGGGCCGGCCGGCGGTGCACGGGGTGTCGTTCATGGAATTCCTGGTCCCCGGGCTGATCATGATGGCGATCCTTCAGAACGCCTTCGCCAACACGTCGTCCTCCATCGTCATCTCCAAGGTCCAGGGCAACATCGTCGATACCCTGATGCCGCCGCT
The DNA here is from genome assembly GCF_026163695.1 of Shumkonia mesophila. Taxonomy (NCBI): domain Bacteria; kingdom Pseudomonadati; phylum Pseudomonadota; class Alphaproteobacteria; order Rhodospirillales; family Shumkoniaceae; genus Shumkonia; species Shumkonia mesophila. Next base: position 13,655 of record NZ_JAOTID010000016.1, on the reverse strand, counting down.
CAACGCCCATGAACTTACCTTCGGCATCGCCATGGGCGGGGCGACGCGCGGCATCGTGGTCGGCGCCGTGGTCGGCGCCTCGATGGTCTTCGTGGTGCCGATGCACTTCGAGCACGTCGGCTACATCGCGTTCCACGCGGTGGCGGCGTCGCTCATGCTGTCGCTTCTGGGCTGCATCGGCGGCATCTGGTCGGACAAGTTCGACCACATCGCCGCCGTCACCAACTTCGTGGTAACGCCGCTGTCCTTCCTGTCGGGCACCTTCTATTCGCTGGAGCGCCTGCCGCCCTTGTTCCAGACCATCGCCCACCTCAATCCCTTCTTCTACGCCATCGACGGCTTCCGCTATGGCTTCCTCGGCTATTCCGACGTGACGCCGGGGCTCGGCGTGGCGGTGATGGCGGCCACCGACGCGGTGCTGTGGTGGATCTGCTACCGGATGTTCGCGACGGGCTACAAGCTGAAGGCGTGAATCGCGTTCAACCGTCATGGCCCGGCCCAGGGGGCCGGCCAATGCCCCTCGCCCGTCATGGCCCGGCTGCGCCCGGGCCATCCGGAGCGGACGGAACAACGCCGGGGCATGGCGCGAGAAATGAGGTCGCGGCTCGCGGTTTTGAATTGAGGGCTTAACACGCGGCCGGGCGGGGAGTATGGTCCGCTCTTTTTTCGCGCTGCGGGGAAGCGGCGCGAAATGGGAAGGGAAGGTCCACATGGCTTCCGCGCTCGCATCCACGGCGTCGCTGCCGGCCGATCTGAAGGCGGAGGCGGTGGCGCTCTTCGAGAAGCTGGCCACCCAATCGGCCGACGGCGTCGGCATCACCCGCGAAAGCTATGGCGAGGGCGAGACGCTGGCCATGAAGACGGTGGCCGAGACAGCCCTTGCCTGCGGCCTGGAGGTGGCGACCGACGCCGCCGCCAACATGACGATCACGTTGCCCGGAACCGAGGCGGGGGCGCCCGCCGTGGCCTGCGGCTCGCATCTCGATTCGGTGCCGCGCGGTGGCAACTACGACGGCGCCGCCGGGGTCGTCGCCGGGCTGATGGCGCTGATGCGCGCCAAGCGCGAGGGAGTCGCGCCCCGCCGGCCGCTCAAACTGTTCATCCTGCGCGGCGAGGAGAGCGCCTGGTTCGGCCGCGCCTATATGGGCTCCAGCGCGCTGTTCGGGGCGCTCGATCCCAAGGACCTCGGCCTCAAGCACCGCGACAGCGGCCGGCCGCTCCGCGACTACATGGCCGCCGCCGGCGCCGACGTCGAGGCCGTCGCCGCCGGGACGGCGATGATCGCGCCCGCCGATCTCGCCTGCTTCTTCGAGCTGCACATCGAGCAGGGGCCGGTGATGGTGGCCCGCGCCGTGCCGGTAGGCCTGGTCACCGGCATCCGTGGCAACATCCGCCATCCCGCCGTGATCTGCCGGGGCGAGGCGGCGCACGCCGGCGCCGTGCCCCGCTGGCTGCGCCACGACGCCGTGTTCGCCTTCGCCGACCTGGTCGAGCGCCTGGACCAGCATTGGGTCAGCCTTCTGGAACAGGGCGAGGACCTGGTCATCACCATGGGCATCGTCGGCACCGACCCGGCCGAGCACGCCATGAGCCGGGTGCCCGGCGAGATCCATTTCAGCCTGGAATACAGAAGCCAGTCGCCCGACATGCTGCGCTTCTTCGGCGGCATTGTTGCCGAGGAAATGCTCAACGTCGGGCGCTCGCGCGGCGTCTCGTTCGAACTGGGCCAGGCGCTGCCGACCGCGCCGGCCCGCACCCATCCGGCGCTGGTCGACCACCTGGCCGTGGTCTGCGGCAAGGCGGCCATCCCTTACGAGCGCCTGCCCTCGGGGGCCGGCCACGACGCCGCCGTCTTCGCCAACGCCGGCATCCCCACCGCCATGATCTTCGTGCGCAACGAGCACGGCTCGCACAATCCGCATGAGGCGATGGCGTACGACGATTTCTTTCTGGGGGCGGAGGCTCTATACAGGGCCATGCTGACCGCCCCGGAGGCGTTGCCATGACCGATTCCGACCTCGCGGAAACCACCGCTCAGATCCTGCTCGACACCGGCTGCGTGCTGTTCCGCCCGCAGGAGCCGTTCTTCTTTTCGTCGGGCTGGGCCAGCCCGGTCTTCGTCAACGTCAAGCGCCTGATCTCGTTTCCGCTGGCCCGCAACAAACTGATCGACCTGGCGGTAAGGAAGATCCTCGATACCGTCGGCTACGCCGCCTTCGACGTCATCGCCGGCGGCGAGGTGGCCGGCATCCCGTTCGCCGCCATGGTCGCCGACCGCCTGAACCTGCCGCTGGTCATCGTCAGGAAGCAGGCCAAGGGCTATGGGCCCAAGGCCCAGATCGAGGGCGCGCTGGAAGGGGCCAAACGGGTGCTGCTGGTCGAGGATCTGACCACCGACGGGCGCACCAAGGCGCTGTTCTGCGACGGCCTGAGGCGGGGCGGCGCCGAGGTGAAATACGCCTTCGTCATCTTCAAGTACGGCATCTTCGACTACGTGGTGCGCGACCTCGACTCCCGCGGACTGGAGCTTTTCTCGCTGGCCACCTGGGACGATCTCATGCGCGTGGCGCGCGCGCGGGGCGCCATGGACGCGGCGATGCTCAAAGAGATCGAGGCCTACATCACAGATCCCATCGCCTGGTCGGAGGTTCACGGCGGGGCCGGCCCGTCGGCGGCGCCGACTTCCGCATCCGCCGGCTGAACGGCCGCCAGGGCGCGAGATTCCGCCGCAACCGCGTTGACAGCGCGCCCGCGGATTCCGATACTCTCGCCTTCCCGCAAGGAAGGGGGCGGCGCGCCCGCGCCGTCCCTTGGTTTTTTTTCAACTAAGGAGCCGAACGATGATTTCCGCGGTGATGCCGACCTACGCGCGCGAGGACATCGCCTTCGTCAGTGGCGAAGGCGTTTACCTTGTGGACGCGTCCGGCCGACGTTACCTGGATTTCGGCGCCGGCGTCGCGGTGACGGCGCTCGGCCATTGCCATCCGCATCTGGTCGAGGCGCTGACCAAGCAGGCCGCCACCCTCTGGCACTGCTCGAACCTCTATCGCATTCCCGGGCAGGAGCGGCTGGCCCAGCGCCTTGTCGATGCCTCGTTCGCCGATTCCGTGTTCTTCTGCAACTCGGGCGCCGAGGCGGTCGAGGCCACGCTGAAGCTGGCCCGGCGCTATCACGACGAGACCGGCCATCCCGAGCGCTTCCGGGTGATCACGTTTGCCGGCAGCTTCCACGGCCGCACGCTGGCCACGCTGGCCGCCGCCAAGCAGGAGAGGCACATGGCCGGCTTCGCGCCGATGCCCGACGGCTTCGACCAGGTGGCGTTCGGCAACATGAACGAGCTGCGCGCCGCCATCACCGGCGAAACGGCGGCCATCCTGGTCGAGCCGGTGCAGGGCGAGGGCGGGGTCCGGCCGGCCGACGCCGAGTTCCTGCGGGCGCTGCGCAAGGTCGCCGACGAGTTCGGCCTGCTGTTCCTGTTGGACGAGGTGCAGACCGGCATGGGCCGCACCGGCCGCCTGTTCGCCCACGAATGGGCCGGCGTCGAGCCCGACGTCCTGGCGGTGGCCAAGGGCCTGGGCGGCGGCTTCCCGGTCGGCGCCTGCCTGGCCAAGGAACACGTCGCCAAGACCATGAAGGCGGGGGCCCACGGCTCCACCTTCGGCGGCAACCCGCTGGCCATGGCCTGCGCCAACGCCGTGCTCGACGTCATGCTGGCCGACGGCTTCCTGCCGGCGGTCGAGGCCAAGGCGGCCCGCCTGCGCAAGCGGGCCGAGGCCGTCGTCGCGGCCCATCCCAGGCTGTTCCTGGGCGTGCGCGGCGTCGGTCTTCTGATCGGGCTGCAATGCAAAATCCCCAACGGCAAGCTGATCGGCCAATTGCGGGCCAACGGCATGCTGGCAGTCGGCGCCGGCGACAACGTGGTGCGCCTGGTGCCGCCGCTGATCGTCGAAGACAGCCACATCGAGGCGGCGATGGCCATCCTCGAGAAAAGCTGCGCCGAGCTTGAAAAGACGGAGTTCTGACATGAGTGCCCCGAGGCATTTCCTCGATATCGACCAGTTCGACACCAAGACGCTTCGCCACATGCTGGACCTGGGCGCGGCGTTCAAGCGCAAGGACGCCAAGGCCGTTTCGCCGTGGCCCGGCAAGACCCTGGTCATGATCTTCGAAAAGCCCTCGACCCGCACCCGGGTCTCCTTCGAGGTCGGCGTCCAGCAGCTGGGCGGCCGCGCGGTGGTGCTGGGCACCGCCGAATCCCAGCTCGGGCGCGGCGAAACCATCGCCGACACCGCCCGCGTGCTGTCGCGCTATGCCGACGCCATCATGATCCGCACCAGCGCGGTGAAGCGCATGGAGGAACTGTCGGCCAACGCGTCCATTCCGGTGATCAACGGCCTGACCGACGCCTCGCATCCCTGCCAGATCATGGCCGACGTTATGACGTTCGAGGAGCACCGCGGGGTCATCAAGGGCAAGACCATCGCCTGGTGCGGCGACGGCAACAACGTGGCGGCGTCATGGATTCACGCCGCCGCGCGTTTCGGCTTTTCCATGCGGCTGGCCTGCCCCGCCTCGCTGCGCCCGTCGTCGAAGCTGCTGGCCTGGGCCAAGGCCGAGGGTGCCGACGTCGTGGTCTTCGACGATCCCAGGGAAGCGGCCGCCGGGGCCGATGCCGTGGTCACCGACACCTGGGTGTCGATGGGCCAGAAGGGCGAGGAGGAACGGCGCGCCCTGCTGACGCCCTTCCGGGTCGATGCCGCCCTCATGGCCAAGGCCAAGCCGGGGGCGCTGTTCATGCACTGCCTGCCGGCCCATCGCGGCGACGAGGTGACCGACGAGGTGATGGACGGTCCCGCTTCGGTGGTGTGGGACGAGGCCGAGAACCGGCTGCACGCCCAGAAGGGCATTCTCGCCTGGTGTCTGGGCTGATCTTGGCGCCATGACCGAGCCCCGCCCCTCGCCCGCCGCCCCCCGACCGGCGGCCCCGCGCTGGTTGCGGCCGGTGGTCGACTACGGGCCGCTGGTCGTCTTCTTCGCCGGCTATTTCCAGTTCGGCCTGTTCGCCGCCACCGCCGGCCTGATGGGGGCGACGGCGGTGGCCCTTGCGCTGTCTTTCGCCTACGAGCGCCGGCTGCCGATGGTGCCGCTGGTAACGGCGGCAGTGGTCGGCGTCTTCGGCGGCCTGACGCTGTGGCTGCACGACGAGACCTTCATCAAGCTGAAGCCGACCATCGTCCAGGTGCTGTTCGCCGCCGTGCTGTTCGGAGGCCTCCTCTTCAAGCGATCGTTTTTGAAATCGCTGCTCGGCGGCACCATCTCCATGGATGACCGGGGCTGGCAAATCCTGACCGTCCGCTATGCCGGGTTCTTCCTGGTCATGGCCGCCCTCAACGAGGTGGTCTGGCGAACCCAGAGCACCGACTTCTGGGTCACCTTCAAGGTCTTCGGCATCGCCGGGTTGACGGTGCTGTTCGCGTTGACCCAGGTGCCGGTGATGAACCGCCATCACGTGGACAGGGATGGGCCGGAACCCGGGACGGAGAACCCTTCCGGCGACAAGTGAGACGATGGCCGACGTCCCCCCGTTCAACGATCTGATCCAGCCCTTTCGCATCGAGGATCTGGGCTTGCGCGGCCGTCTGGTGCGTCTGGGCCCGGCGCTCGATTCCATCCTCGGCCCCCACCACTACCCCGAGGCGGTGGCCCGCCTGATGGGGGAAACCCTGGCCCTGACCACGGTGTTGGCCAGCGCGCTCAAGTTCGACGGCGTGTTCAAGCTGCAGACCCAGGGCGACGGGCCGCTCAGCCTGATGGTCGCCGACATCACCAGCGACGGCAGCCTGCGCGGCTATGCCCGCTATGACGCCGAGCGGGTGGCCGCGGCCGGGGGCGTCGCCGACGCGCCGGTGCCGCACCTGCTGGGCGCCGGGCGCCTCGCCGTCACCCTCGATCACGGCCCCAACGCCCAGCAGCACCAGGGCATGACCGAACTGACCGGGCCCAGCCTTGCCGACTGCGCGCACACCTATTTCCGGCAATGTGAACCGTTGCAGACCGCCATTTCGCTGGCGGCGACGGCGGGAAATGGCGGCGCCAGTCGGGCCGCCGCGCTGATGATCCAGCGCCCGCGGCCGGAGGGCGGCGTCGATGCCGACGACGAGGCCGAGGACGAATGGCGCCGCGCCGTGGCGCTGACCAGCAGCGTGACGGCGGCCGAGATGCTGGATGGGACGATCCAGCCGGCGCGCCTGCTCTATCGGCTTTATCACGAAGAGGGCGTGCGGCTGTTCCGGGTCCGCCCGGTCCGCCACGCCTGCCGCTGCTCGCGCGCCAAGGTTGCGGCGACGCTCGGCCGCTTTCCGGCGGCCGAGCTTGACGCCATGGTTGAAGACGGCGGGATTGCCGTGACTTGCGAGTTCTGCAAGGCCGAATACCGCTTTTCCCGCCAGGCACTGGCAGATCTGCCGTCACCTTGAACGGGCCGCCCCGGCGACTATTTCCTCTTTATGCTCAAGATGATCCGACAGGTACTGACGGTCGGTTTCGCAACGCTGGCGCTGGCGGCGTGCGGAACGACAACGGCTCCGATGGAGAAGCAGGTGGTTGTAATGCCGCCGCCCATCGCCCTCGATGTCGCCAGGATCGAGATTGTATCGAACGTCCAGACATCGAAGACGCCTCCGCGCGTCGATGGCCTGATCCCCAATCCGCCCGGCCAGGCGATCCGCGACTGGGGCGCGAACCGGCTGGTCGCCAGGGGACAGAGCGGCGTCGCCCGCTTCACCGTCACCGAGGCCGCCATCGTCGAGGAGGATCTGCCGAGGGACGTCGGCATGCCCGGCCTGCTCCGGGCGCCGCAAACCGTGCGCTACAACGCCACGGCGGCGGCCACCCTGGAGATCCTCGACGAGCCGAACGCGCGGCAGGGACGGGCGGCGGCGGGGGTGGCGTTCTCGCGCACGATCTGGCCGACCGCCTCTCCGGAAGCGCATCAGGACCTGTGGCAGGGCATGATCGCGCCGCTGGTGTCGGCCTTCGACGCCGAGATGACGGAAAATATCCGCGGCCATCTCGGAACCTTCATCCGCTAGCGGCTGCCGCGAGTGGCCTCCCCCGGCGTTCGCCTTGAACGGGGGGGGCGCCCGTGCGAGTATCCGCCGCTATGTTGATGATGACCCGGCGGCTTTTGATGGCGGGTCTTGCGACGCTGGCGCTGGCGGCGTGCGAGACCCCGGTTACCGTGCAACGCTTTCCCGAGATGACCTTCGCGCATTATCCGGCGTTGGGGCTGAACGCCAGCCGGGTGGACATCGTTTCCAACGTGCAACCGACCCTGCAGACCGTGCAGGTTGGTTCCCAGTTTCCGGTGCCACCCGAAAAGGCCATGCGCCGCTGGGCCCAGGACCGGCTGGTCGCCAAGGGCGTGACCGATAACGTGGCGCGCTTCACCATCGTCGACGCCACCGTGACCGAGACGCCGCTGGCCGTCGAAGGGGGCGTTTCCGGGGCCTTCAAAAAGCAGCAGGCCGTCCGCTATCAGGCAACGGTGGCCGCCATGATCGAGATCGTCGATGGGCAAGGCTTCCGCCATGCCTTCGCCAGTTCCCGGGTTGGCCGTTCGCAGACGCTGCGCGAGGACGCGTCGCTGAACGAGCGCGACCGCCTGCGCTACGACCTCATCGAGGCCCTGATGAAGGACTTCAACAACGAAATGGAACAGGACATCCGCAGCCACGTCAGCGACTTCCTGATGTGATGGTTCCGCGGCGGCGCGGACGAGCACTCATCGCCCTCCTGACGGCGGCCGTGCTGGCCGCCGGCTGCTCGCCGGCCCGGATGGGCGAGGCGGCGCGGCTGTTGGCCGACATCGAGGCCGGCGACGGGCCGAGTGCGCTCAAGGAGGCGACGCCCCCACCCGAGCGCCGGCCGGTCCGCTTCGAAACGGCGGGCCGTCCCCACTCCGGCGATCTTTACACGCCCGGCGGCGGCGAGGCGGCGCTGGCGGCGATGGTGCTGGTGCCCGGGGTGGCGCCAGCCGGCAAGGACGATCCGCGCCTCGTGATGTTCGCCGCCACGCTGGCGCGCGCCCGCTTCCGGGTGCTGGTCCCCGACATCGAAAATCTGCGGGCCCTGCGCGTGCGCCCCGAGGACGCCGGCGCCATCGCCGACGCGAGCGCCTGGCTGCGCCGGGAAAGTCCGGCCGGGCAGGCCCTGGGGGTGACGGCCATCTCCTATGCGGTCGGGCCGGCCGTCGCCTCGCTGTTCGAGGGGGGCGGCGGGCGGGTCGATTTCGTCATCGCCGTCGGCGGCTATTACGATCTGACCGCCGTCGTCACCTTCTTCACCACCGGGCGTTTCCGGGCGGCGCCCGGCGAGCCCTGGCGGCACCGGCAACCCAACACTTACGGCAAATGGGTGTTTCTCGAATCGAACCTCCACCGGCTGGCCGACTGGCGGGATCGGGCGCTGCTTGAGGCGATCAAGGAGGCGAAAGTGGCCGATGACGGGGCCGACGTCTCGGATTGGGCGGCCAGGCTGGGGCCGGAGGGCCGGGCCGTCTACGCGCTTCTGGTCAATACCGAGGCCGAGCGCGTGCCCGCCCTCATCGAGGCGCTGCCGGGGACGCTGCTCGCCGATTTCCGGGCGCTCGATCTCAGCCGCCGCGACCTTTCCGGCCTGGGCGGCCGGTTCTTCCTGCTGCACGGGCGCGACGATCCGATCATCCCGGAAACCGAGAGCGTCAAACTGGCCGCCGCGCTGCCGGCCGGCGGCGCCGAACTGTTCCTGGTCGACAGCCTCGATCACGTCAATCCCAAACCGACCGGCCCCCTCGACCGCCTGACCCTGCTTAAGGCGGCCTATTCCATCCTCAGGTTGCGCGACGGCTCCTAGAACTCGCGGCCGATCCGGGCGTCGAGCGACAGCGGCCCGGCGCCCCGCAGGGCGATGGCGAAGGCCAGCAAGGCCCACATCAGCGGGTATTCATAGCCGCCCTGGGACCAGAAGAATCCGTTGGCGAGATGGACCTTGAGGGCGGCGATCAGCATGAGGACGGCGGCGGCCGCGGCGGCCGGCCGCGTCCACAGACCGAGGACCAGCAGCAGGCCGCCGAAGAACTCGACGACGCCCGTCGCATAGGCCAGCGGCAGGGCCGGCGTCAGGCCGATCTTGGCGAAGAAGCCGGCGATGCCCTCGATGTTGCCGCCGAACCAGCCGAACAGCTTCTGGGCGCCGTGCGGCATCATCCACAGGCCGGTGACGACGCGCACCAGCGGCCAGGCGGCCGAGGAGGCCCCGCGGTAAAGGCCGGCCAGGGCCGGGATGTAAAGGGCGGGCGCATTGGAGGCGGGGGTGTTCATCGGGAGGTCCTCGGTTATCGGGAAACGACCGGGAAAAGCATGTCGCGGCCGTGCGGTTGGGTGAAATCCACAAGCGGCCCCTTGGGCACGATGCCGGTGGGGTTGATGGTGGAATGGCTGCCGTAATAGTGGGCCTTGATGTGGTCGAGCCGGACGGTGGCGGCGACGCCGGGCACCTGGTAGAGTTCGCGGGCGAAGGCCCACAGGCTGGGGTAGTCGACCAAGCGCTTGAGGTTGCACTTGAAGTGGCCGTGGTAGACGGCGTCGAAGCGCGCCAGCGTGGTGAACAGCCGCCAGTCGGCCTCGGTCAGGCGATCGCCCGCGACATAGCGCTGCCGGGACAGCCGATCCTCCAGCCAGTCGAGGCTTTCAAACAGCGCCGTCACCGCCTCGTCGTAGGCCTCCTGGCGGGTGGCGAAGCCGGCCCGATAGACGCCGTTGTTGACGGTGTCGTAGATCCGCGCATTGAGGGCGTCGATTTCGGCGCGCAAGGGTTCGGGATAATAGTCGCCAGGGGCGGCGCCGGCGGCGTCGAAGGCCGAATTGAACATGCGGATGATGTCGGCCGACTCGTTGCTGACGATGGTCCCCGTCTGCTTGTCCCACAACACGGGCACCGTTACCCGTCCCGTGTAGGTACGGTCGGCGGCCCGGTAGACGTCATAGAGGAAGCGCGCGCCCATCACGGGATCGGCCCCTTCGGCCAGGGTCCAGCCGTCCCTGCCCATCAGCGGCTCGGCCACCGAAACCGACACCTTGTCGGCCAAGCCTTTGAGCGCCCGGAAGATCAGCGTGCGATGGGCCCACGGGCAGGCGTAGGACACATAAAGATGATAGCGGCCGGGCTCGGCCGGAAAGCCCGACGAGCCGTCGGCGGTGATCCTGCCGCGGAAGCGGGTGGGCGGCCGCACGAAGCGGCCGCCGCTCGTTTCGGTATCGTACCAATCCTGCCGCCAGATGCCGTCGACCAGAAGGCCCATGGCCGTTCCCTTTTCGCCGGAGCCGCTCAGGCGGCCAGCTTGACGGCGATCTCGGCGACGTGCCGGCCCTGGAAGCGGGCGAGGTCCAGCTCGTTCTCGCTCGGCTGGCGGCTGCCGTCGCCGCCGGCGATGGTGGTGGCGCCGTAGGGCGAGCCGCCGGTGATTTCGTCGACCCTGGTCTGGCCGGCCGCCGAATAGGGCAGGCCGACGATCACCATGCCTTGGTGGAGGAGCGTGGTGTGGAACGAGGTCAGCGTGGTTTCCTGGCCGCCGTGCTGGCTGGCCGTGCCGGCGAAAGCGCTGCCGACCTTGCCGATCAGCTTGCCCTTGGCCCACAGGCCGCCGGTCTGATCGAGGAAATTGCGCATCTGTGCCGCCATGTTGCCGAAGCGGGTCGGCGTGCCGAAGATGATGGCGTCGTACTCGGGAAGCTCGTCCACGGTGGCGATGGGCGCCGCCTGGTCGACCTTGAGACCGGACTTCCGGGCCACCTCGGCGGGCACCAGTTCGGGTACCCGCTTGATGTCGACCTGGGTGCCGGGAACGCTGCGCGCCCCTTCGGCGACGGCGCCCGCCATCGTCTCCACGTGTCCGTAACTGCTGTAATAGAGAACCAGAACTTTGGCCATGTCTGCCGTCCTTTGCTGTGCCGTCGACGGATGAACCGTTCACGTGGAAAGAAGATGGGGCACCATGAAAGCGTGGACAATCCGCGTCCATGGAATATGATTGTTTCGATTTCAGAGACTATGGAGGTTCTCCGTGTTGTCCCTCGACGTCCTCCAGGTGTTCGCGCGCATCGCCGAGACCGGCAGCTTCTCGGCGGCGGCGCGCGATCTCGGGCTGTCCAAGTCGGCGGCCAGCAAGAAGCTGGCGGCGCTGGAGGACCGGCTGGGCGCCCGGCTGGTCAACCGCACGACGCGGCGCCTGTCGCTGACCGAGGCGGGCATCGACTTCCTGGAGCGCGCCCAGCGCATCCTCGCCGAACTGGAGGAGGCCGAACAGGCGGCGGGGCGCCTGACCGACGAGCCGCGCGGCACGCTCCGGGTCAACGCGCCGATGTCCTTCGGCATCCAGCACGTCGCCCCGGCGCTCGCCGATTTCATGACCCGTTATCCCGACCTGGCGGTGACGCTGGACCTCGACGACCGGCGGGTCAGCCTGATCGAGGAGGGCTACGACGTGGCGGTGCGCATCGCCGATCTGCCCGATTCCAGCCTGGTAGCGCGCAAGCTGGCGCCGGCCCGGCGGGTGGTGTGCGCCAGCCCGGCCTACTGGGCGGACCACGGCAAGCCGGCCCATCCGCGCGAGCTGGTCCGCCACAACTGCCTGATCTATGCCTATCTGCCGGCCCAGAACGACTGGCCCTTCCGCGGGCCGGGCGGCCCGCTCGCGGTGCGCGTTGCCGGCAACCTCAAGGCCAACAACGGCGACGTTCTGCGCGAGGCGGCGCTGGCCGGCCTCGGCGTCTGCCTGGCCCCCACCTTTCTGGTCGGCGACGATCTGCGGGCCGGGCGGCTGCACACGGCCCTCGACGCCTTCGTCGACGATTCGCTGGCCATCTATGCCGTCTATCCGCACCGCCGCCACCTGTCGGCCAAGGTCAGGGCTTTCGTCGACTTCCTGGCCGGCCGTTTCGGCCCGCGGCCGTACTGGGACGTTCCCGGATCGGACGGGTGATTTTTGGAAGACGGCTCGTAAAACGGGAATTGCCGGGCACCCTTGCGGTCGGTTTCGCACATAAGGGATGTCCGTGTCTTGACCCGATAGAAAATCCTGCCGCATGATCGCACCAATCGAAGGGGATCGTGCATGCCGCTCCGGCAATTCAACTAAAATTTTATCAAAATCGCATGTCTGTCCCCTGCCGGCAGGAAGAACGCATCAAGGAAGAAGGGGAGTCCAGAATGAACGCCGCCACCGCTTCCAGGGACACGGAATCCCGATCCTCCCCTTCCTCCGATCGTCCATCCCGTTGGCAGCGGTTGGCCCTTTCCGACGTCCGCATTGGGCGCAAGATCGGGTTTGGTTTCGCCACCGTACTGGCGCTGACCATGGGGGTGTCGTATCTCGGCTGGAACGGCCAGCAGCAGATCAGCGGCCAGCTTGAGCGGACGGACGCGGCGGCGCTTCTTGCCGACGGGCTTCAGGAGATCCGTCAGGACGAGAAGAACTATCAGATCGCCGGCGACGAAAAATCCTTCAAGGACGCCACCGCCAAGATCGCCCAGCTGAAGGAGCGGGCGGGGAGCATCGGCCAGCTTTTCGATTCGGGGGCGGATCGGGAATGGATCGCCAGCGTGGAGGCGCAGATCGCCACCTACGAAGCGGCGCTGACCCACTATCGCGACCTCGAAGTCAAGAAACGCGCCGCCCTCGACCGCATGCTCCAGAAATCGAACGACATGGAAACGACCTCGGCCGAGCTTCGTTCCGAACAGAACACGCAGTTCGGCGACCTGGCCAAGGGCCAGGCCGAGATCGAGGAAAAACGGGACGCCAAGCTGAACCTTTCCGACGAGGCGACCAAGATAACCGGCCAGTTGGCCGAGCTTCTGATCGAAATGCAGCGCTTTCAGATCCATCGGGACGAAAAGCGGATGGTCACGTTCGATACGGCGGCCACCATGGTTTCGTTCGGCCTGAAGAACCTCCAGTCGCTGCTGGGCCCAGAAAACGCGACTATGTTGCCGGACAGCTTCATCGAGATCGTCGACGTCATCCGCGAAGACTACAAGAAGCTCGCCACCGACCTCTTGCAGGGCAATACCGGGCAGACGGCCGCCGCCGCCGACAACCTCGAAAAAAAGATGCGGGCCATCAAGAGCGTTCTCGACGGACTCGCCATGAGCCAGCGGCTGGATTGGCAGGGTCTGGCCGACGACGCCAAGCTCGCCAAGATCCGCATGCAGAAAAAGCAGGGCATCACGCTGCTGGCCAGCAGCCTGATCGAGAACGTCAACAAGAAGCGCACCGCCCAGCTGCAATATCTGCGCACTCCGACCGCCGCCGCCGCGGACGCGGTAAGGGACGGCGTAGGGAAGATCGTCGGTCAGTTGGAGGAACTGGAAAGCACCCTTTCCACGGACGCGGAAAAAGCCAAGGCCGCGGCGATCCACGCGGGGGCGGCGGCGTATCTGGAGGAATTCGAAGGGGTCGTCGGGACTTTCGCGCAGCAGGCGGCGGCCAACCGCGAGATGGCGGGGGCGGCGCAGGCGGTTGACGGCGAGATCCGGCGCGCCGAGGCGACGCAGAAGACGGCGATGGTCGCCCAGCAGGAGCGCTCGGCGCTGCTCAGCGTGACGGGCTCGGCGGT
>NZ_JAOTID010000015.1 GCF_026163695.1 Shumkonia mesophila | reverse complement strand
ATCGAATCGATCACCAAGACGATCTCCAAGATCAACGAGGTCAACTCGGGGGTCGCCTCGGCGGTCGAGGAGCAGGGTGCGGCAACCCAGGAGATCGCCCGCAACGTCGAGCAGGCGTCGGCCGGCACCCACGAGGTCTCCTCCAACATCAGCGGCGTCAGCCAGGCGGCCAACGACACCGGGGCGGCGGCCGCCCAGATCCAGTCGACGGCAGCCGACCTGTCCCGCCAATCCGAGACGCTTCGCGCCGAAGTCGACAAGTTCCTGGCCAACGTACGGGGCGCGTAACCCCCTTCCGTACCCCCCACTCCGCCCACCATCGGCGGGGTGGGGGACGGCCATCGGGCGAATTTTCTTCTTTTTAACGGAAATTGTTTCAGGCTGTCACACTTAGGCGACAAACCGTTACCAAAAACTCCGTCCTAGACATTCTTTCGAAACGTGCGGCCTTTATCGTACCGATGGGATAGAACAGGGCTTCGCCAATCCACCCGACGTTCGCGTGCCGGCGGGAAGACTATCGGGATCGGCGGGTTCGACGGCAACTAGCCGATTGCATGTGGACACGTTGACTCGCCGGAATCCGGTCCGAGGAATAGGGAGTGCAGTGATGGACGATTTATTGACGGATTTTCTGACGGAGACGTCCGAGAATTTGTCGGTCCTGGACGTTGAACTGGTGGAGTTCGAGCGGGATCCGTCGAATTCGGCAATCTTGCAGGACATTTTCCGGCTGGTTCACACGATCAAGGGTACGTGCGGCTTCCTCGGCCTGCCGAGGCTGGAAACGGTCGCCCACTCGGCGGAAAACGTGCTGGGCAAGTTCCGGGACGGCGCGCTGGAGGTGACGCCCGGTTCGGTAACGCTCATCCTGTCCTCGATCGACCGCATCAAGGAGCTGTTGGGAGTCCTCGAGGAGACCGGCACCGAACCCGAGGGCGAGGATGGTGATCTGATCCAACTCCTGAACGCCATGGCGGAAGGCAAGACGGAGTCGCTTCCGACCCCGGCGCCCGCCAAGAAGAAGGCCAAAAAGGAGAAGGAGCAAGAGGCCGCCAGCGTCCCGGTGACGGTGGATGTCGGCTTCCCGGTGGCGGCGGAGTTGCTGGAGGAAGTGGCGGCGGCCGAGGCGGCCGGCATCAAGGCGGCCTCGGACGAGGCGTTGCGCGCGGCAATGGAAGCCGAACGCATGGCGGAAGCCTCCAAAACGGCAACAGCCGTCGAACCGGCGGCCAAGCCGGCGGTCGAAGCGACCGGCGGTGCCGATGAAGTCGACGAGAGCGAGGATGGGGCTTCCGGCTCCGGCGCCTCGGTGGGCAAGCGTTCCGGCTCGGCTACCGGAGTGCGCAAGGAAGCGGAGGGGACCAAGGAGTCGGCGGTCGCCTCGCATTCGATCCGGGTCAGCGTCGGCCTGCTCGAAAACCTGATGACCCTGGTCAGCGAACTGGTGCTGACCCGCAACCAGCTCTTGCAGATGGTCCGCGGCAAGGACGACAGCGAATTCAAGGTGCCCCTGCAGCGCCTGAGCCTGATCACCTCCGACCTCCAGGAGGGGGTGATGAAGACGCGCATGCAGCCGATCGGCAACGCCTGGTCGAAGCTGCCCCGCATCGTGCGCGACCTGTCGGTCGAATCGGGCAAGAAGATCGAACTCCAGATGCTGGGCGCCGACACCGAACTGGATCGCCAGGTTCTGGAGCTGATCAAGGACCCGCTGACCCATATGGTGCGCAACTCGGCCGATCACGGGTTGGAAGGCCCGGCCGACCGCCTCCAGGCGGGCAAGCCCGAGAAGGGGCTGATCCGGCTCAACGCCTATCACGAGGGCGGCCACATCATCATCGAGATTTCCGACGATGGGCGCGGTCTCAACACCAAGCGGATCCGGGCGAAGGCCTTAGCCAACGGCATGGCGACGGAAGCCGAGCTCGAGGCCATGACCGAACAGCAGATCCATCAGTTCATCATGCGCCCCGGCTTCTCGACGGCCGAAAAGATCACCAACGTCTCGGGCCGCGGCGTCGGCATGGACGTGGTGCGCTCGAACATCGAGAAGATCGGCGGCACCATCGAGTTCTCCTCGAAGGAAGGCTCGGGATCGATCTTCACCATCAAGATCCCGCTGACGCTGGCCATCGTCTCGGCGCTGATCGTGGAGTGCGGCGGCGAGCGGTTCGCCATCCCGCAGATCAGCGTGCTGGAACTGGTCCGCGCGTCGGCTCATTCGGAAAGCTCGATCGAACTGATCAACGAGGCGCCGGTCCTGCGCCTGCGCGACCGGTTGCTGCCGCTCGTCCTGCTCAGCCATCTGCTGCGCCTGGACGGCGGCGCCAAGGCGCCGGATCTGGCCCGCGACGAGAAGTTCATCGTGGTCTGCCAGGTCGGCACCTACCGCTTCGGCGTCATCGTCGACCGGGTGTTCGACACCGAGGAAATCGTGGTCAAGCCGGTGTCGCCGATCCTGCGCGAGATCTCCATGTTCTCGGGCAACACCATCCTGGGCGACGGCAGCGTCATCATGATCCTCGACCCCAACGGCATCGCGGCGACGACCAGCGCGGTGACGGTGACCCGCGAGGAAGCGGCCGAGCTGGACGAACGTCACGTGGCCTTCAACGAAGAGGTCACGTCGCTGCTGGTCTTCCGGGCCGGCAACGAGGAACTGAAGGCGGTGCCTTTGGCCCTGGTGGCCCGTCTCGAAGAGATCGACCTCGGCAGCGTCGAGCATTCGCACGGCGTGCCCATGGTGCAGTACCGCGGCCACATCATGCCGCTGGTGCCCTTCAACCCCAGCCACACGTGGGCGACCGAGGGCCGGCAGCCGACCATCGTGTTCACCGAGGGCGACCGTTCAATGGGTCTCGTCGTCGACGACATCATCGACATCGTCGAGGACCGCATCTCTGTGGAACTGAAGGCCGACCAGCCCGGCTTGGTGGGAACCGCCGTGGTGGCCGGCAAGGCGACCGACGTCATCGACACCGCGTTCTATCTGACGCGGGCCTTCAGCGATTGGTTCGGTCGCCCCGGCGGCGGCATGACGCGGGCGGGAGAAGGGCGCAAGGGGCAGCGGTTGCTGCTGATCGACGACAGCCCGTTCTTCCGCAATCTCATGCGCCCGCAGCTGTCGGTGGCCGGCTATGACGTGGTGACGGTCGAGGACGCCGCGGCGGCATTGAAGCTGCGTGACGAAGGCGCGGAATTCGACGCCATCATCAGCGACATCGAGATGCCGGGGATGAGCGGCTACGACTTGGCCCGCGAACTCCGCGCCCAGGGGCCGTGGTCGGCGTTGCCGCTGATCGCGCTCTCCACCCATGCCGGAGAACGCGACATGGCCGAAGGTATGGCGGCCGGCTTTAACGAATATGTGGCCAAGTTCAACCGCGACGCGCTGGTGGCGACCGTCGACCAGGCGATCGCCCAACACGCCCTGCGGGGCCAGGGAGGTGTGCAATGAACGCGCGGACGGCGGTGAAAGCGGAGACATCGGCGGCGACGGCCATCGAACGCGAAACGCGGGAGTACGTGACGTTGACCATTGCCGGGCAGTGGTTCGGCATCCCGGTGCTGACCGTCCAGGACGTGCTGGGCCCGCGTGACGTGGCGCGCATTCCCCTGGCCGATCCGGTGATCGCCGGCTCCATCAACCTTCGGGGCCGCATCGTCACCGTGATCGACATGCGCAAGCGCCTGGCCCTGCCGCCCCGGCCCGACGACAAGCCGGGCATGAACGTCGTCGTCGAGCATGGCGGCAACCTCTATTCCCTGCTCATCGATGCCGTCGGCGAGGTCATGGAAGTGCCGGGCGACAAGTACGAGAAGAACCCGGCCACCATCGATCCGCTGTGGCGCGACTTCTCCGAGGGCATCTATCGTCTCAAGAACCAGCTCCTCATCGTGCTGAACGTCGAAAAGCTGTTCGAAGTGGGAGAGACGAGGTCGAACTAATCTCCTGGAATCAGACCAGGAAAAGCGCAACCGTATCCCAGGCAGTAGGACGGCGGATCGTGCGGTGGGGACAAACACCATGAACAGTCCGATCAGCGTTCTTCTGGTGGGGGGATCGGAAGCCGACGCGGAGGAACTGCTTCATGCGCTGGAAAAGGGCCCCTTCGCTCCGACCGTCCACCGCGTCACCAGCAGAAACGCCTTCCGCAAGGCCCTCGCCGACGGCGAATGGGACGCCGTGGTCGCAGACCACGACCATTCGCCTTTCGGCGGCGCCCCCGTCTTCCAGACCTATCAGGAAGCCGGCAAGGACGTTCCGTTCATCCTGGTTTCCGCCACCGCCGACGCCTCCACTGCGGCGGAACTGGTGGCGGGTGGCGTTCACGACTGTATCGAAAGAAGTCGTCTCGACCGCCTGGTTCCCGCTCTCGTCCGCGAACTGAAGGCGGCCCGCACGCGTCAGAACCATCGCCAGGTCGAGCGGGCGCTGCGCGAGAGCGAGGCCCGCTTTCGCGCCGTCATCGACAACTCTCCGGCCGCCATCGTCGTCAAGGACACCGAAGGACGGCTGCTGCTCGTCAACAAGCAATGGGAACGCCAGCAGGGGCTGAGCGCCGCGGAGGCCGAGGGGAAGACCCTGCGCGATCTGTTCCGCCGGGAAACCGCCGCCATCCTCAACGATCACGACGAGGACGTTCTGGCGACCGGACGCCCCGCCGAATTCGAATACGAAACGGTGGGCGTCGACGGCCTGCCGCAGACGGACATGGTGGTGAAGTTCCCGATCCTCGGCCCCGACGGGTCCGTCGCCGCCATCGGCGCCTCCCATACCAACATCACCGAGAGAAAGCGGGCCGAGGAGGCCCTGCGCTGGTCGGAATGGGACCTGCGCGGCATCCTCGACAACATGGTCGACACCTTCTTTCGCACCGATCGCGAAGGACGCATCATCATGATGTCGCCCTCGGTCGTCGATCTGACCGGATTCGCCCCGGAAGAGATGCTGGGCCACCACTTCGCCAGCTTCTTCGCCGATCCCGGCACACCGACCGACCTGATGATGCTGCTGGACGATAACGGCGGCAAGCTGGACGGGTACGAAGTCATGCTTCGTCATCGGGACGGCACCGAACTGTGGGCGCTGACCACGGCCCGCCGCTATTTCGACGAGGACGGCGACATCGCCGGCATCGAAGGCGTGGCCCACGACATCACGGTCAGAAAGCGCGCCGAGCAGGCGCTGCGGGACAGCGAGGATCGCTTCCGGGATTTCGCCGAGGCCAGCTCGGACTGGATGTGGGAAACCAACCCGGACAATTGCTTCGCGTTCGTGTCCGACCGGTTTCTCGAACTGGTGGGCGTGCCGAAAGAGAAGATCATCGGCCAATCGCCGTTCACGGCCGGCGATCCGATCATCCACCCCGCCGACCTGGTGGCGCACAAGGAAGTGCTGGCCGGCCGCCACCCCTTCCGCGACTTCCAGTATTCCATAAAGGACAGCGGCGGCGGACTGCATGTCATTCGCTTGAGCGGCAAGCCGCGCTTCGGGGCGGACGGCGCGTTCCTGGGTTATCGCGGCACCGGCAACGACATCACCGCCATCGTCGCCGCCGAGGAGCGCGAAACCCTGGTCCGCCGGCAGTTCCTCGACGCCATCGAAACGGTGCCGGTTTCCTTTGCGCTGTTCGATGCCGACGACCGGCTGGTCCTGTGGAATCAGCTCTACCAGTCGCAGATCCTCCCGGAGATCAAGCTGAAGCCCGGTCTTCGCTTCGAGGATATGATCCGCCAGGCCGTCGCCAACGGCCGGATCGACGGCAATACCGAACAGCGGGAAACGTGGATTCGGGGGCGCCTGGATCGTCATCGCGAACCGGCCGGCCCGTTCGTGCTCCAGCGGACCGCCGACTGGCTGCAGATCCGCGAACATCGCACGCCCGACGGCAGCACGCTTTTGGTCGCCGTCGACATCTCCGACCTGCGCCGCACCGAGGAGGCGCTGCGCGATGCCCAGGCTTCGCTCGAGTCGGTGCTGTCCGCCGCCCCCGTCGCCCTGTGGGCGATGGACGCGGAAGGTCAGTTCACCTTGTCGCGGGGCATGGGGCTTGGCACGCCGGGCGGGCACCCGGACGACATGGTCGGGCGCAGCGTCACGGACGTCTACGGCAAATATCCCGAGATCGTCGATGCCGCCAACCGGGCGCGGCATGGCGCCACCGTTCACGCCACCGCTTCCGTCGCCGGCCGCTATTTCGCGCTCCGGTTCCAGCCAATGCTGGGCAGCAACGGCGAATATCGCGGCTGCGTCGGCGTCGCCATCGACATCACCGAGCGCCGCCAGGCCGAAGAAAATCTCCGCAAGCTGTCGCTGGCGGTGGAACAGAGCCCGGCCGCCACCCTGATCACCAATCTCGACGGCATCATCGAATACGCCAACCCGCGCTTCTACGAGACCACCGGCTTCACGCCGGCCGAGACGCTGGGCAAGACGCCCGCCTTCCTCAAGTCCGAGGATACCGACACCGAGCAGTTCGACCAGATGTGGACCACCATCATGTCGGGGCGCGAATGGCGCGGCGAACTGCGCAACCGGCGCAAAAACGGCGAGCTGTTCTGGTCCTCCACCGCGATCTGCCCGATCATCAACACGTCCGGCGACATCACCAACTTCCTCAGCGTGGCCGAGGACACCACCGACAAGCGGCGGATGGAGGAACAGCTCCGTCACGCCCAGAAACTGGAAGCGGTGGGCACGCTGGCCGGCGGCGTCGCCCACGACTTCAACAACATCCTGACCGGCATCCTCGGCCATTGCCAGATCGCCATCGAGAAGCTGGACCCCGACGCCGACGTCCAGTTCAACCTGGACCAGATCATGGTCGCCTCCGACCGCGCCAAGGACCTGGTCCAGCAACTGCTGGCCTTCAGCCGGCGCCGCGAAGCCAACCTGAAGCCGGTCAGCCTGAACGCCATCGTGGATGAGGCCGTGAAGCTCGTCCACGCCTCGATTCCCTCGACCATCGTTATCGAGTGGCAGGTGGCCGAAAACTCGGTGACGGTGCTGGCCGACCCGACGCAGATCCATCAGGTTCTGCTCAATCTCTGTTCCAACGCCGCCGACGCCATCGGAGACACGGCGGGCGCCATCATCATCTGCGTCGAGAGCATCGTGACGACGGCGCCGATCGGCGTCGCCGGCCACGACCTCGCCCCCGGGCAGTACGCCTGCCTCCGGGTCGGCGACACCGGCTGCGGCATGGACCCCTATACCCTGGCCCGCGCCTTCGATCCCTTCTTCACCACCAAGCCGGTCGGCGCCGGAACCGGCCTCGGCCTGGCCGCCGTCCACGGCATCGTGCAGGACCACGGCGGCGGCATCGAAGTGCTGAGCGAACCGGGGAAGGGAACCACGTTCAGCATTTATCTGCCGTGCGCCCGCGTCGAAACCGCCAAGGACGTCAAGAAGATCCGCACCGAATTCGGCGGCACCGAGCGCATCCTGCTGGTCGACGACGAACGGATGGTCCTGCAGTCGATCGGAACCTATCTCGAGCATTTCGGATACAAGGTGGAAGCCCTAACCAGCCCGGCCGCCGCGCTGGCGGTCTTCCAGTCGATGGCGGACCAGTTCGACATCGTCGTCACCGATCAGGTCATGCCGAACATGACGGGCGACGTCTTGGCCCGCAAGCTGCGCGAACTGCGCCCCGACATCCCAATCATTCTGTGCACCGGCTACGCGCCGCCGGCCTCGGCCCTGGCGCACAAGGCCGTCGGCATCAACGAAGTGGTTCGCAAGCCGATCGAGCCCAGCGAACTGGGACAGATCATCCGCCGAACCCTGGATGCCAAACCGTGAGTGGCAAAGGAGGGCCGGCGCCGATGACCGAACGGCAGGCGAACCGGCAGGCAAAGATGGTAAGGCCATGAAGTTTGTCAGCACTCGAACGGGCACCTCGACGCAATCCTCGGGAGGCCACATTTCCTCGGCCAAGGTCCTGGTGGTCGACGACGAGTCGATCGTGCGCTCCTCCGTCGTCGGCTACCTGTCGCTGAAGGGGTTCTCCTGTCTCGAAGCGGTGAACGTGGACGACGCGCTTGCCATTCTGGCGACGGAAGAAGAGTCCATCGGCGTCGTGCTTTCCGACCTCAAGATGCCGGGACGGTCGGGAATCGATCTCTTGGCCGAGGTGCGCAAACGCGACCTGCCGGATCTCGAATTCCTGGTCATGACCGGACACGGCGACACCGCCTCGGCAATCGCCGCCCTGCGCCATGGCGCCTCGGATTTCCTGTTGAAGCCGGTCGACTTCACGCACCTGTTCAACGTCGTGCAGCAGGCCGGCGAGCGCTATGATCGCCACCGCTCGCAACGGGCGGTCCAGAAGGAGTTGATGGGCCAGGTGCGCCGCAAGACCACGGAGGCGCAGACGCTGGCCGGCCTGCTCGACGCCGCCGACGAGGATTCCGCCCGCCACCTGGCGGTCGCCGCCGAGTTCCGGGACACCGAAACCGGGGCGCACAACGCGCGCATCGGCATCTATGCGGGAATCCTGGCGGAAGCGCTGGGCTGGTCCGAGGAGCAGCGCCGCCAGATCGAGTTGGCCGCTCCCCTTCACGACGTCGGCAAGATCGGCATCCCCGACCGTATCCTGATGAAGTCGGGTCGGCTGAGCGACGAGGAGTTCGACACCATCAAGGGCCACTGCGCCATCGGGCATCGCATCTTGTCGGTATCCCACCAGCCGACCATGAAGTGCGCCGCCGAGATCGCGCTCTGCCATCACGAACGCTGGAACGGCGGCGGCTATCCGAACAACCTCAAGGGCGAAGCCATTCCGATCAACGCCCGCATCGTCGCCATCTGCGACGTCTACGACGCGCTCCGCTCCCAGCGCCCCTACAAGTCGGCGCTGTCCCACGAGGAGGTGGTGCGCATCATCCTGGAAGGCGACGACCGCACCCGCCCCGACCACTACGATCCGCAACTGCTCGAGCTGTTCCGCCAGAACGCGCACCGCTTCGACGACGTCTTCAATCAATCGCAGGAAGACGAAGGGTCACGCTGACGGGCCGGAGACAAGGGCAATTCAGTCGCCCGGAAGGACACTGCTTCCAGCGGCGTTCGCCTCCCGGCGGTAGATGTAGAGTCCGGCCCCGACGATGACCGCCGCACCCAGCACCGTCCACCCATCGGGCAGGTTGCCGAAGAGGGTATAACCGAACAGGGTTGCCCAGATCAGCCGCGAGTACTCGAATGGGCTGACGACCCCGGCCGCCGCCGCCCGGAAGGCCCGGATGAGGGCGAAATGGTTGGCGCCGCCCATCCCCCCCAGCATGATCAGCAGCAGCCATCCCTTGGTGTCGAGCGGCACCCACACAAAGGGGACGATCACGCTCATGACCAGCGCCCCGACCGAGGCTGTGTAAACCAGTGTGGTCAAGGTCGAATCGGTGCGACTCAGATGGCGGGTCGTCACCATGTAAAGGGCGTAGAGGAACGCCGTTGCCATCGGAAAAACCGCCCACAGGTTAAACGCCTCGCCGCCGGGCCGAATGATGATCAACGCACCCGCGAAGCCGGCGCACACCGCGACCCAGCGGCGCGGCCCCACCCGTTCGCGCAGAAGCGGCACCGACAGCGCGGTGACGATCAGGGGCGCCAGGAACAGGATGGTGCTGGCCTCGGTCAGCGGCATGTTCTGGAGGCCGAACAGGAACGTCACGGTGGCGCCCAGAAGCATCGCCGAACGCGCCAGTTGCACCCCCAGCCGTTGGGTGCGCGCCAGGGCCGGCAGGCGCGGCGCCAGGGCCAGCACCACGACGACCGCCTGGAAGGTATAGCGCGCCCAGACGATCTGCAGCACCGGGTAGAACTGGGTCAGATACTTGGCGGTGGCGTCCATGCCGGCCGCCACCAGGACCGACAGCAGCATCCAGGCGATGCCCTGCCTGGCCTGGGACAAGCGGAAAAACGGCGTTCCCCCTGTTGTCATGATAGGCTCGTGCCTTCCCGTCGATGGCTTCTGAGTTCCGTCCCCCGGAAAGCGGAAACTCGATTGGCCGGCGGCTCCCGTGGCGCTTATCATGGGCCCGCGGCAACCGGTACGGCGCCGTCGAAAATGAAGCAATCCGCGGAGGGTGTCCATGCAATACGTCAACCTGGGAAGCTCGGGGCTCAAGGTCAGCCGCATCTGTTTCGGCACCGCGGCGATCGGCAGCCCGGCCTGGCAGCCGTGGGCCATCGGCGAGGCCGAGGCCAGGCCGCTGTTCAGGAAGGCGCTCGACCTCGGCATCACCTATTTCGACACCGCCGACCGCTACAGCACCGGCTTGAGCGAGGAAATCACCGGCACGCTGCTGAAGGAACTGGCGCCGCGCCACCAAGTCGTGCTGTCCACCAAGGTCTGTGGCCGCATGGGCGACGGTCCCAACGACGAGGGGTTGAGCCGCAAGCACATCATGGAGTCCATCGACGCCAGCCTTGGGCGCCTCAAGACCGACTATATCGACCTCTACGTCATTCACCGTTTCGACGCCCAGACTCCGATCGAGGAGGCGATGGACGCCCTGAACGACGTCGTGAAGGCGGGCAAGGCCCGCTACATCGGGGCCTCCAGCATGGCCGCCTTCCAGTTCGCCAAGATGCGCTTCGTGGCCGAGCGCCATGGCTGGGCCAACTTCGTCTCGATGCAGAATCTCTACAACCTGCTCTACCGCGAAGAAGAGCGCGAGATGATCCCCTTCTGCGTCGAGGAAGGGGTCGGCCTGACGCCATGGAGCCCGCTGGCCCGCGGCTTCTTCGCCAACCGCCGGGGCAAGGCCGAATCGCTTCGCGCCCAGACCGACAGGAAGGCCCAGGAGCTGTTCCACCGCGATCTCGATTTCGCCATCGCCGAGCGGGTCGAGAAGGTCGCCGCCAGGCACGGCGTCAAGCCGATCCAGGTCGCCCTGGCCTGGATGCTGGCCAAGCCCGGCATCGCCGCCCCGGTGGTCGGCGCCATCAAGGAAAGCTATGTCGAGGACGCCGTCGCCGCGCTCGACATCCGGCTCGACGGGGACGACATGAAAAGCCTGGAAGAGCTCTACGAACCCCGCCCCGTCTACGGCTTCGAGCTGGCCGGCCGCGGCGCTTAGCCGATCATAGCGTGAGCGTGCCGCCGGGCTCCAGGACCTCGACCCGGCCGCGCTTGACCAGGCGCTTGAACTCGTCGGCGCCGCCGGCCAGCACCGGGAAGGTCTTGTAGTGCATGGGGACGATGACCTCGAGGTCGAGGAACTCATTGCAAGCCAGCGCCGCGCCCCGGGCGTCCATGGTGAAATGGCCGCCGATGGGAAGCAACCCGACGTTGGGCGCGTGCAGCCGCTGGATCAGCGCCATGTCGGAAAACACGTCGGTGTCCCCCGTGTGGTAGACCGACCAGCGGCCGGCCTTGACGACGAAGCCGGCGCAGACGCCCATGTAGAGCATGCGCCCGTCGGCATGGGCAAAGCCCGCGCTGTGCAGGGCGGTGACCATGGTGAAGGACAGGGGGCCCGCCGTCACCGTGCCGCCGATGTTCATCGGCACGCAATTCTCGTAACCCTGCTGGCCCAGCCAATGGGCGATCTCGAAGATCGAGACGACCTGGGCGCCATGCGCCTTGGCGAGGCTCAGCGTATCGCCCAGATGGTCGCCGTGCCCGTGGGTGACCAGGATGTGGTCGACCTTGCCGAATCCCTTTTCGGCGCCGGCCGGGAATTTGGGGTTGCCGGAAAAGTAGGGGTCGATCAGCACCGTCTTGCCCTCGGCCGTCAGGCGGAACGCCGAATGCCCCAGCCACTGGATCTCCATGGGCGACCTCCTTCCCTCATGCGTTGCATCGTCAGCCATCCAGATTATGGTGGAAGAACGGCCGGTCAATGCCAAATTCGGTAAATTGGCCCCCTTCCCCCGACAGGCGCAGGAGACGACCCATGCTTTACGTCAATCTCGGAAAGACAGGATTGAAGGTCAGCCGCCTGTGCCTGGGCTGCATGAGCTATGGCCGCCGCTCGTGGCGCGACTGGGTGCTGGACGAGGACGAGGCCCGGCCCTTTTTCAAGCGGGCGCTGGAACTGGGGATCAATTTCTTCGACACCGCCGACATGTACGCCGAAGGCGCCAGCGAGGAAGTGACCGGCCGCGCGCTCAAGGATTTCGCCAGGCGCGACCAGGTGGTCATCGCCACCAAGCTGTTCAACCCGATGGGGGACGGCCCCAACGACAAGGGGCTCGGCCGCAAGCACGTCATGGACGCCATCGACGCCAGCCTCCGCCGTCTCGGCACCGATTACGTCGACCTCTACTACATCCACCGCTTCGACTACGAGACCCCCATCGAGGAAACCATGGAGGCGCTCCACGACGTCGTGAAGGCCGGCAAGGCCCGCTACATCGGGGCCTCCAGCATGCACGCCTTCCAGTTCGCCAAGATGCAGTTCGCCGCCGAACGGCACGGCTGGACCAAATTCGTCGCCATGCAGAACCACTACAACCTGGTCTATCGCGAGGAAGAGCGCGAGATGATCCCCTATTGCCGCGAGGATGGGGTCGGGGTGGTGCCGTGGAGCCCGCTGGCGCGCGGCTTTTTGGCCGGCAACCGCGACCGGAAGGGCGGCGGCGCCACGCCGCGGGCCGAAAGCGACGCCTACGCGAAGATGCTCTACTTCCAGCCGAACGATTTCGACGTCGCCGAGCGATTGGTCGAGGTGGCGAAGGAACGCGACGCGGCGCCGGCCCAGGTCGCACTGGCCTGGGTACTGGCCCGGCCTGGCATTACGTCCCCCATCGTCGGTGCCACCAAGATGGCGCAGCTGGAGGACGCGGTAACGGCGCTGGACATCAGCCTGACGGCCGAGGAGATGGCGCGGCTGGAAGAGCCCTATGCGCCGCATCAGATCCGGGATTTCGAAACCGCTAAATGAAGGCCGCGAGCGCGGAGTCGGCCAACAGGGCGACGAAGACCAGGAACAGGTAAAGGATCGAGAAGCCGAACAGCGGCCGGGCCGAGCGGTCGGTGTCGTCGCGCCAGACGCGAAGGGCGTGGCGCAGCAGCATGACGCCCAATCCCAGGGCGACCACGCCGTAAAGCGGGCCGGCCAGGCCGATGACGGTCGGGGCCAGCGAGGCCGGCACCAGCAACAGGGTGTAGACGAGGATCTGCAGGCGGGTGGCCCGCTCGCCGGCCACCACCGGCAGCATGGGCACCCGGGCCCGGGCATAATCGTCGCGGCGGAACAGCGCCAGCGCCCACGAGTGCGGCGGCGTCCACAGGAAGATGATGGCGAACAGCGCGATGGCGCCGGCATCGACGCTGCCGGTCACCGCCGCCCAGCCGACCACCGGCGGCAGGGCGCCCGAGGCGCCGCCGATGACGATGTTCTGCGGCGTGCGGCGCTTCAGCCACATGGTGTAGATGAAGATGTAATAGACGAGGGTGGTCGCCAGCAGCGCCGCCGCCAGGGCGTTGACGAGGGCCGCCATCGCCGCCACCGAGGCGACGGCAAGCACGACGCCGAAGACGAGCGCCAGGGCCGGGCGCATGCGGCCGGCCGGGATGGGCCGCTCGCGGGTGCGGGCCATCTCGCGGTCGATGTCGCGGTCGTACCACATGTTGATGGCGCCAGCCGCCCCGGCACCCACCGCGACGCAGGCGATGGCGATGACGCCGGTCAGCGGGTCGACGCTGCCCGGGGCCACCAGCATGCCGACCATGGCGG
Source organism: Shumkonia mesophila (assembly GCF_026163695.1). NCBI lineage: Bacteria > Pseudomonadati > Pseudomonadota > Alphaproteobacteria > Rhodospirillales > Shumkoniaceae > Shumkonia > Shumkonia mesophila. The sequence goes on along the minus strand of NZ_JAOTID010000015.1, from coordinate 134,674 downwards.
TGAAGACCACCAGCGACATCACATTGGGCTTGAGGATGATGGCGTAATCGGCCAGCCGGAACCGATAGTCCGGCCGGCGGACGGCGACCTGTTCCCCCCCGGCCAGGGAGGCGGGGGACGGGTGGGCGGTGGTTGCGCTCGATCGGGTCAACGGTGTGTCCTGCGGATCGCCCCACGTACCCCCAACGGCCGTGCGGGTTCTTGGGGAATATAGAGTGGCGCCAGCCGGAGACAAGAGAGGGGCCCCGGCTTCTTGCGACTGTTTCTCAATTTCCGGCGGGGTCGCGGCGCATTTCGAAGGCGGCCCACAGGGTGGCGCTGAACAGCGCGACGGCGCCGGCCTGATGGAGAAGGGCCAGCGGCAACGGCACGACGAGCAGCAGCGTGGAAATGCCCAGCGCCGCCTGGATCAGCACCGTCATGGCCAGGATGTCGATGGCCAGGCGGGCCCGCCAGGACAATCCGGCGCGGCGCGCCCACGCCCAGAAGGCGAGGATTCCCGCCACCGTCGCCAGGGCCAGCAGCCGGTGGTCGAACTGCAGGGTCGTCACGTCCTCGAAGAAGTTGATCCACAAGGGTTGGAGCGCGAACAACTCCTCGGGAATCCATTCGCCGTCCATGGTCGGAAAGGTGTTGTAGGCGAAACCGGCGTTGTTGCCCGCGACCAGGCCGCCCGACAGGATGGTGGTGAAGACAAGGCCGACCATGCCCCACGCGACGCGGCGCCGCCTGATGGTGGCGGCGGACGCCGCGCCACCCGCGGCCGGGACCAGCAGCCCCATGGCCACCCACAGCATGTAGCCGAGGATGGCGACGGCCAGCGCCAGGTGGGCGGTCAGCCGATACGCGCTGACGTCCGGCTCGTCGATGAGCCCGCTTTTCACCATGTACCAGCCGAGGGCCCCCTGCAGGCCGCCCAGCACGAACATGACCAGCAGTTTGGGCAGCAGCCGCTTGTCGACCCAACCGCGGGCGAAGAAGAAGACGAAGGGCACCAGGAAGGCGACGCCGATCACCCGCCCCCACAGGCGATGGAAGTATTCGATCAGGAAGATGGTGCGGAAATCGTCCAGCGACATGCCGGCATTGACTTCGCGGTACTCGGGAAAGCGCCGGTAGTCGGCGAAGGCGGCCTCCCACTGCTCGAGCGTCAGCGGCGGCAGCCAGCCGGTCAGCGGCTTCCATTCGACGATGGAAAGCCCGGCGTAGGTCAGCCGGGTGAAGCCGCCGATCAGCACCATGACATAGACCATGACGCACATGGCAAGCAGCCAATAGGCGACGGTCCGCTGACGGGCACTGCGCCCGGCATCAAGGTGTTCCATCCGCTCCTCCCATTCTGGCATCCTCCCTGCCGCCGGGATGCCGGTCGCAAGTATCCGACACGGACGGTCGGGAACCAAGTCTTTCCTGCCGCCATGCCGGGGGAGACACCGGGCTGGATTTGCGCTATCTGTGCCGCCGGAAAGGAAAGGGCGTCCCATGGCCGCGATGACGCGCATCAAGTGGTACCCGCCCCTGGATTCCGTCAAGGGGCCGGAAAGCGAAATCGAGATCGACGGCCCGACGGCGGTGGCCGACCTGCTCCGCCGCCTGTGCGCCGAGGACCCGGCGCTGGCGCGTTTCGCGCATGTCGATGCCGAAAGCAACCTGGTGCTCGGCCTCATGGTGCTGAACGGCGAAACCCTGCTGCGTCCCTCCGACACCGTGGAACCGGGCGGCCGGCTGGAGATCCTGGCCGCCATCGACGGCGGCTGATCGGCGGGAACCTCCTGGCGCGGTGGCCGTTAAGTATCGGTCACTCACAGAGCAAGGAGGATGTCATGACCTTAGGAAAATGGCTGGCCCCGGCCGCTCTCGCCGCCGCGATGCTGGCGGTCGCCGGCTGCGGCGAGACAAGGACGGATCGGGCGATCAGTGGCGGCGCCATCGGCGCCGGCGCCGGCGCCGTCGGCGGCGCGTTGATGGGCAGCCCGGGGACGGGGGCGCTTCTCGGCGGCGCCGCCGGCGCCGCGGCCGGCGGTCTGACCGACAAGGAAGACATCGACCTCGGCGACCCGATCTGGAAGGACAACGACTAGGCGGACGTCCTATCCACCGGCGGGACGCGGCCGAACAGGGCCCTGCCCGCCACCCAGATGAACAGGAGGCCGCCGGTCACGGCGATAAGCGCGCCGACGCCGTTCAGGCTCATGCCGACGATGGCGCCAACGTCGATCAGGCCCTGGGCGGCGCCCGCCACCTTGCGCGGGGCCCCGTGACCGCCGGCGATGAAAAGCCCGATGCAGGCCAAGGTCTGGCCGGCGGCAAACGCGATGACCAGGACATTAAGCCGTCGGCCCGGGCGGGGCGCCCGCCCCAGCAGCGGCAGGAAAAGGCCCAGGAAAAGCCCCATGAAGGAAAGCGTCACGCCGGCGATCACCGCGTGATAGTGGGCCGGCGTGCGGGTGTCGGCGCCGTCGATGAACATGCCCAGCACGCCGCCCAGGGCGAACACGCCGACCGACAGGACCAGGCTGAGGAACACCGGGTTGCGCCATGGCAGCGCGGCGGGTTTCCCGCGCCGGCCAAGGACCAGCACGCCGGCCGCGGCGACGACGACCGTCGGCGGACCCAGCGCCCACAGCAGGCCCGAGAAGGCCAGGGTCTGTTCGGCCGCGAACGGCGGAAAGACGAAGTAGAAGACCGGCGCCGGCAGGGCGCAGAGGATGAGAAAGACGATGGCCCCCTTGACCAGCCGCGCGGGGAAAACCTCGCCCGCCAGGGTCAGGCGGGCCAGCGTCGACCACGCACCCACCATCAGGATGGTGCTGATGAACTGCAACAGATGGCCCCCGCCCCAGAACAGTTCCTCGTTGAAGGCGAAGGATGGCGTCTGGCCGGCCAGATTGCCGTAGGCGAGGCCGAAGCAGACCAGCGCCAGGCAGAAGACGACGGCGGCGCCCAGTGCCGCCACCGACAGGTCGTCGGGCGGAAGGCCCAGGCGGGCCACCGGCGCCGCCAACAGGCGGGCCACCGGCAGCATCAGGCCGAGCGCCAGCACGCCGAGGCCGGCGTAATAAAGCGGATCGATGATCGCCGGCACGTAGTTGTTGAGCGTCGGCTCGCCGCGATCGAGCAGGGCCGGCACGAACAGCAACACGCAGGCGATGGCGGCCAGCACCGGTCCGGCGCGTCCGGCCCCGGCCAGCGGCGGCCGGCCGCCGGCGACCCGCCAGGCCGCCAGGGTCAGGAAGGCGCCCAGGACTGCCAGGAACCACACAATGAAGGCGAACACCACGTGGACCACCAGCCCCTTGCCGAAGAAGGCGGCCGGCCACGGCACCCAGGCCTGGATGCCCGGCGTGCGCGAGAGCGCCAGCAGCAGCGCGAAGACGCCGGCCACCGCCAACGACAGGATGGCCAGCGCGCACCATCCCCGAAGTTCGCTGCGCGCCGCCGGGTCGGCCAGCGCGTCGCCGTAGGAGGCAAGGAGGGGGGAAGCGTGCGCGCGCATGGGCACCTCAGGCCGGAACATGGGGAAAGAGATGCACCGCCATCGCGTAGACGACGACGCCGGAGACCGCCACGAACATCCACAGCGGCCAGGTCCAGCGGGCCAGCCGCCGATGTTCCTCGAACCGCCCCGTCAGCGCGCGGGCCACCAGCATCGGCACCAACGGCACGATGGCGATGGCGCCCAGCACGTGGACGGTGAGGATGGTGAAATAGACGGGGCGGATCACCCCGACGCCGCCGAACCTGGCGAAGCCGGAGTTGGCCTTGTAGAGGACATAGACGACCAGGAACGCCGCCGAACAGACGAGCGCCGCCAGCATGGCCAGGCGATGGCGCCGGATGTCGCCGCGCCGGATCATCACGTAGCCGATCATGAGGCAAACGGCGGTGGCGAGATTGGTCAGCGCGATCACGTGGGGCAGGTCGTTGACGGCCAGCATGGTGTCTTGGCGCTCCCTAAGGCCGGCCGTCAGGCCATCTTGTAGATGATGCTGACGTACATGAAGACGGCGACGGCCACGAGGATCGCGGCGATGACCCATTTGTTCATGTCGGCGCCCCCTCCCCGAGGCTGAAGGACCCAGGACGCCGCCGCGCTGATTCGCGGCAAGAGCCCCCTGGGTTGCACGCATATTTCGGCTCGCGTCCCGGAAAAGCAAGGTGCGGCTGCGCGGCCGATGGGGCCCGATCAACGTGCGATTGATGGGCCCGGTGGCAGTTCTCGCGGAGTGCGGGAAAATCGGGAAAACAGGACGATTTTGACATTATTCTGATTTGCATTCGCATGGCCTGTCCCTAATATAAGGATGGTTTTGGGCGGCCGCCGCCCCAAGTGCGGGATGTGTTTCTGGGCCAACGCGGAACGGCCGTTCGGACCGTTCGTTCAACTCGGATGAGGATGATGTTCAGGAATTTTCCTTCCGTCGCCGCGCTTGCCGCGGTCGCAATCCTGGCCGCCGGCGGAATCGCTTTCGCCGATCAGCCCTATCCCTGGCAGATCGACCTTCAGCCGGCGGCTTCGGCGGTGGCTGAGCAGGTGCACGAGTTCAACTATCTGATCTCCGTCATCATCGTCGCCATCTCCGTCTTCGTGCTGGCGCTCATGGCCTATATCGCGGTGCGCTTCAACGCCAAGCGCAATCCGGTGCCCTCGAAGCGGGCCCACAACACGGTGCTGGAAGTGCTGTGGACCGCGCTTCCCGTCCTCATCCTGGTCGTCATCGCGGTGCCCTCGCTCAAGCTTCTCTACGTCATGGACCGCAACCCCAAGGCCGAGATGACCATCAAGGGGATCGGCCACCAGTGGTACTGGTCCTACGAATATCCCGACCACGACAATTTCACCTTCGACAGCATCATGGTGCCCGAGGATCAGCTGCAGCCCGGCCAGCCGCGCCTGCTGGCCGTGGATAACGAGGTGGTGCTGCCCATCGAGACCGACGTGCGCATCCTGTTGACGTCGGAGGACGTCATCCATTCGTGGGCGGTGCCGTCGTTCGGCATCAAGACCGACGCCGTACCCGGCCGCGTCAACGAGACCTGGGTGCGCATCCGCCGCGAGGGTACCTACTACGGGCAGTGCTCGGAACTGTGCGGGGTCAACCACGGTTACATGCCGATCGCCATCCGGGCGGTGTCCCGGCAGGCCTTCGACGAATGGACCGCCGCCGCCAAGGAGAAATTCGCCCGCGCGGGCGGCGGCGGCACGCGGGTCGCCGGTAGGACGCCGACGACGGCGGCACGCTAGTCGGGACGGAACGAGAGAAACCAGGGAAAATCGCCATGGCTTACGCAGCATCCCCCTCGGCCCACGCGGATCACGGCCATCATCATCCGACGGGATGGCGGCGCTGGGTCTATTCGACCAATCACAAGGACATCGGCACGATGTACATCGTGCTCAGCATTTTCTCGGCGCTGATCGGCGGCGGCATGTCGTGGATGATCCGCCTGGAACTGGCCGAGCCCGGCATCCAGTTCATCCAGGACGCCCAGTTCTACAACGTGATGGTCACGGCGCATGGCCTGCTGATGGTCTTCTTCGTCGTCATGCCCGGCCTCATCGGCGGTTTCGGCAACTGGTTCGTGCCGCTGATGATCGGGGCCCCCGACATGGCCTTTCCGCGCATGAACAACGTCAGCTTCTGGCTGCTCGCCGCGGCGCTCTGCCTGCTGGTCACCGCCGGCCTCACCGGCACCGGACCGGGGACCGGCTGGACGTTCTATCCGCCGCTCAGCAACAGCACCTTCCATTCGGGCCCGGCCGTCGATTTTGGAATCTTAAGCCTGCATCTGGCCGGCGCCTCCTCCATCCTCGGCGCCATCAACTTCATCACCACCATCCTCAACATGCGCACGCCCGGCATGACGATGCACCGCATGCCGCTGTTCGTGTGGTCGATGCTGATCACCGCCTTCCTGCTGCTGCTGGCGGTTCCGGTGCTGGCCGGCGCGCTGACCATGCTGCTGACCGACCGCAATTTCGGCACCTCCTTCTTCGCGCCGGAGGGCGGCGGCGACCCGGTGCTGTGGCAGCACCTGTTCTGGTTTTTCGGCCACCCCGAAGTCTACATCATGATCATCCCGGCCTTCGGCATCATCAGCCAGGTGGTGTCGACCTTCTCGAAGAAGCCGGTGTTCGGCTACCTCGGCATGGCCTACGCCATGGTCTCCATCGGCTTCATCGGCTTCGTGGTGTGGGCGCACCACATGTACACGGTCGGCCTCGACGTCAACACGCGGGCCTATTTCGTGCTGGCCACCATGATCATCGCGGTGCCCACCGGCATCAAGATCTTCAGCTGGCTGGCCACCATGTGGGGCGGTTCCATCGAGTTCAAGACCCCGATGCTGTTCGCCACCGGCTTCATCGCGCTGTTCGTGGTGGGCGGCGTCACCGGCGTCGTGCTGGCCAACGCCGGCCTCGACGTCCAGTTGCAGGATACCTACTACGTGATCGCCCATTTCCACTACGTGCTGTCGGTCGCTGCCGTCTTCGCGCTGACCACCGGCTTCTACTATTGGATCGGCAAGATGTCGGGCCGCCAGTATCCCGAGACGCTGGGCAAGATCCATTTCTGGCTGACCTTCGTCGGCGTCAACGTGCTATTCTTCCCCCAGCACTTCCTGGGCGTCGCCGGCATGCCGCGGCGCATCCCCGACTACCCCGACGCCTTCGCCGGCTGGAACATGGTCAGCAGCATCGGCGCCCTGATCGTCGCGCTGGGAACCCTGCTGTTCCTCTTCATCATCTGGCGCACGCTGGCCGCCGGACGGGTGGCCGAGGCCAACCCGTGGGGGGTGGGCGCGACGACTCTGGAATGGTCGGTGCCGTCGCCGGCGCCGTTCCACACCCACGAGGACCTTCCCCGCGTGAGCGCCCAGCCGGCCGAGTAGGGAGACAGCGGGAATCGACCGGAGCGACACCGCCATGGACGCAAGCGACCGCCAGATCCGTGCCCGCCGGGGCCGCCGCGTGACGGCCCTGGCGCTGGTCGGTGTCGTCGCCGGCATGACCGGGCTGGCCTTCGCCTCGGTGCCGCTCTATCGCCTGTTCTGCCAGGTGACCGGCTACGGCGGCACCCCGCGGGTGGCCCTGGACGGCCAAGCCGGCGGCACCGACGGGACCGGCCGCTCGATCACCGTACGCTTCGACGCCAACGTCAATCCGCCGCTGCCCTGGCGCTTCAGGCCCGAGCAGCACCGCGTCCAGGTGCCCCTGGGCGAGAGCACGCTTGCCGTCTACCGGGCGGAGAACCTGTCGGATGCGCCGATCACCGGCACCGCCACTTTCAACGTTACGCCCAACAAGGCGGCGCCCTATTTCGTCAAGGTGCAGTGCTTCTGCTTTAGCGAGCAGCGCCTGGAAGCGCACGGCGGCGCCGACCTGCCGGTGTCCTTCTACGTCGATCCCGCCATCGCCGAGGACCCCGATACCCGGGACGTCTCGACGATCACGCTTTCCTACACCTTCTTTCGCGCCGCCACGGATCCGTCGCGAAGCGCCGCCGGTCTTTCCCGGCCGGCCGCAACGACGGCCGCCGGCGCCCCCAACGGCTGAACCCCAGGCACGGCAAGTTTCGGAAAGGCGATAGTCATGGTGACCACCGAGATCAAGAAACACCCCTGGCACATGGTCGAGCCCAGCCCGTGGCCGTTCACCGGCACCGTGGCCGGGCTGCTGCTGGCGATCGGCGGCGTGTGGTTCATGCACGAGGGTCAGCCGTGGGTGCTGCTGGCCGGCTTCGCCGTGCTGTTCGCCACCTTCTTCGGGTGGTGGCGGGACGTCGTGCGCGAGGCCGAGCGCGATCACGCCCACACACCGCCCGTTCAGCACGGCCTGCGTATGGGCATGGTGCTGTTCATCGCCTCCGAGGTGATGTTCTTCTTCGCCTTCTTCTGGGCCTATTTCAACGCCAGCATCCCGGCCTTGAGCTTCGCCGCCTCGCCGACCTGGCCGCCCGAAGGCGTGGTGCCGCTGGAAACCTGGGAACTGCCGTTCCTCAACACGCTGATCCTGCTGACCTCGGGCGCCACCGTCACCTACGCCCACCACGCCATCCTGGCCGGAGAGCGCGCCAAGGCGTTCCACGGCACGCTGCTGACCGCCGTCCTGGGCTTCCTTTTCCTGGGCTTCCAGGCCTACGAGTACGGCCACGCCGCCTTCGGCATCGAGGACGGCATCTATTCCTCCACCTTCTACCTGGCCACCGGCTTCCATGGCTTCCACGTCTTCGTCGGCGCCTGCTTCCTCGCCGTTTGCGCGCTGCGCATCCGCTCGGGCCACTTCACGCCCACCCAGCACGTCGGCTTCGAGGCCGCCGCCTGGTATTGGCACTTCGTCGACGTCGTCTGGCTGTTCCTGTTCACCTGCGTCTACTGGTGGGGAAGCTACGGCTTCAAGGGATAGGGCCGGCGTGACCCCAACGCCGCCGCTTTTAGGCCTGCTGCTTCGCGGGCTGCGCGGCCGCTGCCCGCGCTGCGGCGAGGGCCGGCTGTTCGACGGCTATCTTCAGGTGGCCGGCGAATGCCCGGCCTGCCGCCTGAACCTCGCCGAGCACGATGCCGGCGATGGGCCGGCCGTCGCCGCCACCTTCATCCTGGGCGCCGGCATCGTCGGCCCCGCCGCGTTTCTCGAACTCACTGTGGCGCCGCCGCTGTGGGTCCACGCCGTCCTGTGGGGGCCGCTGGTGATCGCCGGCACACTGGCCGTGCTGCGCCCGCTCAAGGGCATCACCGTGGCGCTCCAGTACCGCTATCGCGGGCTCGACGAGCCACCCCGCCTCGGCGGTCTTTAAGCCGTCCGCGGCGCCCCTTTTTTCTTCTTTCGGTTGCTTCCCGACGAACGCCTGTCTGCTAATGATAAGCGTTCTTATTATCCATATTATTTCTGCGGTTATTTCTCTTGAATATCTCAAAAGACTAATGTAAAGATCGGGTGTGGCTTGAGTTTTGGGTTCGGGCCGCCGACGCGAGACATAAAAATATCAATATCTTCTGCGTCCTGTCCGACACCTGGGAACCGATCCAAGAAAAAAGAAGCAACAGGAGAAAACCTATGTCCGACCTTCTCCCCGCCGCGCCAGAGGCCGCCAACACGGTGGACGCGCGCGGCAGCGCCTGCCCGGGGCCCCTTCTTGAAGCGAAGAAGGCCATCGCCACGGTGAAGATGGGCGACGTTCTCGAGATCCTGTCCAACGACCCCGGCACCAAGGACGATATCCCGAAGTGGGCCGGCAAGGTCGGTCACAAGTACGTCGGCCACATGATCGCCGACGGCTATGATCGGATCTTCGTTCGCCGCGGAAAGTAAAGGGACTTCGCCATGGCCGGCCAGGGAACCAAACCAAAAATCCTGATCCTGGCCACCGAAGACTGCGCCTATCCGGGCGCCAATTCGGTTGGTCAAGCGCATCTGGCCTATGCCGACAACGTCTACGTTCTGAGGACCCGGGAACCGGCGATGTTCCCCGAAAAGTTCTATCTGGACTGTTTCGCCAAGGGCGTCGCCGGCATCATCATCATGTCCTGCGGGGTGGAATGCCCCTACGAGGGGGCGTATCACGCCCTCTCGAAGCGGATCGACCGGGTCTACGTCAGCATGAAGCAACGTGGGCTCGATCCCCGCCGGCTGCGCCTCACCGCCATCTGCACGGTGTGCAACCGGGCCTTCCTCAACGAAGTCAAGAAGATGAACGACGTGGTGTCCGAGCTCGGGATGCCGGGCGAAGAAAAGATGGCGACGGCGGCCGCCTGACCGGCGAACCGCGCCCAGAGAAGAGGATTCCGATGACCCCCGCGGAGAGTGCTGAGTTCGACACCCTGGTGCTCGGCGCCGGCATCGCCGGTCTGCAAACGGCGCTGGACCTCGCCGATCAGGGCTTCAAGGTCGCCATCGTCGAGCGCGACCCCTCCATCGGCGGCAAGATGATCCGGCTGTCCAAGGTGTTCCCGACGCTGGATTGCGCAAGCTGCATCACGACCCCGAAAATGGCGGCGGCCGCCCATCACGACAACATCACGCTGTTCACGCTGTGCGAACTCGACAAGCTGGTGCGCGACGAAAACGGCCTCGTCGCCACCGTCAAGCAAAAGCCGCGCTACGTCGACATCGACCTCTGCACCGGCTGCCGGGAATGCGAATACGCCTGCCCGACCTTCGTGCCCGATCACGAACAGGGCGGCTTCACGTCGCGCAAGGCCATCTATGTGCCGTTCTCCAACGCGGTGCCGCAGAAGGCGGTGATGGATCCGGAAAACTGCTGGATCTGCGGCAAGGAAGGCGGCCAATGCTTCAAGGTCTGCCCGACCGGCGCCATCAATTATTTCGACAAGCCCAGCCAGTTCACCCTCCGGGCGCGGACCGCGGTGCTGGCCACCGGCTACGAGTTGATCCCCGACTACACCGAAAAGGCCTTCGGCCCTGCCGGCAGGCAGCCCAACCTGATCACGTCTTTGCAGATGGAGCGCCTGCTCGCCCCGCACGGCCCCTACATGCGGGTGCTGCGGCCCTCCGACGGCAAGGAGCCCGAGTCCATCGCCTTCATCCAGTGCGCCGGCTCGCGCGACCTGACTTTGGGCGTGCCCTACTGCTCGCGCGTCTGCTGCATGTATTCCATCAAGCAGGCCATGCTGCTGTCGGGCGCCCTGCCGATGGCCGACATCACGATCTACTACATGGATATCCGCGCCTTCGGAAAGAACTACGAGCAGTTCTACCAGAACGCCAAGGCCATGGGCGTCGAGTTCGTCAAGGCCAAGCCGACGGTCGTCGGGACCGGCGAGAATGGCGGCGTCGTCGTGCGCTACGAGGACCAGGAAGGCGGCGGCGGCGGGCGTGACCGCGAGCACGACCTGGTGGTCCAGGCGCTGGCCATCGTGCCGGCCTGGAACCCCACCGGGATCGTCGACGTCGGCGTCGCCGAGGACGGCTTCCTCCAGTCGGTGCACCCCAAGTTCGCGCCGACCCTGACCAGGATGGAGGGCGTGTTTACCGCCGGCGTGGCCATCGGCCCCAAGGACATCGTCGATACCATCATCGAAGCCGGCGCGGCGGCCATGGAGGTTTCCAACTACCTCACCGAGACCGCCAAGCCCGCAACCGTGGATGCCTGAGCCCCAGCGCCAGAGAGCAGGAACCAACAAGATGACGGCCGAGGACAGCAAGAAGAAACCCGCCGGTGACGAGAAGGTGGCGGTCTACATCTGCCATTGTGGCGGCAACATCTCGGACCATGTCGACGTCGAGGCGCTGGAGCGGATGGCCGCCGAAATGCCGGGCGTCACGGTATCCCGGCGCAACCATTTCATGTGCTCCGATCCCGGCCAGAACATGATCATCGAGGACCTCAAGGCCGGCAGGGCGGATCGCATCGTCGTCGCCTCGTGCTCGCCGGCCCTGCACGAGACCACGTTCCGGCGGGCCGCCCAGCGGGCCGGCGTCAACCCCTACCTCTACGAGCACGCCAACATCCGCGAGCAGGTAAGCTGGGTGCATCACGGCGACGGCGCCACCGCCAAGGCCGCCGCCCTGGTCGGCGCCGCGGTCGCCAAGGCCCGTGCGCTTCAACCCCTGGAGCCGATCCGCGTGGAGGCGATCCGTCACGCCACCGTCATCGGCGGCGGCATTGCCGGGCTCAAGGCGGCGCGCGATCTGGCCATTCGCGGCGTCAAGGTGGCGTTGATCGAGAAGACTCCCTTCCTCGGCGGCAACTTCGCCAAGCTCGACCGCGTCTACCCGACCCAGGAGAAGGCGGGCGACCTGCTTGCCGGCCTGGCCGCCACGGTGCTGGCCCACCCGTCGATCACGGTCATCACCTGCGCCGAGATGGTCGCCTCGGAAGGCTACGTCGGCGACTTCAAGCTCAAGGTCAAGCGCCGGCCGCCCGAGAGTGCCGAGGACATCGACAAGCTGGCCCGCCTCAAGGAAGCCGGAGTCGCCAAGGGGGCGTTCGTGCCCTTCGTCGGCATCCTGCCCTTCGACGTGCCCCAGGCCGAGGAGACCGTGGACCTGGCGACCGGCGCCGTAGTCCTGGCCACCGGCTTCAAGCACTACACGCCGCCCCGTGGCATGTACGGCTACGGCGACAACCCGGAAGTGATCACGCTGCCCGACCTCATCAAGCTGATGGCCGAGGATGCGGGCGGCGGCGGGACGCTGAAGGTCAACGGCCGCCCGGTCAAGACCATGGCGATGATCCGCTGCGTCGGCAGCCGCCAGATTCCCGGCATCCACGAGCCGGACGAGAAGGGCAACCTCAACGAATACTGCTCGCGGGTATGTTGCACGGCGACGCTGCAGGCCGACCGCGAACTGCGCGAAAAATACCCCGAAACCGTGATCTACGACTTCTATCGCGACATTCGGGCGTATGGCAGGGGGCATGAAGAATACTATGTGGGAGCATCAAGGGATGGGGTGTTGTTCGTTCGTTTCGAGGCCGATGCCGCGCCGGCCGTTGCGCGCACGCCGGAGGGGTCGGAAAACCCGCTTGCCATTACCGCCAAGGACACGCTGCTATCGGGTCAAGACGTCGAAATCCCCGTCGACCTGGTGGTCCTGGCAGTCGGTATGGTGCCGTCAGACGTTTCTTCCATCGTCGACATCATGAAGCTGCCCATCGGCGCCGACCGCTTCCTCTTGGAGGTTCACCCCAAGCTGAGGCCGGTCGAACTGGCAACCACCGGCATCCTGTTGGCCGGCACCTGCCAGGCGCCGATGGATTCCACCGAAGCCGCCGAAGGCGCCACCGCCGCCTCGGTCAAGGCCGCGACCATTCTTTCGCGGGGCTTCGTCGAACTTGACCCCTATGTCGCCACGGTCGACGCCAACCTGTGCACCGGCACCGGCGCCTGCGCCGAAACCTGCCCGCACCCCGGCTGCATCACGCTGACCGACGCGGCGAACGGCAAGGGCCGCACGGCCAAGGTTAACCCTGCCCTTTGCACCGGCTGCGGCATGTGCGTGGCGGTCTGTCCCAACATCGCCATCGAGGTCAACGGCTGGACGCTCCGCCAATACGAAGCGATGGTCGACGCCATCGTCGGCGAACCCATCGTTGCGGAGGCCGAGTGATGTCCCAGCCCTTCACCCTGACACCCGAGCAGATCCTCGAGCTGGACGGCATTCGCAAGGAACGGCGCGTCCGCATCAAGGACGCCTTCGCCGCCAATCGCCAGCGCATGACCCGCATCAAGAAGGTGCGCCAGACGTTGGCCGCCTCGGCCGAACCGATGACGGTGCCCGAATTGGTCGCCGCCACCGGCCTGGCGGCGCCTGACGTGCTGTGGTGCGTCATGGCCATGAAAAAGTATGGCGTCATCGGCGAGCGCAGCGGCGACGACGGATACTACCGGTACGGATTGGAAGAAGCGGCGGCCGACGTCCCCGAAGACGACGACTGAGCCCCGTTCAGAAAAGGCATGACCATGTCGGAAGCCAAGAAGGAAAAGATCCTCTACATCGCCACTTTCGCCGGCGAGCACCCGGAGAAGGCGACGCTGCCCTTCGTGCTGGCCAACGGCGCGCTGGCCATGGAAGTGGAAGCCGTCATCGCGCTGCAGAGCACCGCCGTCTACCTCGCCAAGAAGGGCTATCTCGACAACGTCTTCGCGGCCGGCCTGCCGGCGCTCAAGGACCTGGTGAAGAGCTTCCTCGATCAGGGGGGCAAGCTCTTGGTCTGCGTGCCCTGCATCCGCGAACGCAAAATCGAGGAATCGGACCTTATCCAGGGTGCCAGGCCGGTTTCCGCGGCGGCCCTGACCCAGGAAATCCTCGAGGCCAACGCGACCCTCGTTTACTAGGAGCCATCGATGCCCGATACGCCTTTCTACGAGGTCAACGAGGCGATCGTCCTTTCGGGGGGCGTCGACCTCAACACCTGCATGCAGTGCGGCATGTGTGCCGCCGTCTGCCCGTGGCGGGAAGTCAACGGCGAGTTCATCGTGCGCCGCATGATCCGCCTGGGCCAGATGGGCCTGGAAGGCAACGAGGTCGAGGACATCCTCTACGGCTGCACCACCTGCAACAAGTGCGTCATCAACTGCCCGCGCGGCGTCGACATCATCGGCATCATGCGGGCCATCCGCACGATGACGGCCGAGATGGGCGGCACTCCCGACACGCTGCGCGCCGTCATCGGCAGCTGCGATTCCAACGGCAATCCGTGGGGCGAGAAGCGCGAGAAGCGCACCGACTGGATGAAGGGCCTCGACGTCCCGGCCTACACCGAAAACACCGAATACCTGCTTTCCGTCTGCTGCACCTCCTGCTACGACTCGCGCAGCCGCAACATCGCCCGCTCGCTGGTCAAGCTGTTGACCCAAGCCGGGGTGTCGTTCGGCGTCATCGGCGCCGAGGAAAACTGCTGCGGCGAAAGCCTGCGCAAGACCGGCGACGAAAGCGGCTTCATGAAGCTGGCCGAGGCCAACATCGGCCTGTTCAATGGCCGCGGCGTCAGGAAGATCATCGTCACCTCGCCGCACTGCTATCACACCTATACCAAGGAATACCCCGAGATCGGTGGCGAGTGGGAAGTCGTCCATCACAGCCAACTGCTGGCCCAACTCGTGGCCGACGGCAAGTTGAAGGTGCCGGCCGCGCTGGCCAAGAAGGTGGCCTACCACGATCCCTGCTATCTGGGCCGCCATTCGGAAATCTTCGACGAGCCGCGTGCCGTGCTGGCGGCGGCCGGGGTCGAGGCCGTCGAGATGCCGCGCGAGAAGCGCTTTTCGCTCTGTTGCGGCGGCGGCGGCGGCCGGGTGTGGATGGAAACCCCGGCCGAGAAGCGCTTCAGCGTGCTCCGGGTCAACGAGGCAGTCAACGCCGGGGCCAAGATTCTGGCCACCGCCTGTCCCTACTGCGTCTCGCTGCTGGAAGACAGCCGCAAGACCGAAAACCTCGAAGACAAGCTCGAGGTGTTAGACTTGGCGGAAGTTCTGTTGCGTTCGATGGAAGGGGAGACAGTCCGATGACCGAGGAAACGACCCCCGTTGCGATCCCGCAACGCCGCACCCGGGCCCTTTACAACGCGGCCCATTCCAAGCGGCGCCCGGCCTACGTCAAGCGCACGCCGCCCTGCCAGGCCGCCTGCCCGTCGGGTCACGACGTGCGCGGCTGGCTGGCCATCGTGCGCGGCCAGGAACTTCCCCTTCACGGCATGACCTGGCAGGAAGCCGCCTTCCGGCGCATGACCGAGGCCAACCCCTTCCCGGCCATCATGGGCCGCGTCTGCCCGGCGCTGTGCCAGACCAAGTGCAACCGCGGCTCGGTCGAGGAACACGTCGGCATCAACGCCATCGAGCACTACATCGGCGACTACGCCATCCGCCACAAGCTGGCCTTCCAGCAGCCCGAAACCGAAACCGGCAAGCGGATCGCCGTGGTCGGCGGCGGCCCGGCCGGCCTGGCCTGCGCCTATCAGTTGCGCCGCCGGGGCCACCGGCCGGTGGTCTTCGAAGCCAACGCCGCCCTGGGCGGCATGCTGCGCTACGGCCTGTCGCGCCATCGTTGCCCGCGCGACATCGTCGACGCCGAGGTGCAGCGCATCCTCGACATGGGCGTGCAGGTGCGTCTCAACACCCGGGTCGGCCGCGATATTTCCGTCGTCGATCTGGAAAAGGATTTCGACGCCGTCTTCTGGGGTATCGGTGCCCAGGGCTCCAACCCGCTGACGGTTCCCGGCGGCGACGCCCCCAACTGCGTCAACGGCCTCACCTTCCTGCGCGCCGCCAACACCGGCCGCCTCCGGTACCTGTCGGGCCGGGTGCTGGTCATCGGCGGCGGCGACACCGCCATGGACTGCGCCTCGGTCGCGCTCAGGATCGGCCATGTCGAGGGCGTCGCTCCGGCCCACAAGCCGGCCGCCGTGCTCGGCCAGGGCGCCGAGCAGCCGCCGGTCGATGACGAGAAGGTCGGCGCCGCCGATACCTGGATCGTCTATCGCCGGCCGATCGCCATGGCCCCCGCCGCCAAGGAGGAGATCGACTTCGTGATCGCCGAGGGTTGCGAGATCCACGACGGCCTGGCTCCCGTCGAGGTGGTCAAGGACGCCAGCGGTTGCGCCGTCGCCCTCAAGGTGATCAGGACCGACTGGTCGAGCGGCAAGATGGTTGTCAAGGAGGGCAGCGAGTTCGACATCCCCTGCGACCTCATTGTGGTCGCCACCGGCCAGAGCGCGGTATTCGAGGGGATCGAGGAAATGGACGGCGGGCGCGGCCGCATCGATGCCGACGTGCTCTACCGGGTGCCCGAGAGGGACGGTCATTTCGTCGGCGGCGACGCCATCGCGCCGCGCCTTTTGACCACCGCCATCGGCCACGCCTGGCGGGCCGCCGAGAACATCGACCGCTTCATCCGCAACGAGGACCTGCGCAATCGGCCTGCGGTGGACGTCATCAAGGTCGAACTCCGCAAAACCGCCACCGCCTTCGAGGATCGCTCGGAGGACGAGGTCATCGAGGAAGAAGGGCTGTTCCTCGGCCACTTCCAGTACCTGCCCCGCGACCACCGCGAACGCCTGTGCGTCGGCCCCGGCGAGGTGCTGGGCAACTACGAGGAACGGCTGCGCACGCTGACCCGCGAGCAGGCCCAGGCCGAGGCGACCCGCTGCATGTGCTGCGGCACCTGCCTGGAATGCGGCAATTGCGAGGTGTTCTGCCCGCAGGACGCCGTCAGCGAAGTCGCCCAGGGCGAAAAGAGCCTCGGCCATTTCGTCGAGACCGATGCCAAGAACTGCGTCGGCTGCTTCATGTGCAAGGACGTCTGCCCGGCCGGCTACATCGATATGCGCCTGCCCGACGCCCGCTGAGTGGCCGGCGTCATTGCCGTCGAGAATCGGGGCTGCCCTTTGGGGCGGCCCTTTTTTTTCGACGGAGGTATCGCCCCCGCCAGCCAGAAGGTGAGCGGCGAATCTCCTGCTTCCACCCCATATGACGACGGCAGGGACGCAACGAGCGGAGAGGGACGATGACAACTGCCGAAGCCGGCCTGATCGAACGGGTGCTTTCTTTCTGGTTCGGCGCCGACTGGGCAACCGGCACGCCGGCGCGCCGGCCCGAGTGGTTTCAGCCGGACCCCGCCTTCGATGCCGGCATCGGCCGGGCCTTCGCGGGCGACGTCGAGCGCGCCGCGGCCGGCGACTTCGATTCCCTCATGGAAAGCGCCCATGGGGGCGTCGCGCTGGCCATCCTGCTCGACCAGTTCCCGCGCAACCTGTTCCGTGGCACCGCCCGCGCCTTCGCCGCCGACCCCCGTGCCCGCACAGCCGCCCGCCATGCGCTTGAACGGGGCTTGGACCTGCCCCTGCCGCAGGTCATGCGGCTGTTTCTCTACCTGCCGTTCGAGCACAGCGAGGATCTGGCCGACCAGCACCGCTCGGTCGTTCTGTTCGAGGCGCTGGGCGACGCCGAATGGCTCGACTATGCGGTGCGCCATCGCGACATCGTCGCCCGCTTCGGCCGCTTCCCCCACCGCAACGCCGCCCTCGGACGCCCCTCCACCGTCGAGGAAGTGGCCTTCCTGAAGACGCCGAACTCGTCCTTCTGACGGTCCGGCGCCACCCGCTGGACCCGCCCCCTGCCGCGCGCTACAACCTTAGGCACGCTGCACCCTGGCGAGGAGACCGCGATGACCGACGTGACGATCACCCTGGGTTGCTGGAACTACGATCGCCTGAAACCGATCATCGACGGGCGGATCGGCGTCGAGGGCTGCACGGTCGCCCCCGTCGTGCTCAAGACCGAGCAGTTGTTCCCGCGCGCCTTCCAGCGCCAGGAATTCGACGTCTCGGAACTGTCGTTCAGCAGCTATCTGGTGCAGGTGACGCGCGGCGAATGCGCCTACGTCGCCATCCCCGTCTTCCCGTCGCGCGCCTTCCGCCACGCCTGCATCTACGTGCGCGTCGATCGCGGCATCGACAGTCCTAAGGACCTGGAGGGCAAGACGGTCGGCGTGCCGGAATACCAGATGACGCTGGCCCTCTGGCTGCGCGGCATGCTCCAGGATTCCCACGGCGTCGACTTCCGGCGGCTTCGCTATCGCACCGGCGGCACCAATGCGCCCGGCCGCAAGGAGCGGCTGCCGCTGAAATTGCCCGAACACATGGACGTCAAGCCGATCGCCGAGGGAAAGTGCCTCAACGACCTGCTGGTGGCGGGCGAACTGGACGCGGTGATGAGCCCCGCCCCACCCACCGCCTTTTCCCAGGGTTCGCCGCTGGTGCGCCGCCTGTTTTCCGACGTCGCCCAGATCGAACGGGCCTATTACCGGGAAACCGGCTACTTCCCGATCATGCACGTCGTCGGCGTCAAGCGCGCCCTGGTCGAGCGGCACCCCTGGCTGCCGGCCAACCTGTTCAAGGCGTTCGTCGATGCCAAAACGGTGGCGATGAAGGAATTGGACGCCATCGCCAAGGGCAACGCCAACCGCATGACGCTGCCGTGGTTTTCCGCCGAATGGGAGGCGACGAAAGCCCTGATGGGCGAAGACTTCTGGTCCTACGGCCTGCCGGGCAACCGCCCCGAGTTGGAAACCCTCTGCCGCTATTCGCGTGAACAATACCTGTCGGAACGCGACGTCGCCGTCGACGAGCTGTTCGACCCCTCGACCCTGGCCCTGCCCGGACGCTGACGGCCGCGTGCAGCGAATCAGAACGCTATTTGACGGCGTCCGAGGCCTTGTCCAGGTTTTCGCTGGTGTCCTGCCTCATGCCGCGCCAAGTGTCCCCGCACCCGGCAACGCTGGCGGCGAAGGACAGAAGGAACAGCGAAACGATGATCCGGCGCAACATGGCAGCCTCCTTGGCTACAGGGTTCAACTGGGGAGTAAGACTCTCCCCGGCCTGAATGGTTCCCTGACCCCGGATCGAAACCTTACGATGCGGCCTGCGCAGCCTTGCGCCGCCTGAGCCAGTTGAGGATGTAGGGCATGGCCAGGGAGAGAACCAGCATCACCCACAGCACGTTGCCCAGCGTCGAGGAGAACAGCACCAGCGGGTCGCCCAGCGAAATGCGCAGCGCCCGGATGTAGGACTGTTCCACCAGCGGGCCCAGGATGACGCCGATCAGGATCGCCGCCACGTGGTAGCCGGTCTTGCGCGCGATGTAGCCGATGACGCCGAAGGCGACGGCCACCCCCAGGTCGAACACGAAGCTGCGCGGCACGAAGGCGCCGACCAGGGTGAAGGCGACGATCATCGGCGCCAGCAGGCGCGTCGGGATCACCGTCACCTTGGCGAGGTAGCGGGCCATCGGCAGGATGGTCAAGATCATGAAGATATAGGCCACCACCATCGACATGATGACGCCGAAGGCGAGCAGCGGGCTTTCGACGAACAGCCTGGGCCCGAACGGCACGCCGTGGAACTGCAGCACGATCATCATCACCGCCGCCGTGCTGCCCCCGGGAATGCCGATGGCGAGCAGCGGCACGAGGGTGCCCGAGGTGACGCCGTTATTGGCCGCCTCCGGCGCCAGCACGCCCTTCGCGTAGCCGGTGCCGTACTTTTCGGGCTCCTTCGAGAAGAAGCGCGATTGCTGGTAGGCGACGAAGGCCCCGATGCTGGCCCCGGCGCCGGGCAGGACGCCGACCAGGAGGCCGATGAAACTGGTCCAGACGATGTGCCACCAGTTGGCGGCGGCGATACGCAGGCCCTCGAAGGTATCGGCCCAGGAGGCTCGTTGCGCCCGATCCTGCCCCTTCGAGGAGACGATGGTCTCCTGCTCGATCATGACGAAGGCTTCCGAGATGGCGAACAGGCCGATGAGGGCCGGAATGAGCGGCACGCCGTCGAACAGTTCCAGGAGCCCGAAGGTGCCGCGCGGCGCGGCGTAGACGTGATCGGCCCCCATGGCGCCCAGCATCAGGCCGAAGAAGCCGGCGATCAGGCCTTTGACGGTGTCTTCGGCGGCGATGACGGCAATCAGCGTCAGGCCGAACAGCATGATCACCACCATCTCGACGCTGTGCACGTAGTAGCCGACCAGGGACAGCACCGGCAGCGCAAAGAGCGTGACGATCGAGGTGATGAGCCCCCCCAAGGTGGAGGCCGCGAAGGCCAGCACCAAGGCCTGCTGCGCCTTGCCCTGCTTGGCCATCTCGTGGCCGTCGAGCGTGGTGGCGGCGGCGCCGCCGGTGCCCGGGATGTTCATGAGGATGGCCGGAATGCCGCCGCCCAGGTGGGTTGCGCAATAGAGCGCCACCATGAAAGTCAGCGCCACCTCCACCGGCACCATCAGCGTCAGCGGCAGCAGGATGATGATGGTGTTGTGGGCGGCGAAGCCCGGGATCGCCCCCATGATGATGCCGACGACGATGGCGGGAACGATGACCCACCACAGACTCAGCGAGTGCAGGAAAAGCTCAAGGACCGTATCGGCGCTCAGTTCCATCTCAGAACATCCCTGCCAGGAAATGCTCGACCGGCCCCTTGGGGAACCGCGTGTTGAGCATGGCAATGAAGAAGATGTAGCCGCCGGCGGCGCTCAGCAGCGGCATGAGCACCAGGAGCTTTTTCGAACGCACGCCCAACGCCAGCAGACTGCCGAGGACGAAAAGAAAAGTGGTCAGCGTGAAGCCGAACCAGGGGATGACCACGATGTAGGCGATGGTCAGCCCCAGGAAGACGAGGCGCGACGGAATCATGGACAAGGGCGCCAGAAGGCGTTGCATGCCGAAGTCGACTTCGCCCCTAAACCACTGCGCCGCCACTCGCGCCAGCAGGACGACGACCAGTAAACACAGCACGATCCCCAGGAACAGCCCGTTGATCTGGGCCTCTGTGGGGTAGTCCAGAACGGTGTAGATGTAATAGAGGGCGTAGCCGGCGGCCATGATCGGAATGACCAGGTCGGCGCCGACCGATCGCTTTTTCGTCCGCCCTTGCCGGGCCGTCTCTGTAGTCATGATCAAGAACCCCGAACGTGTTGAAGAGCGCCCGCCCCCTGCCGGCGCCGGCCAGGAAAGTCTGCCGGAAGACGGTGGAGCCCGGGCGCCATCCGGGCTCCAGCCGCCATGTCCTATTTTTTCTTCGCGGCCAGCAGCGAACCGTACTTCTCGGCCAGGGCCAGCATCTCCTCGGCGAAGGCGACCGTTTCCTCACGCCCGCCGTAGCGCACGAAGCTGCGCGGCATGCCGGCCTTTTCCACCAGATCGGCATATTCCGGATCGAGGGCCGCCTTCTTGA
Source organism: Shumkonia mesophila (assembly GCF_026163695.1). NCBI lineage: Bacteria > Pseudomonadati > Pseudomonadota > Alphaproteobacteria > Rhodospirillales > Shumkoniaceae > Shumkonia > Shumkonia mesophila. Next base: position 113,495 of record NZ_JAOTID010000015.1, on the reverse strand, counting down.
CGCTTTCCTCGATGGTCTTGAAGCGGTCCGGATAGGTCTCGATGGCCTTGACGTGGATGGCGAAGCCCCGGCTGGAGCTCAGTTCCGGGATCTTGGTGCCGAACACGTCGTTGACCGGCGGCGCGTTGTCGGCCATTTCGCCGAACACATTCTTCTTGGAGAACACCGTCAGGATCAACACCTCCTTGTCCAACTGGATGGCGTTGGTGATGGGCAGCGTGCAGCAGTCGACCTCGCCGGTGATCGCCGCCATCGCCGACGGATTGCCGCCGCCGAAAGGCACCAGCTGGAACTTGGCGCCGGTCGCCTCGCCCAGGGCGAGGACGCCGATCGAGGCAGGGTGCGGCAGGCGGCTGGTGGCGACGGTAACCACCCGCTTCTTGGCCTCGTCGACCAGTTGCTCGATCGTTTTGATCTTGCTGTTCTTGCCGACGAAGACGCACATGGTTTCGTCGGTGGTCTGGCAGAAGTAGATGAAATCCTTGCCCAGCTTCGCCTTCGGCTTCTGCATGGCCTGCATGATGATTTCAGGCCCCAGGTTGCCGAACAGCAGGTTGTAGCAGTCGGGTTCCGACTTGGCGGCGTAGAACTCGTAGCCGACCTGGCCGGCGGCGCCGGGATAGTACGAATACTCGAAGTTGGTGTTGAGGTACTTCCGCCAGACGGTGGAGAACATGCGCGCGTCGCGGTCGGCGCCGCCGCCCTCGCCGGTCGGAATCAGGATCTGGATGTTGCGTTCCGGGAACGCCGCCGCCCAAGTCTTGCGGAACGGGCTCGCCGACAGGATGCCCGCGCCCGCAACCGCGGCGCTTCCCCTGAGGAAGGAACGGCGGGTCGGTGTGATCGTGAAGTCTTGCATCTCCTGACACTCCCTTTGCCTAAAGCCTCGTCACGGTGTTTTTCGATGTCTTCTCGGCGGACGCCGGGGCCGCCACGCCCCCCTCCCGGCCTACAGCTTCTCCCGCAGCGTCTGGTCGACCGCGTCCAGGAATTGTTTGGTCGTCATCCATGGCTGGCCCGGGCCGACCAGGATCGCCAGGTCCTTGGTCATGACGCCCGACTCGATGGTCTGCACGCAGGCCGATTCCAGGGCCTGGGCGAATTGGCGGACATCGGGCGTTCCGTCGAAGCGGCCCCGGAAGTCGAGCGCCCGAGCCCAGGCGACGATGGAGGCCACCGGATTGGTCGACGTCTCCTTGCCCGCCTGATGCAGGCGGTAATGCCGCGTGATGGTGCCGTGCGCCGCCTCGGTCTGCACCGTGCGCCCATCCGGCGTCATCAGGATCGAGGCCATGAGGCCCAGGGAACCGAAGCCCTCGGCCACCATGTCCGACTGGATATCGCCGTCGCGGTTGCGGCAGGCGTAGACGAAGCCGCCGGAGGACTTGATGGCGAAGGCGGCCAGTTCGTCGACCAGCCGGTGCTCGTAGAAGATGCCCTTGGCCTCGAAGCGGGCCTTGAATTCGGCCTCGTAGATGCGCTGGAAGATCTCCTTGAAGCGATTGTCATAGACCTTGAGCGCGGTGTTCTTGGTGCCGAGGTAGACCGGATAGCCGACATCCAGGCCATAGGTCATCGAGGCCCGCGCGAACCCTTCGATCGAGGAATCGAGGTTGTACATGCCCAGCGCGATGCCGGAGCTGGGAAACTCCAGCACCGTATGCTCGATGGTCTCGCCGCCATCCTTCGGCACGAAGCGGACGCTGAACGTGCCGGGGCCCGGCACCAGGAAATCGGTCGCCGCGAATTCGTCGGCGAAGGCGTGGCGGGCGACGACGATGGGCTTGGCCCAGCCCGCCACCCGGCGCGGCACATTCTTGCAGACCACCGGCTCGCGGAACAGCGTGCCGCCGACGACGTTGCGCACGTGGGCATTGGGCGAACGCCAGGCCTTCTTGAGCCCGTATTCCTTGACCCGCGCCTGGTCCGGGTTGATGGCCGCGCATTTGACGCCGACGTGATGGGCCTTGATCGCCTCGGCGGCCTCGGTGGTTACCGCATCGTCGGTGGCGTCGCGGTGCGGCAGGCCGAGGTCGTAATAAAGCAGGTTCACGTCGAGGTAGGGAAGAACCAGCGTCTCCTTGATCCAGCCCCACACCACGCGGGCCATCTCGTCGCCGTCCAGTTCGACGATCGGGTTTTCAACCTTGATGCGCTTCATGCGGCCCTCTTCCCCTCCGTGACCCGGGCGGCCGGTCGGTCGCCCGGGGGTGTGCCCGGCATCGGCGGCGGCGCCCTTCCTCAGGCGTCCTCCTCGGCAATCGGGTTGCGCATGACGCCCAGATCGCCGATCTCGGTCTCCATCACGTCGCCCGGCTCCATGAAGGTCGGCGGATTGCGGTCCTTGGCAAGCCCCCCGGGGGTTCCCGTCGCCACCACGTCGCCCGGCTCCAGCGTGAAGACCTGCGAGCAGAACGACAGCAGTTGCGGCACGTTGTGGACCAGCTCGCGGGTGTTCGAGCTTTGCAGCACCCGGCCGTTGACGCGAAGCTCGACCTTGAGGTCGTGCGGATCGGCCACCTCGTCGGCGGTGACCAGGCAGGGCCCCATCGGGGCGAAAGTGTCGAAGCCCTTGCCGCGGGTGTTCTGGACGTCGGACTTGGTGCAGTCGCTGGCGCTGATGTCGTTGAACGTCATATAGCCGGCGATGACATCGTAGGCCTTCTCCTCGGGCACGTTCTTGCAGCGCTTGCCGATGACGAAGGCCAATTCCGCCTCGTAGCCCAGCTGCCGGCTCATCTTCGGGCGGATGACGGGGTCGTCCCACGCGCACACCGCGTTGGCGAACTTCGAGAAGATGCGCGGAATCGGGTGCGGCTTCATCCCCAGCTCCTTGAGGAAGTCGTGGTAGTTGTGGGCCACGCAGATGATCTTCTCGGGCTTCATGACCGGCGCCAGCAGCTTGACGTCCTTCAGCGGCCGCACCACCGGCGTGTTCCTGACCTTCAGCATGGCGCCGTTCCGCGCCGCCGCCCACGTCAGCGCGGCCTGCGCCGCCGCCAGCGAATCGTCGCCGCCGCGCAGGAAGGCGACGGTTTCGGCCGGGACCACGGCATCGGCCTTGGCGCGCGCCCGAAGGTCGCCCTTGGCGGTCAGCATCGCTTCGTAGGCCAGGTTGAGGTCGACGACGGCCTCCCCCTCAACGGCGCCCAGCCGCGGGTCGCCCTGACCCTGGAACATGGCAAGTCTCATTCGCTTTTCCTCGCTCTTTCTGATCTGCGGGCGCCGTCAGGCCACCGGGTTTTCCAAAACGCCCAGGCCGGTGATGGCGATGCGCACGACATCGCCCTTCTTCAGGAACTTGGGCGGCGTGAAGCCGATGCCGACGCCGGCCGGCGTGCCGGTGGCGATGACGTCGCCGGGCTCCAGCGTCATGGTCCGGGAAATCGTCTCGATGATGGTGGGAATGTCGAAGATGAGGTCGGAGACCACACCCTTCTGGCGCTCCTCTCCGTTGACCTCGGTGGTCAGTACCAGCTTGGTCACGTCGCCCACCTCGTCGGCGGTCACCAGATAGGGACCCATCGGGCAGAAGCCGTCGACGCTTTTGCCCAGGAACCACTGCTTGTGCTGGCTTTGCAGCTTGCGCGCGGTGACGTCGTTGAGGATGACGTAGCCGAAGACGTGGCCATATGCCGCCGCCTTGGCGATGCCGCGCCCGCCGCGCCCGATGACAACGCCAAGCTCGCCCTCGTAGTCGGTCGACTGGCTGGGATCGAGATAGGACGGAATCTCGGCGCCGGGGGCGGAGACGGAAGACGGCGCCTTGGTGAAGATCACCGGCGCGTCGGGAACGGCCTGGCCGCCCGAGGTCGAATCGAAGCCGCTCTTCTCGAACTCCTTGGAATGTTCGAAGTAGTTCTTGCCGACGCACATGATGTTGCGCCGGGGCCTGGGGATCGGCGCGCCGAGCGCGGCCTCGGCCAGCGGCACCTTCCGCTTGGGCTGCTCGAGTGCCCGGCGGGCGGTTTGAAGCCCGGCCTCGCCCTGCAGGATGAGGGCGTTGAGGTCGGCAATCCCTTCCTCGCCGAGATCGACGATGGTCTGGCCGGCGGCATCGATGACGCCCGGCCGGTTTTTTGCCCCCGCATGGGAGAAAGTCACGAAACGCATGGTTCATCCTTCCGTCAGACAACCAAGAAAAGCTATACCAATGAAATATTGGTGTCAACCGGCGACGGCGGACCCGATCCGGCGATCTTTCGCCGCCGCATCGTCGGCGGCGCGGCCAGGGGTGGAGCCTCGCACCCCTTTCGCCGAAACGGCCGTGATGACCGGCTATATGCATCATAGATGTTGTATTTACAACGGGTTAAAAACATGCAAAAGTTGTCATATCGGATCGAAGGCAGGTATTTCCTGGTGCCTTCTGGAACCATCACGCCTCGACCAACATCTTTTCCACCGCCGGAACCGGCGATGGAAATACAAACCAAGTGTCAGATTGGTTTTGATTGCAGACCAATTATGGGATTGGTTTAATAGGACGATGACCCGCACGGACGATCTGCTGAACCGCCTGAACGAGCTTCTCGACTCGGGGCGCTTTCCCGCCCAGTCCCGCCTGCCGCCGGAACGCGAGCTGGCGGCCGAGCTGGGAACGACCCGGACCAACCTGCGTCAGGCCCTGGCCGTGCTGGAGGCCGAGGGCAAGATCTGGCGCCACGTCGGTCAGGGCACCTTCGTCGGCCATCGCTCGCCGGCCGAGGCGCCGGCGCTTTCGCTGCTGATGAAGGCGACCAACCCGAACGAGATCATGGAAACCCGCCTTATCATCGAGCCCAAGGTGGCCGGACTGGCCGCCCTGCGCGCCACCGCCGGCGACATCGCGCATCTCCAGCGCTGCCTGGAAAAGGGCGCCGCCGCCCTCGACCTCAAGACCTACGAACTGTGGGACGGCACCCTGCACGAGGCGGTCGCCGAGGCCTCGCACAGCGCGGTGCTGAACGCCATGCTGAAGGCCCTGACGGCACTGCGCGAAGACAAGCTGTGGGGCCGGCTCAAGGAGGCCTCGCTCACCCGCGAGCGCCAGAAGATCTATAACGGCCAGCACGCGCGCTGCGTCGAAACCATCGCCAACCGCGATCGCGCAGGGGCCGAGGCGGCCATGCGCGAACACCTCGATACCGTGCAGATGGACCTCTTCGGCCGCCCGTCGGACATCACCGAATGACCCCGAGACCGCCCGGGGTGTGGCTTGAAAAGTGCGCCAAATCTGGTATCTTGGCAGCCATGTTGAAGATGATCGCCCGTCGTGCGCAGCTCCTTCGCCATGGCCAACTCAAAGTTGGCCAGTGGCCCCGGGTCGATCTGTCGCCGCGTTCATAAGGCGACACCGGCCCGGGGAACCGGGCGGTATCAATCCGTCATCCTCGTCTGATGCCCATTGTTCGGAGTAGCGCTCCGATAGTCTGTGTGCGGCCATGGCGCCCACGGTGCCGCCGCCTGTTTGAGGATTGGAACATGCCACACGCTCTTCCACCCATCGTCATGACTTGGCACGAGCACGCCCGCCTGTCCAACCTTGCTCGCATCGTATGGTCGAGCTTCCCGGACTCCAGCGAGTACCTGGAGCGGGAACTGGATCGCGCCAAGCTCGTTGCCCCGGATCAGATCGCCCCCAATACGATCACCATGGGAAGCCGGGTCGAGTTCGCCTATGCCCATTCCGGCATCCGGCAGGTCGTTACCCTGGTCTACCCCCGCTACGAGGACATCGCCGCCGGCAAGATATCCGTTCTTTCGCCGGTCGGCGCCGCCCTGATCGGCCTCACCGAAGGGCAGTCGATAGATTTCCGCACGCTGCGCGGCGAGCAGAGGACGATCACCATACTCAAGGTTAATCGTTCAGTGGACGACAATGCGGCCGAGTAGTCCTCGGGCGCGGCCCCGGCATAGGCGCGCGCGATGGGAAAAATGCACCCAGATCGAACAGGCCGCCCAGCACCGGCCGGCAACCCTTCTGAGAGGTAGAGAATCATGACAGCGTCTCGCCGCCTCTATCGCCGGAAAGGAGCGCCCCGGGAGGCACTTCGCCAAGCCGGGCGGGGGCCTGCGCTCAATGGCCCCCAGCCCGGAGACGAATCGTAACCCTTCGGTCCATTCGATCTCCCGCCCGGAAGCGAGTGTCGTGAGCCTGTTTTCGCTTCCCCGGTATCGTACCCGCTGCGGCTGGCGGGACGAGCCCGAGGGCATGTTCCGATGGCGGGGCAAGGGCAGCCTTCGGGCTCCTCAGCCGTCGGCCATCTCCAGGGAATAGCCGGCCGAGCGGACGGTGCGGATGGGATCGGGTTCGCCGTCGATGTTGAGCGCCTTGCGCAGGCGCCGGATATGGACGTCGACGGTGCGCTCCTCGACATAGATGTCGCGGCCCCACACGGCGTCCAGCAGGTGCTCGCGCGACAGCACGCGACCGGCGTGCTCCAGGAAATAGCGCAGCAGGCGGAACTCGGTGGGCCCCAGTTTCAGCGAGCGGCCGCTGCGCCACACCTTGTGGGCGGCCAGATCCATCACCAGGTCGCCGCAGTTCAGCGTCTCGTGGGCCGAGGACGGCCTGGCCCGGCGCAAAAGCGCCCGGATGCGGGCCATCAGTTCGCTGGGCGAGAACGGCTTGGTCACGTAGTCGTCGGCGCCGGTGTCCAGGCCGCGCACGCGATCGGCCTCCTCGCCGCGCGCCGTCAGCATGATCACCGGCACGTCGCGCGTTTCGGGCCGGCGCCGGATGCGCCGGCAGACCTCGATGCCCGAGAGGCGGGGCAGCATCCAGTCGAGCAGGATGAGGTCGGGCGCCGCCTCCTCGACCTTGAGCAGCCCCTCCTCGCCGTCGGCCGCCTCTTCGACCTGGTAGCCTTCCTTTTCCAGGTTGTAGCGCAGCATGGCGACCAGCGCCGGCTCGTCCTCGACGATCAGAATTTGCGATGTCATGATCACAGCGGCCCCTCTCACTGCTCGAAGGAGTAGTCGCCCTTGGCGGCCTTCGGCCGCTTGCCGGCCGGCAACACGCCCAGCACCAGGAAGTGGACGTTCTCGGCGATGTTGGTGGCGAAATCGCCGACCCGCTCGATGTTCTTGGCGATGAACAGCAGGTGCATGCAGGCGTTGATGTTCTTCGGGTCCTCGGCCATCGCCGTCAAAAGCTCGCGGAAGAAGCTGGCGTACAGTTGGTCGAGATCCTGGTCGCGCCGCCAGACGGAAAGGGCCAGTTCGGGATCGCGCCTTGCATAGGCGCCAAGCACGTCGCCGATCAGGTCGCGCACCATCTTGCCCATGCGCCCGATCACCGCGACCCCGGGGGTTTCGCGGTCCTGCGCCAGCATGACGGCGCGCTTTCCGACGTGGGCCGCATAGTCGCCGACCCGCTCCAGGATGCCGACGATCTTGAGCGCCGCCAGAACCTGGCGAAGGTCGTCGGCCATCGGCTGGCGGCGGGCCAGCAGGCGCACCACCGCCTCGTCGATCTCGCGCTCCATGGCGTCGACCTGGGCGTCGCGCTGGTCGGTCTGGGCGCCAAGCTGGGCGTTGCGCTTGACCACCGCCTCGATGGCGTCGGCGAGCTGGGCCTCGACCAGACCGCCCATCTCGATGATGCGGGTACTGATGGACTGGAGCTCCTCGTCGTAGGACTTCACGATGTGCTGGGTCTCGCGCATGGACGACGCTCTGCCTCCTAGCCGAACCGGCCGGTGATGTAGTCCCGCGTCCGTTCGGCCCGCGGGTTGGTGAAGATCTGGTCGGTATCGCCGAATTCGATCAGCTTGCCGAGATGGAAGAAGGCGGTGCGCTGCGACACGCGGGCGGCCTGCTGCATGTTATGGGTGACGATGACGATGGTGTAGTTGGTCCGAAGCTCGTCGATCAGTTCCTCGATCCTGGCGGTGGCGATGGGGTCCAAGGCCGAGCACGGCTCGTCCATCAGGATCACCTCGGGCTCGACCGCAATGGCGCGCGCGATGCACAACCGCTGCTGCTGGCCGCCGGAAAGTCCGGTCCCCGGCTCGTGCAGGCGGTCCTTCACCTCCTCCCACAGGCCGGCCCGCTCCAGGCTGGTGCGCACGACCTCGTCCATGTCGGCCGGCGACGCCGCCAGGCCGTGGATGCGCGGCCCGTAGGCGACGTTCTCGTAGACCGACTTGGGGAACGGATTGGGCTTCTGGAATACCATGCCGACCCGCGCCCTGAGATGGACGACGTCGATGGCCCGGGCATAAACGTCTTCGCCGTCCAGAAGGATGCTGCCCGAAACCCGGCAGCCCTCAATGATGTCGTTCATGCGGTTGAGGCATCGCAGAAAGGTCGACTTGCCGCAGCCCGAGGGGCCGATCAGCGCCGTCACCTCGTTGGGCATGATGTCGATGTCGATCCCAAACAGCGCCTGCTTGGCGCCGTAAAACACGTCGACGCCGCGCGATACAAACTTGGCCGGCGGCTCGGCGCCGGCAATGCCGTCGGGGGTCTGCCCAAGGGGCTCGGAATCGTCGGTGCCGAAGCTCAAGCCACCCTCCCCATCCATGCCGATCATCGTCTGTTCCATCATACCGCCTCGCGTCACCACCGCACTTCAAACTTCTTCCGCAGATAGACCGCCGCCGCGTTCATGACGATCAGGAAGGCCAGCAGCACCATGATCGCCGCCGAGGTCTTCTCGACGAAGGCGCGCTCGGGGCTGTCGGCCCACAGATAGACCTGCACCGGCAGCACCGTGGAAGGGTCCCGGAAACCGTGCGGAATGTCGACGATGAAGGCGACCATGCCGATCATCAAAAGCGGCGCGGTTTCGCCGAGCGCGCGTGCCATGCCGATGATGGCGCCGGTCAGCATGCCGGGCATGGCCAGCGGCAGCACGTGATGGAACACCGCCTGCACCGGCGAGGCGCCCAACCCGTAGGCCGCTTCGCGGATGGAGGGCGGCACGCTGGTCAGCGCGGCGCGCCCGGCGATGATGATGGTGGGCAGCGTCATGATGGCCAGCACCAGGCCGCCGACCAGCGGCGCCGAGCGGGGCAGGCCGAAAAAGTTGAGGAAGACGGCGAGCCCCAGCAGCCCGAAGACGATGGAGGGCACCGCCGCCAGGTTGTTGATGTTGACCTCGATCAGGTCGGTCCAGCGGTTCTTGCGGGCGAATTCTTCCAGGTAGACGGCGCTCGCCACCCCCAGCGGGAAGGAGATGGCGATGGTGACCAGCATGGTCATGAGGGAACCCACCGTGGCGCCCCAGATGCCGGCCAGCTCGGGCTCGCGCGAATCGCCGCTGGTGAAGAAGCGGACGTTGAACTTCCTCTCCACCTCGCCCTGGGCGGCCAGATCGTCCAGCCAGGCGATCTCCTGGTCCGAAACCCGGCGGTTGGCCTGCGGGACGTCGCGGGGAATATGGCCCTTGATCAGCATGTCGGCGTCGTCCGACAGCGGCAGCCAGACGGAAATCGTGCGCCCGACCAGGCTGGGGTCATTCGTCACCATGCGGGCCAGGTCGTAGGCGCCGCCCTGGCTGACCAGCCCGGAAAGCTTGCGCCTGGCGTCGCGGCCGGAGACACCGGGAAAGCGCTCGCCGAGCGCCCCTTTGATGAGGCCGGCATAGTCGGCGGTGGCCAGTTTCTCCGGAGCACGGGTGCCGTCGGGATCGACGGTGGTGGCATCGAGCGTGACGTCGAGGCGCACGTTGGCCTGCCAGAAGGCGGAATACCCGTTGCCGATGATGCTGGTGAACAGCACGACAAGAAAGCCGAGGGCGACGGCGATGGCCACGATGCCATAGGCGCGGAAGCGGCGCTCCGCCCGGTAGCGCCGGGCCAAGCTGGCCTTGACCCGCGCGGAGGTCGGCGTCGGCGCCACCCCGCGGGGAAGGACGGCGGAGGGGACGGCGTTACTCATATTGCTCCCGGTATTTCTTGACGACGGTCAGCGCCACGATGTTGAGCGCCAGGGTGACGAAGAAGAGGACGAGGCCGAGGGCGAAGGCGGCCAGCGTCTTGGCGCTGTCGAATTCCTGGTCGCCGACCAGCAGCGTCACGATCTGCACGGTCACCGTGGTCACCGCCTGCAGGGGGTTGACCGTCAGGTTGGCGGACAACCCCGCCGCCATGACGACGATCATGGTTTCGCCGATGGCGCGCGACACCGCCAGCAGGATGCCGCCGACGATGCCCGGCAGGGCGGCCGGGATGATCACGCGGCGGATGGTCTCGGACTTGGTGGCGCCAAGGCCCAGCGAGCCTTCGCGCATCGACTGCGGCACCGCCGTGATGACGTCGTCGGAGATCGAGGAGATGAAGGGAATGATCATGATGCCCATCACCAGGCCGGCCGCCAGCGCGCTTTCCGACGAGATGTTGAGGCCGATCTGGCTGCCCCAGTCGCGCAGGAACGGCGCCACGGTCAGCGCCGCGAAGAAGCCGTAGACGACGGTGGGGATGCCGGCCAGGATTTCGAGGGCCGGTTTGACGGCGGAGCGCACCCGGGGCGGCGCGTATTCCGCCATGTAGATGGCCGACAGCAGGCCGACCGGCACCGCCACGCACATGGCGATGAAGGAAATCAGCGCGGTGCCCACCAGCAGCGGGATCGAGCCGAAGCTGCCGGAACTGCCCACCTGGTCGGCGCGCAGCGCCGTCTGCGGGCTCCATTCGAGGCCGAACAGGAATTCCACCGGCGACACCCGCTGGAAGAAGCGGAGGGCCTCGAAGAGCAGCGACAGCACGATGCCGATGGTGACCAGGATGGCGACGGTCGAGCTGATGATCAGGAAAACCATCAGCACGCCCTCGACCCGGTTACGGGCCCGGAGATCCGGGTGGATGGCGCGCCGGCTGTATGCCAGCCCGCCGGCGGCGATGGCGAGCGCGGCCACCGCCATCGCGGCGAAGCCGGCGTCGCGCATGAAGGCGTAGTATTCGGCGGCGGCCAGCAATTCGGGGTCGACGTCGCGGCTGACGATGTTGCCGCCGGCCAGGTTGCGGATGTCGTTCAGCATCAGCGCCATGGTGCTGTCCGACCAGGTGCCGGTGACGTCGGGCAGGGCGGCGACCAGCAAGGCCTTGATGATCTCGGGTTCCAGCGTCAGCCACAGCACGACGACGGAAACCGCAGGGATGCCGCACCAGGCGGCGACGTAGAGGCCGTAATAGCCGGGCAGCGAATTGAGGTGGCGCGTGCCGTGACCGCCCACCGCCACCGCCCGCGACCGCCCCATGTAGTACCCGGCGACGGTGAGGCCGATGAGGGTGGCGAGGAGAACGACGATCGGCATGGGGGGCCTTGCTGCGCGGCTCGGAAGCGGGAAAGGGAACGCCCGGGGGCGGCAGGCCCCCGGGCGCCGGTGGGATCGGTCTTACATCATCACGTTGTTGGCGAGGCTCGCGGCCGCGTCGTGGAACTTCTTACGCTCGGCGTCGGGCATCGGGATCAGGCCCTTGTCGGCCAGATAGCCGTCCATGCCCCAGGCCTTCTCGCTGGTGAATTCGGTCACGAACTCCTTCATGCCGGGGATGGTCCCGACGTGGGCCTTCTTGACGTAGAAGAACAGCGGCCGGGACACCGGATAGGATCCCTTGGCGATGTTCTCGAAGGCCGGCTCGACGCCCTCGACGAGGGAGCCCTGGATCTTGTCGGCGTTCTGGTCGAGGAAGCTGAAGCCGAAGACGCCGAAGGCGTTCTTGTTGGCTTCGAGCTTGCGCACGATCAGCACGTCGTTCTCGCCCGCCTCGACATAGCCGCCGTCTTCGCGGATGGCGCCGCAAGCCTTGCCCGTCAGGCCGGCTTCCTTGGCGCCCTTGATCTTGGCGCAACCCTCGTCCATGACCAGTTCGACGAAGGCGTCGCGGGTACCGGAGGTGGGCGGCGGGCCCAACACCTCGATCTTGATGTCGGGCAGGCTCTTCTCGATGTCGCTCCACTTCTGGTAGGGGTTGGCGACCATCTTGCCGTCCACCACCACGTTCTTGGCCAGCGCCAGGAAGATCTGCTCGCGGGTCAGCTTGGCCTGCGGGGCGGCCTTGGAGTTGGCGACGACGATGCCGTCATAGCCGATCTTGACCTCGGTGATGTCGGTGACGCCGTTCTTCTGGCAGGTCTCGAGTTCGGATTTCTTGATGGCGCGCGACGCGTTCGTCACGTCGGGGTGCTCGACGCCGACGCCGGCGCAGAACAGCTTGAAGCCGCCGCCGGTCCCCGTGCTCTCGATGACCGGGGTCTTGAACTTGGCGGTCTTGCCGAACTGCTCGGCCACCACGGTGGTGAAGGGGTACACGGTCGACGACCCGACGATGCGGATCTGATCGCGCGCTTCCGCCGTACCGGTGACCGCGAGGGCGGCGAGGACGGCGAGCGCTAGCGTCTTTTGCATGATGAAACTCTCCTGAAGCAAGGGCTCAACAAAGCGCAGAGGCAGGGGGTCGGTCCCAAGTGTCCCCCTTGCGTCGGCTCGCCGACTCTATGACCGGGACACGACGGTTATATGACTATTAGATTGCCGTTTTATGACAACGACGCCTGATTCTCAGTCGCGCGCGATGCCTTCGCGCTTAACCGGCAGCGACACCGTGAAGGTGCTGCCGACGCCGATCTCGCTCTCGATCGCGAGGCGTCCCTGGTGACGGGTGACGATATGCTTGACGATGGCCAGGCCGAGGCCGGTGCCCCCCAGGGATCGGCTGCGCGCCTTGTCGACCCGATAGAAACGCTCGGTCAGGCGCGGCAGGTGCTGCTCGGGGATGCCCTCGCCCTGGTCGATCACCGAAACGGCGATGCCGTCCCCGCCTTCCCGGCGGGCGACCACGCGAATGACGCTGCCGTCGCGCCCGTACTTGACGGCGTTGTGCATGAGGTTCTGGAAGGCCTGCTGGAGCTGGTCGGCATCGCCCAGTACCGCCGGCAGGTCGGAGTCCGCCTCGATGGCGAACGCGACCTTCTTCTTCTCGGCATGCGGTTCCAGCATCCGGGCCACCGTCGGCAGAATGTCCTGGATGCGCACCGAGTCGGTCGGGCGCGTGTGCTCGTTGGCCTGGATCTGCGACAGCGACAGCAGGTCGCCGACCAGACGGGTCATGCGGCTGCCCTGCTCTTCCATCATTGCGAGGAAGCGCTCGCGGGCCTCCGCGTCCTTCTTGGCCGGGCCGCGCAGGGTTTCGATCATGCCGACGATGGCGGTCAACGGCGTACGCAGTTCGTGGCTGACGTTGGCGACGAAGTCGGCGCGCATTTCCATGGCCTTGCGGATGAGCGTCAGGTCGTGCAGCACGAGAACCGCCGCCGGCCCGTCGGTGCGGCCTTTCGGCAGGCCGACCAAACGGGCGACCAAAGACTGTTCGATGGCGCCGCCGCGCTGGAATTCGATGGTCCGCGCCTCGACCTGCCCGGCCAGCACGGCCGCGGTCGCGGCGATCACTTCGGGATGGCGGATCGCCGCCGTCAGGTCGGCGTCGATGGGGTCGTGGCCGAGCAGATCGACGATGGCCCGATTGGCGTGCAACACGCGCCGGTCGCGCCTCAGCACCAGCAGCGGCTCGGGGATGGCATCGAGGATCATCTCGTAGGACTCGGCCAGCCGCGACTGACGCACGAACTCTTCGTGCAGTTCGGCCTCGTTCAGGCTTTCGATTTGCCTGGCCTCGGCCAGCCGCCCGCGCAGCCTGGCCACCCCCAGGGCGATGCCGCCCAAGGCCGAAAGGGCGCCGATCGCCGCCGGGCCGGCGGCCAGCGCGTCGGTCCCGACAAGGATGGCGAGCACGGCCGGAACCGGCAGCAACAACAGGCCGATGGCAGTCCGATCTAAAGGGGACATCCTTTACATACCGTCCGTCTGGGATCGCCTTCGGAAGTTAGCCGTGATCCCCGGCCGGACGTCAAGGGAAGCCGGGAAGGGGGGGCTGGTCCGGCAGATTCTCCATCTCCATCCCCGCCCCCTTAAGCATATGTAATATTCCACAGCATAAGTTCTGCTTTTTTGACGAACATGTTACACTTTTGTGACACACGGAGAGTAATCCCAGCGTGCATTGCTGCCGATTACCGGCCAAAAGCCGACCGCGGCGCGCCTACGGTCGGGATAGTGGGCGAGGCGTGGGTTGCAGCGACCGTTTGACTTCGCGGCCAATCCAAGATTTACTTGCCCCCGCAACAGCCAGAAAGCCGCAACCATGAACGCCGACAAAACCGCTTCCAAGGAAAAGGTCAAACCCGAGAAGGAAATCCGCGATATCCTCAAGCGCATCAACCCGGATTTGAAGCGGCTTCTCGAATTGACCGAGGACCCTGGGGACACGGAATCGGTTCTTTACGAATCCATCCGTTCGGGGGCGCGCAGCCTGCGGATCGCCCGGCGGATCGTCAAGAAGGACGACTGACGGCCGGTTCCGCGCCGTCCCTGCCGCCGCACGGCGGAACGGGTTTCCCTTTTCCCGACGGAAGCCGGCATCGACTATTCATGTAAAACAACTCAAATAGTGTTGACACCCCCTCCCCCGCTTTCTACCGTTTTTTTTCAAGGTGGGCGGAGCCCGCTTACCAGGGCCGGCGGCTTCACAAGGACGCCCCGGCCACCTGTTTATTTGGGCCCCGCAAGCCGGACACGACGTCGCACCGGGCCAATCGTTTCCTGACGGTGTTGCGCCCTCCTGGGGAAAATTGCTTGGGGAAGAGGTGTTGTCGATGGCATTGAGCTCAAAAACCGCCCTGTTCGGCCGGACACGGGCGCTGGAGCGCCAGATCGAGGAGTTCCTCGATTCCGTGTCGGAAGCCGGCCTGCTGTTCCTGCGCGGGCTCAAGATCTACATGACCGACGGCGTTTCGGAGGAATTCGCGGAGACCGTGCGGGATGTCAGCGAAACCGAATCGCGGGGCGACGAACTCCGGCGCACCGTCGAAGCCGAGCTCTACGAGCAGACGCTGATTCCGGATCTTCGGGCCGATGTGCTGAGCCTGCTCGAACACATGGACCGGATTACCGGTACCTTCCAGGCCAACTGCTACCGCTTTTCCATCGAGAAGCCCGACATTCCCGAGGAGTTCAAGCGCGATTTCATCAGCCTCGGCGAAACGGCCGTCGTCTGCACCGACTCCCTGGTGATGGCGGCGCGCGCCTTCTTCCGCAACATCGAGGCGGTGCGCGACCACAACCACAAGGTCCTCTTCTACGAGGGCGAGTGCGACAAGATCAGCACCAAGCTGAAGACCGCCATCTTCGACTCGGACCTGCCGCTCGACCGCAAGCTGCACCTGCGCTACTTCACCGAGCGGGTCGACGCCGCCGCCAACGAAGCCGAGGACGTGGCCGACGAACTGGCCATCTTCACCATCAAGCGGAGCCTCTAGGGCAGCGCGGCTCGGCCGATGGAAATTTCGGTCCCTCTGTTTCTGATCAGCGGCCTGTTCCTCGGCTGGGCGCTGGGCGCCAACCACTTGGCCAACGTGTTCGGCACCGCCATCGGCACGCGGATGATCACGTGGATGACGGCGGCCCTGACGTGCGGCGTCTTCGTCGTGCTGGGCGCCGTGATCAGCGGGGCCGGCCCCTCGGGCACCCTGGGCAAGCTGGGCGCCGTCAATGCCATCGGCGGCGCCTTCATGGTGGCGCTGGCCGCCGGCATCGCGGTGTTCTGGATGACCCGGCTGGGATTGCCCGTGTCGACGACCCAGGCCATCGTCGGGGCGATCGTCGGCTGGAACGTCTTTACCGCGTCGGTGACCGATCCCGGAACCCTGACCCACATCCTGGGTGCCTGGATCGCCGGCCCGGTTATCGCCGCCGGCTTCGCCATCCTGCTTCTGAAGCTGGTTTCCAAGGTGAAGCGCCACTACCGCCCGCACCTGCTGCGCGCCGACGCCTACACGCGGGCCGGGCTGTGGGTGGCCGGCGCCTTCGGCGCCTACAGCCTGGGCGCCAACAACATCGCCAACGTCATGGGCGTGTTCGTGCCGGTGTCGCCCTTCACCACCCTCTCGATGGGCGGGCTGTTTTCCCTGAGCCCGGTCGAGCAGCTGTTCCTCCTGGGCGGCATCGCCATGGCCGTCGGCGTGCTGACCTATTCGCGCCGGGTCGTCCATACCGTCGGCTCCGAGCTGCTCGACATGTCGCCGACCGCAGCGTGGATCGTCGTCATGGCGCATTCCCTGGTTCTATTGATGTTTTCCTCGGAAGGCCTGGAGCACTTCCTGGCCAGCCATGGGCTGCCCACCCTGCCCCTGGTGCCGGTCTCCAGTTCCGAGGTGGTGGTGGGCGCCGTGATCGGCATCGGCCTTTATCATTCGGGCCGCCAGATCCGCTGGCGCTCGATCGGCCGCATCGCCGCCGGGTGGGTGATGAGCCCGCTCATTTCGGGGACCATCTGCCTGCTCGGCCTTTTCGTGCTGCAGAACCTTTTCCACGTCCCCGTTTATCGGGAAATCTCGTTCGCCATCACCCCGCCGGTCGAGGCGCGGATGGTCACGGCCGGCCTGCCGACGGCGCCACTGGCCGACCTGCAGGAAAAGACGTTTTCCTCCTCGGTGCGTTTTCGTGACGCCCTGCGCGCCCGGGTGAACCTGACCGGGGAACAGGAGGGAGAGGTGCTGCGCCTAGCCGAGATCAACCCCATCCACTTCGACCCGCAGAAGGTCGAGACCCTGTCGATCTCGTGGCTGACCCCCGCCCAGCAAAAGGCCATCCAGCAGTTATCCGGAAGACGCTTTCCAAGCAAATGGGCTGTCGCCGAGGCGCTGGCCGGCCTGACCGAGGACTGGAAGCCGCTGCCCCGCACCACGGTGAACAAGCTTCACAACCGGCAGATCGAGGAGGGGCTCGCCATCGTCTACCAAACCTTCGCCGCGCCCACGCCCGCCCAAATGCCCAACGCCTGCCCGTGCACGCCCGAATTGGGCCCCCGCCCACCGGGGCCACGCGGATAATCCGCCGGCGGCGCAACCGGTTGAACAGTCGGAGTCCGAACCCGTGGACGTCACCGTTCTTCTGTTCCTGACCAGCGGCCTGTTCCTGGGCTGGTCGCTTGGCGCCAACGACGCCGCCAACATCTTCGGCACCGCGGTGGGCACCGGCATGGTGCGTTTCACCCAGGCCGCCATCGTGTGCAGCATCTTCGTCATCCTGGGCGCCGTGATCAGCGGCGCCGGCGCCGCCCAGACCCTGGAGCGGCTGGGCGAAATCAACGCCCTGGCCGGCTCGTTCGCGGCGGCCCTGGCGGCGGCGATCACCGTCTATTGGATGACCGTCGCCGGCCTGCCGGTATCCACGTCTCAGGCCATCGTAGGCGCCATCATCGGCTGGAACTGGTTCACCGAATCGGTCACCGACGCCGCCGCGCTGACCAAGATTCTGTCCACCTGGGTGCTCTGCCCCCTGCTGGCCGGGCTGGTCGCCGCGCTGCTCTTCAAGCTGGTTGCCTTCGTCCTCGGCCGCGTGCGGCTCCATCTGCTCAGGCTCGACGCCTACACCCGCCTCGCCCTGATCGTGGCCGGCGCCTTCGGCGCCTACAGCCTTGGCGCCAACAACATCGCCAACGTCATGGGCGTATTCGTGCCGGTGTCGCCGTTCACCGAATTCAGGGTCCAGGATCTCTTCACCGTCACCTCCGTCGAGCAGCTGTTCCTGCTGGGCGGCATCGCCATCGCCGTTGGCGTCTTCACGTACTCCAAGCGCGTGATGCTGACGGTGGGCGCCGAACTGGTGCCGCTGTCGCCGGTGGCGGCCTGGGTCGTCGTCGTCGCCCAATCCATCGTGCTGTTCCTGTTCGCCTCCGAAGGATTGGAGCACCTGTTGGCCACATCCGGCCTGCCGACCATTCCACTGGTGCCGGTCTCCAGTTCGCAGGCGGTGGTCGGCGCCGTGCTGGGCATCGGCCTGTTGCGCGGTGGCCGGAACATCCACTGGCGGGTCCTGGGCCACATCGGAATCGGCTGGGTAGCCACGCCGATCATTGCCGCCCTGATCTGCTTCGTCTCGCTCTTCTTCCTGCAGAACGTCTTCAACCAGAAGGTCCACACCGAGACCGGCTACAGCCTGTCGCGGACCGTGATCGATCACCTGGCGGCGCAGGGCATCGCGACAACTCCCCTCGACGACGTCGTCGGCGAGGAGTTCGCCTCGGCCGTCCGCCTGCGCGACGCCCTGCGCGCCCGGCGCGCCTTCACAGAGGGAGAGCAGGCCGCCGTGCTGGAGACCGCGCGCGTGTTCCGCATCTCCTTCGCCCCCCTCAGGCTGACCGCCTTCAGGGCCAACGGACTGAGCGACGGGCAGGCGGCGGCGGTGGCGGCGCTCGAAGGACGCAGCTTCCGCCACAAATGGCAGGTCGCCGAGGCCCTGGCCGGGCTCAGTCCGGAATGGCGGATCGTCGAGGAGACGAAGGTTACCAAGCTCGACAACAAGCGCATCCGCCAGCGGCTCGACCTCGTCTACCGGTCCTTCCACGTCGAATAGGGCCGGGCCACCAGGTTGGCGTTGAAATAGCGGGCCTCGCCGGTCACCTCGCGACCGATCCAGTCGGGCCGGTCGAAGGCTTGCCCCTCGTGGGTGAGCTCGAGCTCGGCGACGATCAGGCCGGCGTTGGCGCCGCCGAACTCGTCGACCTCCCAGGTCCGACCGGCGAAGGGAATGCGATAGCGGATCTTCTCGACGATCGGCCGTTCGCACAGGGCATCCAGCATCGCCTCGGCGTCGGCCGGCGGGATGGCGTATTCGAACTCGGCCCGCGTCGCCCCCACCGCCAGGCCCTTGACGGTGAGGAAGGCCTTCTCGCCCGCCACGCGCACGCGAACCGTCCGCTCCTTCACCGTCGACAGGTATCCCTGGCGGTAGCGGGTGCCGGGAACCAAGCCCCGCCAGGCGTCGCCGACCACCAGGAACTTCCGCTCGATTTCCTTGCCCATGGCACCCCGTCCGTCGCCAAGGCGCCCCGCCGGCGCCTGGCCGATCATGGGCAAAACATCCGCCGCCGTCAAACCGGCCGTCAGGCCGGCGCGCTCGGCTCGCCGACGGCCTTGACGGCCATCCGGAAGGTCGTCTCGCCCGGCCGGCTGGCCTGAAGGGCAAGCTGGCCGCCGAAGGATTCGGCGATCGAGCGGCAGATCGGCAGTCCCATGCCCATGCCGCTCGCCTTGGTGGTGAAGAACGGGTCGAAGATGCTCTTCTGCACGACGTCGTCGATGCCCGGTCCGCTGTCGGTCACCAGGATCTCGACCTGCTCCGGCGGGGAGAGGCGCGTGGCCAGGCGAAGCCGCCCCCCCTGTTCCGCCGTTTCGCCGATCGCCTCGATGGCATTGCGGGCGAGGTTGAGGATCACCTGCTGAAGTTGCACGGGATCGGCCTCGACCGCCGGCAGGCCGTCGGCAAGGTCGAGACGGATGTCCACGTCGTGGCGCAGCGCTTCGCCGCCGACCAGCCCGACCGCCTCGCGGATCGCCGCGTTGACGTCGATGGCGCGGATTTCCTGGGGCTCCTTCTGCACGAACCGGCGGATTCGCCGGATGATGTCGCCGGCGCGATGGGCCTGCGCCACGATCAGCTCGGTGACGCGCACGAAATCGTCTCCGGAGATGGCCCCCGAGCGGTGGCGGCGCAGGCAACCCTGGGCATAGTTGACGATGGCGGCCAGCGGCTGGTTGAGCTCGTGGGCGAATCCGGTCGCCATCTGTCCCATGGTGCTGACCCGCGTCACGTGGGCCAGTTCGTCCTGCAGTCGCTGGGTGGCCTCCTCGCGGGCCTTTATGGCGGTGATCTCGGTGGCGATCTGGGCGACGCCGCCGGCGGTGGTACGCTTTTCGATGAACCGCCACCAGCGCCCGTTCGGGAATATCCGTTCGATCGGTCCCCGCTCATTCCAGAAGATATCCATTCGCCAGCGCATCCAGCCATCCGGGTCGTCGGGGAAATCGTGGATCAGGCCCCGTCGGCCGCGTTCGCGCAGAATGTCTTCGTAGGTATCGCCTACACGAAGCAGGTCGGACGACTCCGCGAACAGGGTTTCCCAGGCCCGGTTGAAGGCGATCAGCCGGCCGCGGTCGTCGAACAGCGCGAAGGAGTCCGACAGGCTGGCCAGCGCGTCCTGCAGCAGGGCTTTGGAAGCCTCGGCCTCGGTTTTGGCCTCCGCCAGCGCCTTCTCGCGCGCCTTGATGGCGGTGATGTCGGTGGCAATCTGCGCGATGCCGCCGTTGGCGGTGCGCTGCTCGTTCACCTTCCACCAGGTGCCGCCGGGGAAGGCGCGCTCGATGGAGCCCGAGGCCCTGAGGAAGGTTTGAAGCCGCCACTGGACCCACGTCTCGCCGTCGCCCTCAAGGTCGGGGACCATGTTTTGCCGAAGGCGGTCGCGCAGGATCGTTTCGAAGCTGACGCCGGGCGTCAACAGTTCCGGCGAATGCCGGTATAGCTCCCGGTAGGCCCTGTTGAAGATCGCCAGCCGGCCCTCGCTGTCATAAAGGGCGAAGGCCTCGGTGGTGCTTTCCAGGGCATCCTGCAAAAGGGCTCGCGCCGCCTCGGCCTCGGTCTTCGCCGCCTCCAGGGCGGCGTTGATCCGCTGCAATTGGGTGACGTCGGCAAAGGTCAGCGCGGTCCCCCCGTCCGCCGTCCGGCTTTCCTTGATCAGCGATACCGAACCGTCGGCAAAGGTACGCAGGATCGACCCCTGCGGATTGCGGTGGCGTTCGAGCCGCTCCTCGATGAACGCTTCCTCCTGCCCCAACGCCTCCACCAGGCGGCCGGCCTCGACGTCGGCACGCAGCAGCGTCTCGTAGTCCCAACCCTCCCTGAGGGCCTGGTCGGCCGCCGGATGGCGGCGCCGAAAGGCGCTGTTGCACAGCACCAGGCGATCCTCGGCGTCGAACAGCGCGAATTCCTCCTGCAGGCTCTCCACCGCGCCCCGCAGCCGTTCGCCGCTGTCGCGCAGGGCTTTCTCGTGGCGGGCCCGGCGGATCGCGGTGCCCAGCGCGCCGGCTACCACCCGCAGCGCCTGGACGTCGATGTCGTTCCAGGTCCTCTCGCCGCGGGCATCGACGAAACCGATGGCGCCCCACCACGTCTCGTCGACCAGAATGGGCACCATGAGGATCGCCCGCACGTCGAGCGCCACGGCCAGCTCCCGCTCGGCCTCGGGCATCTCGCAGGCCCGCGCGTGCAGGGTCTCGCCGCTGCTCAGCGCCGTGACCCAGCGTTCGGTGGCGGGCGAGTCGAGCGGAAGTTCCCGCGCCAGCGCATTGCCCATCTGCGGCGCCACGCCGGAGGCCGTCCATTCGAACCGCAATCGGCCGGCCCAGCCACCGTTCGAGCCCCGGCCGGCTTCGTAGACATGGATGCGATCGGCGGCCACCACCTCGCCCATCGCATCGAGGACGTCGCCGACGATGGCCGTCCAGTCGGACGCCGCGAACAGCCGGACCGTCGTCTCGGTGAGCGTGCGCTGAACGGCGTCCCGCCGCCGCAGCTCGGCTTCGATCTCCCTGCGTTCGGCGACCTCGCGGGTCAGCGCGGCGGTCCGTTCCTCGACCCGGCGTTCGAGTTCGCCCACGTCCTCGGTCGTTCTCATCGCACGCCACCAGGCAATTGTCGCGTCCTCCGACAGACGGGCAACACACCACCCGCCACGGTTCGCACGCGCGCCGCACTGCCTCCCGAAGTCGTTATTCCCCCTCACGTACGGAAGCGATTCTACCAGGAAAGCGCGCGGGATCGAACCTGAAAGCGAAAGAGGCCGCCGCACGCATCCCCCGGAAGAGGAACGCCAAGACGTTTTCCGCCCCCCTCCGGCCGGTCCGGACTGCCCCCGACGGTCCGTTCGGCGTATAATGGCGTGCGAACAGATCCTGGCCAATGCAGCGATTGCGGGAGGATCGTCATGACCCATTATCTCATCCAATGGACCTACAAGGACCCCCAGGTCAAAGCCCTGGTCGACACGCCCCACGACCGGGCCGCCGAGCTGGACAAGGCGGTGGCGGCGTTCGGCGGACGGCTCGATGACTTCTATTACTCCATCGGCGAATTCGACGGCATGGCCGTCGTCGAGTTCCCCGACACCGAAAGCTGCGAGGCATGCCTGATGGTGCTGGCCAGCGAAGGCGCCAACACCCGCCTGAAGACCACCCTGCTGATCACCCGCGACGAGGGCGAACGGGCGATGGTGCGGGCGGGATCGGTGATGTCGGGCTATCGGCCGCCGGTCGGCTACGCCAGCTACGGCTGAGCGGCCGGGGCGACGAGTTGAGGTGCGACGACGAGGCGGCAGGGATGCGTCTGCTTCGGAGGCCGGTTAGGGGTGTGCGTAACGTGGGTGCCCCGCCTTCAGGCCGTCATCAGCCGCAGCGCGGCGGCGCTCACTACCGCGGCTCCGATGGCGATACAACCTTCGTCGAGATCGAAGTCGCTGCGGTGCAGCATGGTGTCCAGGCCGTCCCGTTTCGATCCCAGCCTCAGATGGGCGGCCGGTACCCGGCTTGAGTATTCGGCGAAATCCTCGCTGCCCATCGAACCCTGCGGCAGGCAGATGACCCGCTCCTCGCCCAGCCGGTCCTGCGCCGCCGCCAGTACGACGGGCAGCACGGCGGGATCGTTGCGCACCGCCGCAACGCCGGGAACGAACGTCACCTCACAGACGACGCGATGCCCCTCGGCGGTGCCGCGTGCGACGCGTTCAAGGGCCGCCATCACATGATCGCGCGTTTCCGGAAGCAGGGTCCGGATGGTCCCCTCGAGGTGGACCGAATCAGGGATCTGGTTGCGGGCGGTGCCGCCCTGGACCCGGCCGACCGTGACCACGGCCGCCGCCAACGGGGCAATCTCGCGGCTGACGATCATCTGGATCTCGTTGATGAAATGCGCCATGGCAACAACGGGATCGACGGCCAGATGGGGGTGGGCGCCGTGGCCCGACTTGCCGGTGATCGTCACGTCGAAACCGTCGGACGAGGCGAAGGCCACGTCGGGGTGCCAACCGACGGTGCCGGCGGGCAGAAGCGGCCAGTTGTGGTAGCCCAGCATGACGTCGGGCTTCGTGCCGTCGAACAGACCGTCGGCCAGCATCGCCCGGGCGCCGTTCAGGCTTTCCTCGGCCGGCTGGAAGATCATCATGGCCCGCCCCGGCAAGTCGTCGCCCAGACGGGCCATGACCGCGGCGACACCCAAGGCAATCGCCGTATGGGCATCGTGGCCGCAGGCATGCATGACGCCCGGCCGGCGCGACGCATAGGGCGCGCCAGAGCGCTCCTCGATGGGCAGGGCGTCCATGTCGCCGCGGATGCCGACAGTCCTGCCGGGACCGGAACCGACCAGGGCGGCGATGCCGGTCTTGCCGATACCGGCCCGATATTCGATGCCGAGATCGGCAAGAAACGAGGCCACCAGGGCGGCGGTTTCGTGCTCCGCGAACGCCAGTTCGGGATTGGCATGCAGGGTGCGGCGGATGGCGACGAGGCGGTCCTCGATTTCGGCCACGATCTCGCCCACGCGGCGTTCGAGGGCATCGATGGAACGGGTCATGGGAAACCTTCGAAAGAGAGATGGCGCAGGCACGGAGAGACG
Organism: Shumkonia mesophila; assembly: GCF_026163695.1. Lineage (NCBI taxonomy): Bacteria > Pseudomonadati > Pseudomonadota > Alphaproteobacteria > Rhodospirillales > Shumkoniaceae > Shumkonia > Shumkonia mesophila. Next base: position 90,007 of record NZ_JAOTID010000015.1, on the reverse strand, counting down.
CTCCTCGCCCCTCCGTGCCCTTGAAACGGCGGGTTCAGAGGTCCTGTTGGCCGATCTTGACGATCTCGGCGTAGGCTTCCTTGCCCCACGACTTGAGGCCCAGTTCATCGCGCACCGATTGGGTCGCGGCGACGAACTCCTTCTTGTCGGGATAGGTGAAGGTGATGCCGGCCGCCTTCATCTCTTTGATGTACTGCTCCTGCTGCTTGGGCATCGCCGCCACGATCGCCACATTGGAAGCGTCGTTGGCGCGTTGCAGCAGCTTCTGGTCGTCCGCCGACAGGCTCGACCAGAACAGTTCGCTGATCACCACGTAGGCCGGTTTGTCGATGTAGTCGACCATGGCGATGCATTTCTGCACTTCGTAGAACTTCTGGGCGTAGATGGTCTCGATCGGATTTTCCTGGCCGTCCACGATGCCGGTCTGCAGGCCGGTGTACACCTCGCCGAAGGCCATCGGCGTCGGGTTGGCGCCGAGGGCGGCGAGCGACTTCACATAGTAGTCGCGCTCGGGCGAACGCAGCTTCAGCCCCTTGAGATCGGCCATTGTATTGATGACCTTGTTGGCGCTGATCTGGCGCGGGTTGCGCGGCATAAAGCCGAGGATGCGCAGCCGGCGCTCCTTGGTCAGCTTCTCGTTCAGCTTCTGGCCGTACGGCGTGTCCATGAAGGCCACATAATTCTTGATGCCCTTCATCAGATAGGGCAGCGCCAGGTATTCGATTTCCTTGAGCCCCGGATCGCCGCTGGCCGAGATCTGGGTGGTGTTGACAGCGAGTTGGGCGAACAGTTCGCGCGGCGTCCCCAACTGGTCGCCGGGATAGAGCGTCACCTTGAGGCGTCCCTTGGACCCTTCCTCGACGACGCGCTTGAATTCCACCGCGCCGTCGTACTGGGCCTCCCCCGGCTGTGCCCACAGGCTGTAGCGGATTTCCTGAGCCTGGGCCGGGGCCGAGACGGCGAAAGCGGCGACGGCGGCGAGCGCCGTAAGCGTGGCAATTCCCTTCATGTCAGAACTCCCCATTGCCGGTGGTTGGATCGATCGTCGCGAAATGGCGAACGAAGGCGGTGCAGTACTCGACGATGTAGTCGGTGATCTGGCGGCCGATTTCAGCGCTCGAACGGGTCGGATCGCCGCCGGCGATGCCATTGGTGCAGCGATCCGTAATGTCGACCGGCGCCGCCACCTCGACATCGCGAAAGCGCACGCCGGCCAAGCCGACGGTGGGCAGGCCGATCATTTTGCCCTTGCCCTCTTCTCGGGTGATGAGATCCATCCGCATCAGCTCGGGCACCAGATGCAGCGACACCGAGGTGATCGGATCGCCGCCGTGGGCGAAAGCGGCCGGGCCGAAATCGCCGTGCAGTTCGTGCCACATGGCCGGCGTCATCAGCCGCCACAGGTTGACGCAGGGCACGATGACGCCGCGCGTGCGCTTGACCTGGCGGATCGTCTGGTCGATCAACGGATAATTGCCGCTGTGGCCGTTGAGGATGACGAGTCGGTTCAAGTCGTGGTCGAGGAAATTTTCCAGGATGTCCATGAGCACGGCGCGGAACGTCTCGGGCTTCAACTGGATGCCGCCGGGTATCGGCCGGAAGTAGTCGGCATAGCCGAACGGCAGGATCGGCGCGGCAATCGCCTCGGCGGCCTCGGCGACGCGCCCGGCGATCGCCTGGGTCAGCATGAAATCGCCCATCGGCGCCATCGGCCCCTGCTCTTCCTGCGAACCGAGGGGGATCAGAATCACCGGGTCGCCGGCGATGCGCTCCCGGAACTCGACGAACGTCATCTCGGCCAGTTGATGCTTCTGCTTCGGCGAGGCGGCTTGGGATTTGTTCATGGCGTCATTCAGCCCTGTATCAGGATGGGGTGGGGTCAGGACCCGAACACGAGTCTGGGAAGGAAAAGGGTGATCTGCGGGAAGATGGCCAGGATGGCCAGCGCCCCGAACAGCGGGACGTAATAGGGCAGCATGGCCCTCACCATCTGCCCGTGCGAGATCTTGGCAATGTCCTGGGCGATGAACATCAGGATGCCGACCGGCGGCGTGCCGCCGCCGATGATCAGGGTGAACACCATCAGGATGCCGAAATGGACCGGGTCGATGCCGAACTGCACCACGACCGGCACCAGCAGCGGCGTCAGGACGATTTCCGCCGACGAGGCGACCATCAGCAGGCCGACCAGAACCAGCATGGCCAGGATGATCGCCAGCACCACGATGGGTTCGGTGGAAACCGTCGAAATCGCCGTGGCGACGGTATGCGGCACCTTCTCGCGCACCATGATCCAGCTGAAGGTCGAGGCGACGGCGATGATGAGCAGGATACGCGCCGTGCCGATGGCCACCGTTTCGATGGTCTTCCAGAATGTCCGGGCGCTGACGTTGCGATAGAGGACGCCCAGGATCAGGCCATAGAGGACGGCGACCGCCGCCGCCTCGGTCGGCGAAAAGATGCCGAGCAGAATGCCGCCGACGATGATGACCGGAAACAGGATCGCCGGACCGCCGCGCCACACCGCCACGCCCAACTCCGGCAGCGTCGCCCGCGTGTAGCGGGGAAATTTGCGGGCCCGGGCGACGAAATAGGTGAAGACCATCTGGGCGGCGATGATCACCAGCCCGGGCGCGACGCCGGCCAGCAGCAGGCGGCCGATCGACACGTTGGCCAGGGTGCCGTAGATGACCAGCGCCACGCTGGGCGGGATGATCGGCCCGACCATCGAGGAGGCCACCGTCACGGCGGCGCTGAAGGGGGCCGGATAGCCCTCGCGCTTCATCGCCGGAATGAGGACGGAGCCCAGCGCCGTGGCATCCGCCGTGGCCGAGCCGGACATCCCCGAGAAGATCATGCTGGCGAAGATGTTGACCTGGGCGAGGCCGCCGTGGATATGGCCGACGATGGCCTTCGACAAATCGACGATGCGGTCGGTCAGGCGGCAGGCGTTCATCAACTCGCCGGCCAGATAGAAGAACGGAATGGCGAGAATGAGGAAACTGTCGAGCGAGGCGGTCGAGCGTTGGGCCAGCAACCCCAGATCGATATGGGCGAAGTAGACGTAGACGGCCGAAACGGCGCCCATGGCGAAAACCAGCGGCATGCCGGCCAACAGCAGAACCAGAAGCAGGCAAAGAATGGCGGCGACCAGCATAGTGGTTCCTTCACATGGGATCGTTCAGCCCGAAATCGGGATCGCGACGGCGTTCGCAGCGAAAGCGGTAAAGCGCACGGGCGACGATGGCGATCGCCATCAGGGCGCCGCCAACTGTCGCCGCCAGCCGCACGACGCCGGCGGGCAAGGGCAGCACGCTCATGTCCTGGAAATTCTCGAACCGAACGATCGGGATGCTGGCATGGACCAGCACGCCGAGAAACGCCAAGGCGACGACGATGTTGAAGATCCGCACGACGTCGCGCAACCGGCGGGGAAAGCGGTTGAAGGCGACATCGACGTTGAGGTGGCGGCCATCCCAGCACACCACGGCGCCGCCGACGAAAGCGACCCAGACGATAAGAAGGCGGGAAAGTTCCTCGCTCCAGATCAAGGGCTGGCCGAGAACGTAGCGAAAAAACACCTGCGCCAGGGTGACGGCAAGAACCGCGAGAAAACCGAGCGTCACGACGATCCGCAGGGGACCGGCAAGATCAATGATCGGGGAGTCCGCGCGCTGGGGATCGTCGTTCATCGCAACCGCTGACTCCATTGCCCAAAAAACGCACAAATCCCCATGTCGCCCCCCACCTCAGGGCCGATAATGAACAATGCGCAGCCTCGATCATGTTGTCTAATATATTTATTTTGGATATTTATATGAAATGAATATCAATCAGATCGAGCTTCGCCACCTGCGCTATTTCACCCGTGTCGCCGCGGAAAGGCATTTCGGACGGGCGGCCGAACGCTTGGGCATCGCCCAACCGCCGCTCAGCCAGCAGATCCGGCAATTGGAGGAACGGCTGGGGGTTCGCCTTTTCGACCGGACCACCCGCACCGTGAAACTGACCGAAGCCGGCGAGGCCTTTCTGGAGCATGCGCTGGCCGCGCTGGCCAACGTCGGCGAGGGCGTGGTGGCCGCCCAGAACGCGGTCGGCAAGAACGCCGGCCGGCTGGTGATCGGCGCCGTCCATCTGGGACCGGTTCTGTTCCTGCCCGAGATCATCCGCCGTTTTCTGCGCCACTATCCCAATGTTTCCATCGACATCCGCATCCTGACCACCGACGAGCAGGTCGAGGCGCTGGCCGCGCGCAAGATGAACATCGGCTTCGTGCGCCCGCCCCGCAGCCTGGGCGGCCTGTCGATGGTGAAACTGTCGTCCGAGGGATTCGTGGCGGTACTGGCCAAGGACAATCCGCTGGCCGCCAAGAATGGCCTGACGCTGGGCGACCTGCGCGACGAGCCCTTTCTGGCGCTCTCGCCACTGGTCGGCGTCGGCTATCAGGACGTGACCATGCAGCATTGCCGGCTCCTGGGTTTTCATCCCCGCATCGTCCAGGAGGTCAGCCACAACCTGGCGATCGTCACGCTGGCCGCCGCCGGCATCGGGGTCGGCGTGGTCCCGGCCTGGGTCACCCGCATGCCTCATCCCGACGTCGCCTATCGGCCGCTTCCCGAACTGCCGGACGCTGTCGAACTGGCCCTTGTCTGGCCCGCCGACGATCTGTCGCCGTTCATCCGGCATTTCGTCGCCACCACGCGCGAGGTCGTGGCGGAAGGACAGCGGCCCTGATCGAAGCGGCGATCCCACCTGCGGACGGCAAACCGGTCGCATGACGGCCGAGATGAACCGAACCACGTTCGGCAACGGCGAGCGTCGGAAAGGAGCGAAAGAAGATGGTGCGGGCGGGATCGGGGATGTCGGGCTATCGGCCGCCGGTCGGCTGCGCCAGCTACGGCTGAGAGGCCAAGCGACAAAAAAAGTGCCCGTTAAGGACGCCTCGTAACCTATTGAAAAGAAATGGTGCCCAGGGGCGGCATGCGATAAATTTTCCAAGCGGTTGATCCACAAGGAAAACTTTTTGTCCCGGGCCCGGGTCAGCCGACAGAGATACCAATGCACCATCCTTGTGGCGCGGTTCGGGCCTTGTGGCGCGGTTCGGGTTCCAAATCGCCTCGTCAACCCGTTGGTAGGCTTCTTCCCGGAACTGCCGAACCCCTCAATGGGCTTCCGTCGGAGAATTTGCACCGGCGAATTTTTCAGGGGAGTTTGAAGCCTCGATCGCCGAGCCCGAGGGAGCGTCATATCGATCGATACGCCCGCATCGCATTTTCCCTCTTCGGTCAGGCATTGGCCTTTCGCTCCAGGCTCCGACAGCGCTCGATCAGCATTTCGAAAGCCTCCTCGTCGTTGAGCAGCAGCCCGTCATCGACCATGCGCCGATAGTCGTCGGCCAGCGCCTCTTGCGCGGCTCCTTCAGGAACGAGACAGATATTCCCGGTGACTGCCGCGGTGTAGTCGATGGCTCGGCCCTCGGCGTCCTTCTCCGCGAAAAACATCGCCTTGTGCCGCGCCACCGCCAGGGCGAGCTCGCGATCCCGCAACGCCGCGTCGGCGTAGCCGGCATCATCCAGGCGAACGAGGTCATGCCAGTGCCGGACGACCCGATCGCCTCGCAGCCGACGCTGGAGACAAAAGAGGAGACAAAAGACATGAACGGCCGTGGCCTTCTCCCAGAAGGTTCGCTCGGCGCGCATGACGCGCGGCGACGCCTCGGGGAAGGTCAGGGTCTTGAGGTGATCGGCGGCATCGCAGCCGATCCTGTGAACTTCGGCAGGCTCCCCCGTCGACCTCGCCCCGAATTCGAGCATGACCGACGGGCCGACATAACCCGAGCCGGCCGCCAACGGTTCATAGTCGATGAAGACCTTCTCTTCCTCGGAACGCACGGTCACAGGCAGATGTTCGCGCTCGATCGCCTTGTGCAGTTCGGGAACGATGGTCTCGGCGATCCATTGGGGGAGGCGGGCGCGCACTTCGCGGGTCCACCTCTTCTCCTGGCTTCGGTTGGGCGGGAGCGCCTCGGCGCGATCGACGACCAAGTCCGGGATCAGTTCTCGGATGTCGTAGGTGAGGTCGACGTCTTCGGAAAACCGGCGGATCGCCGCGTAAACCTTGGAGAGCGAGGTCCCGCCCTTGAAGACCAGATGCTCGGCGATCGGCGAGGAGAAGAGCGTGGCGAGCGCCCAGACGACCCAGACATCCTTCTCAAGCAGGTGCGCCGGCCGCCCGCTGGCCGACGCCGCAAACTCCAGCGCGTCCCGCCGGTCCCGAACGGAGAGCTGGAAGAACGCCTCAGCCATTCACGACGATCTTGCCGATCTGTTCGGCGAGCCGCGTGGGCAGGATGGATCGCACCGAGGCGATCTCCTCCAGCTCCGCCTTAGGCAGCTTGCGTTTGAGCATGGCAAGAGCCTCGCCGGCCCGTTCCGGCCCCAGCCACGCCAGGACGCGGAGAACTTCGCCGGCCCGGCGGCCGGCAAGCGCCAGCTGCCAACGCGGCGCATGGCGAAGCTCGACCGTCTGGGAGCCGACAGTCAGACGCCGGCTCGGCCCGGACGTGAGATAGACCGCGCGGATCGGCACCTGCGACGTCAGGCCGAGCCGGTTCGCGGCCGCGGCGCCGTGCGGAACAATCGTCTCGCCCTTGAGACCGGCAAAGGCCTCGATCACCTGCGAGGTCGATGGCGGGCGCGTGCCGAACCGACTCTCCACCGGCCGCACATAGACGCCACGCCCGACCCGCAGCAGATGCCCTCGCTTGACCAGGCGGGACAGCGCCTGGTCCACGGCGGCCCGGCTGCCCAGATGCAGCAACCCCTTGGCGCAGATCGGCGCCCCTTCCGGACGTTTCTCGGTGTGCGCGAGGATTGTCTTGGCCAGCGTGTTCATGATGAGTCTCCGATTGTCAGAAACATAAGCTAATTTCTGACATATTTCAACCGTCGGCAGGCTGCTTCGATAGGAACACCTCCGCGCTTGGCCGCAAAGGCGCGGCCGAACCGACGTTGGGAATTTGGCTCGCTCACTGATACAAGGCCTCGGAATACGGGACCCATAGCTCATGGATGGCGATGCGAGAGAAAATCAGGGGGATGGTCGAGAAGTTCTTTTACGACACGAAAGCTGGGCGCTGGTTGATGCTCCTCGGCATAGGCTTCTTCGCGATGCCCACCCATGTGGAAAGCGACCCACGCATCGCGAAGTTCGCGAACTACGTAATCCCACCTATTGCAGCCGCATGGTTATTTGCCCCTGCATTTGCAACCTTCGGGGAGGCCATACTCACCGCCGCAGCAGTGGGCGAGACCATGAGCAAGCAGGGCTATCACCACTTTTTGAAAGAAGTCTATACATGCAATTACATTGTCAGCTTTGTAATTTCCTTAATACTGATATACGCCATCTCCACCATCAGATGGATCGACCATCGTCTCTGGGTGTTAATTTTCCGCGCATTTGATCTTCCGACACGCGCAATAGTGCTGAGATACTTCATCCTGACGACAAGCTATCCAGCACTAATCATGGCTGTATTATTCTTTGTAGTGGCCATGCTCCTGCCGGCCTTCGTACAGCAGAACGGAGCGCCAATCTTCAACTTCATGGGCGAACACCCCGGACTAACTCTTGGGGCGATGGCTGCCGTGGGATTGCTTGGCAATCTGAAAGAACGGGTCGATGTCCTTAGGGACCGGCAGATGTACGGCTCGCCCTGGGCGGGTGTGGTCAAAAGGATGGTAACAACAGCGGCGCTTCTCGGGGCAATGTATGCCCTTCCCCGATTGCTTCTATAGCTGAGGCTGGAGCAACTCCTGTAACAGGAGCTTCTGCTTGCCGCCGAAGCGATACGCCAGGCGCCACAGGCGCCCGCCGGTCGGCTGGACCCAGAACTGGTGTCCACCCCCATCGGAAAGCTTGCGGAGCTTGGGGCCCGGCCGGGCATTCCGGCACGTCACATCCGAGAGCGGCATCGGTTCGATTCCATACCAACAAAAGTACCCACAGGAACCGCCGTTGGACCAACTGCGACCACCTGTCTCCGCCGATGCTCCAACGCGACGAACTGCCTGAAAATCAAGAAATTTCAGGCGGCTGTGGAGATCACAGCGAACGGGGTACGGCAGAAGGGAATGTAGGGAGGGAAGGGAATGGTGCCAGGGGCGGCATGCCATAAATTTTCCAACCGGTTGATCTATAAAGAAAATTTTTTGACCTCCGCCTGGGCACAACCAACAGAGATACCAACGCCCTCGTCTGGCGAGGTGGTCCGAAATCGCCGCAACCACCCAGTCCTATGGCTCCGGTCGGCAAGTGGCGAACGATTTCAGCCGCTATCTGCTTCTCGACAGGCCCACCACAATCTTGCTATCGGCCATCAGCAGGCGAGATGCTGATCACTGCGAAGCGGTTTGCCGCGCACTGTGCCAAATCCTCGTTTACCTGCTTACAAAAATGGCGCGCCTTGAATTAATGCGAAGGGTCGTCCTGCCTTGAGCTATCACATTCCAGCCTATTTGGCCGGTTCCAGGCAGGCCCGGCCCTCTCTGGCGATGTCTGCGACGCGGCGGTGATCGAGCAGGAGAACAACCTGATGCGGGTGACGGGCCTCCTCGCTCAGGGGACGGATGCGTTGCCCATAGGACTCGAGATCAGTGATCGCCTCCTTCAAGGCATGGAGCCGCTCGCCGCGTCCGTTTGTTGACGTGCGAGCGAGAAGGCAGACCCGGGCACATTTCTCGAAGCCTTCGACATAGGTGACGAACAGGTCAGCCTGCGCCACAAGCTGCTCGTGGAAATCGGGCGGAACCGATGGGTCACCGACGCGAACCCGCTCGGCGTAAGCATGGACCCGGGCCACCGCCTCCGCCTTCTCTGCGAGCATGGCGTGCAGCCGCTCCGGGCTCAGCCGCAGATCGTCTGCCCGAGAAGGATCCCAAGCGGAAAGGCTGTGCTTGGTTTCCATCGTCCACCACGCGCGCCCGATGCTGCGGGGGAAAAAACTGCTGTCTGCAAACATGAAGTCCTGGATGTACAAGGCGCGCCGGACGATCGGCCAGGCTTCCCGCAGGATCGTCGATAGCCATCCGGCACAGCCACGCGCCCAGCCATGGTCGTCCAGCCATCGCCGACACACTTCGTTGGTGTCTACCGCCTCTCCTCGCGCCATCAAGGCCGCGGCGATCAGATTGACCTCATTCAGAGTCCCCAGGCACCACCAGTCGTTCACCCGCTCCCATTCGGCACGGAAGACGGCCCCGGTCGCGCCTTTCGATCGGGCATGGTCGAGCCGACGCCGGAGATCGTCGTACACGAAGCAGGGCACGACGCCCAGACCGTAGAATTGCCCCATCACGTCGTATTCCACCCACTGTTCCCGGTCCAGGCGCCCGAACGCCGGATTGTCGGGGAAGGTCGGATAGAAATCGTGCGGCGTCGCCTTGATAGAGAAGATGATGTCACGCGGAGCCTTGCCGACGGCGGCAATCAGCGGTTCGTGGTCGGCGGGCTTATAGGCGAAGTCCCGGATGGCCAGACGTTTGCCGTGCCTTCCCACCGGTCTCCACATGGCCATGATCAACTGGTGGTACCAGTCTTCGAGCGAGGTCCTTTCGCACAAGGCACAGTGACACTTGTTCTGGGCGCGTGAGGCCCGCCCCTCCGGCGAGCCGGCGCTGACGATGAGCCCGGCGATATCAGGAAAGTCGGTGAAGAGCTCGTCGGTCAAGGTTCCGATAAACTCGCCCCAGAAGGGATCGGACGGGCAGATGTGGCCGTCCTTGATCAGATCGGGCCGCATTTCGACGACCTCGTCGGGAAAGCCCAATTCCTTGATCTCCAGCCAGACCGCGATGTGGCGGCTGCCGGCGAGTTTCAGGACATGGTCAAGATAGACACGGTTGTTCTGGATGGCGTTCTCGCCCCGCCGCGTCGGCGCACTTTTCCACTGCGCGTAGGGGTCGAAATAGGCCCGCGGAAAAAGAACCTCATGTAGGAGGTCGGTTTCATGCAGGATCAGGGCGTTCATCCCGTGACGCTCGATAAAGCCCAGCGCTTCGAGAATGCACTCCCTCTCCCACATGCGGCGGCCATGGAGTTCCAACCCGCGAAGAGCGAAGGTCATCGTCCCCCTCCTATTTCACGGCGCCTGCGGTCAGGCCCCGCAGCAGGAACTTGTGGAGAAGCAGCGAAAAAATCAGGATCGGCAGGATAGTCAGGAAGCCGCCGGTGGCGATGATGCCCCAGATGAGGGCTTCCTCGCTCTGCATGTAGGAAAGGATGGCGACCGGGGCGGTCACCGCGTCGAAATTGGTCAGCACGAGCGGCACCAGAAAGGCATTCCAGGTGTCGATGAACGTGATGATGCCGACCGCCACCAAGCCGGGGGCGACCAACGGCAGCACAATCTGGAAGAACGTGCGAGTGAGTGTGCAGCCGTCGAGCATGGCGGCTTCGACCAGTTCATTGGGGACATTGCGCAGGAAGCCGCGCATCACCCACACGACCAGCGGCAGGCGGACGGCCGCTTCGAAGAGCACCAGGGTGAAGATCTGATCCATCATGCCGAGAGCCCGCACGGCGAAAAATACCGGGATGATGGTTGTCACCGGCGGAAAACTGCGGGGCACCAGGATGAGGAAGAAGAGCAACTTGCGAAGGCGGAACTGCACGCGATTGAAGGCAAACGCCATCATCGTGCCAATGAACACGGCGATCAGCGACGACCAAAAGGCCACCTCGATGCTATTCAGGTAGTACCGCGAAAACTGACCATCGACCAGCAGTTGGACATAATTGTCCAGCGTCGGCGTGAACAGGAAACTGGGTGGTTCCGCCAAGAGGTCGGTCGATCCCTTGAGGGACGTCAGCAGCATGTAGTAGACCGGAAAGAGAGAGACGACGACCAAGGTCACGACCCCGGCAGCCACGCCCAACCGTCCGATCCAGCTTCGTTTGCGTATGGCCATTCGCCGCCTCAATCGAACTTGATGAACCGCCAGTAAAACGAGTAGACGGAAACCAGGATGGCGATGGAAATCACCACCATCGCGCCGGCGTATCCCATCTCGAAAAACAGGAACGCCGCCTTATAGATGTGAAGGCTGAGCGTCTCGGTGGCGTCGCCCGGCCCGCCACCGGTCATCACGAAGGGCTCAGCAAAGATCTCAAACGCCTCCATGGATCGCAGGATCACGGCCACCACCAAGGTATCGCGGATCATCGGCAGGGTGATGTGAACCAGCATCTGCCCGCGGGAGGCGCCGTCGACCTCGGCGCTCTCGTAAAGTTCCTCGGGGATCATCTGCATCGCCGACAGGCACAACAGGAACATGAACGGCGTCCAGTGCCAGACATCGGTGATGATGAGAGAAAGCAGGGCGACATTCGGATCGTTCAGCCATTCCACCGTGGGAAGACCCAATAGCGTCAGGAACCAATTCAGCGGTCCGATACGGGAATGGAAAAGTACGTACCAGATGACCCCGACGATGGCCGGCGTGATGACCATCGGCGTCAAAATGGAGGCGCGGACCGCGTTTTTGCCGAGGAAATCCCGGTGGACGAAAAGGGCGATCAGGAAGCCAAGAACAAGCTCGATTCCGGTTGCGGCCACGGTGAAGAACAAGGTCCGGCCCACCGAATACAGGAATGGCTGATCGTGCAGGATCTCAATGTAATTTCTGAGCCCGATGAATTCAGGCCCGCTCCTTTCGGTCAGATCCCAGCGAGTGAAACTCAGAAAGAAGGTAAAGAACGCCGGGACGATCCGAACGATAACGAGGTAAGCCATCCCCGGCAGCAGGAAGAAGAGCAGGAATATCCGGCGCTGTTGCGGAATGGTCATGACGATCTCTTGTGCTGTCTATACCGTTACCGACCGAGGATTCGCGGCCTTGGAAAGCCTCGCCTTGAGATCGTCGTGGAGGACTTCCAAGCGGTCGGGACCAAGCAGCAGGTAGGTCGTGTAGCGGGCATCCGAGACGTCGCGGAAGGCACGGAATTCCCTGGCCAGCGTGAGGAGGCCTTCAAGGCGGTCGGCCAGCATGCCTTCCGCTTCGGCTCGGTAGGTGGACGGCGACGGGTTCTCGACAATGTACTTGGTCAGGATGCAGGCATGACCGATCTCGCGGAAGCCCCGGACGTAGCGCTGGAAGACATCGATGCGCGCGGCGAATTCGCGGTATGACGCATCGGTCAGGGCGGCGGGCCGGCGCGCCAGGACCTCGCTCAGCGCCTCGACCCGCTGCACGGCCTCGTCCTTCTCGGCGAGGATGCGCCTGACGTTGGGTTCGTCGGCGTCCATGGCGTGTTGCTTGGTTGGATCCCAGTCCCTGAGGCTGTTCTTCTCCTCAGCCAGCCACCAGGCATGGTCCAGGCTGACCGGATAGGTGCTTGAGTCCGAGAACACGCAGTCGTTGGTATAAAGACTGCGCCGAATGATCTCCCAGGAATCGCCCAGAAGGTCGATGAACCACGCGACCGCCTCTTCGATGTCCTTTTCGCCGGCGTCGGCCTTCAGGTATCCCTGCTCGCTCAGCCACTCGCGATAGATCTTCTCCTTCCGCGCGGCGCGGTCGATCGACAACGCCGCCGCGGCATGAAGATTGAGCAGATTCGGCGTGTGGAAGCAGGAGTGGGATTCCAACGCCTCCCAATCCGTGCGGATAAGGACACCGTCGATCCCGTGGTCGCGGGCCACCCCCATACGGTAGCGCATGTCGTCCACCATATGGCTGGGTCCCACCCCCCAACCGAAATACTGGGCCATGGTGTCGAACTCGACCCACTGGCGGTGTTGTCCCACCTTACCGATGCGGGGATTGTCGGGAAATGTCGGGTAGTAGTCATGGGGCGTATTCTTCAGGGCGATCACGACGTCCTCGGGTTGCTGTTCCATCACCGCGGCGATCTCGGATTGGGTCTTGAGGTCAAAGACGAAGTCGCGGACGACCAACGTCTTTCCAGCGGCATGGATAGGCTCGTACATGGCCGACAGCAGGTTGCGATACCAATCCTGCGGAGCCATGGCGCGGCATATCTCGCAGGAGCAACGATGGCCGGAGATCGACAGCCGGCTTTCGCGCGTCGCTGGCGCCGTGATGATGCCGTCAATCCCGGAAATATCGGAGAACAGCTCGGTATATTTGGCGCGGATGAAATCCCACCACGCGGGTTCGCTAGGACATAGGGTGCCGTTCTTGAACACCTGCGGGTTGAATTCGACGAAGACGTCATGAAACCACAGTTCCTTGTTTTCTAACCACACCTCGGTTCCCTGACGGGCGGCGAGATCGATGACCCGGAGCATGTAGTCGCGGCGCTGGACGGGCGTACTGCGGCCATGAGCGACATATTTGTAGAGGTCCAGGTGGGTACCGCGGTAGCGATCGACGATATTCTTGAAGGTTTGCCCCCGCCCGAACACGGTCGCCGGATAGGTCAGCATATCCACGATGTCATTGCGGTGGAGGACGAGAGCCGTCATCCCATGGTCCTTGATGAAGGCGAGCGCCTTGCGGACCCAATCAAAATCCCATGCATAGCTGCTGTGGATCTCAAGCGCCCTGACGCGAAATTCAGGCATGGGCTTTCCTTTCCTGGAGACGAGAGGTCGTGGCGAACGGGCCTTCGCAGCGGCGTTCTGCCGCGGCAAAGGCCACGTCGGTGGGGTCAGTTTTTCTTCAGAGAGGCCAAAGCCCTATCGAGCTTTTCGTTGGCTTTGGTGAGTTCCGCCTTGACGCCGCCCCCGACCAGAATGGCCGAGATGGAGTCGCTGATCGCATCACCAATTTCCGACGATTTCAGGATGCAGGGATAGGGCATCAATTGGGCGTCGGAAAGTGCGTCGGCAGCACCGTTGGCGACATCGATAAGGTACTGGACGACGGGCATTTCCTTGGCCAGGTCCACCATCGTGGCCGTCCGGGTCGGCATGTAGCCCGGCTTCTTTCGCGCCATGTCGAGCTGGTTTTCGGCCGAAACCGCCGCCTCCAGCAGTTTGTAGGCGGCTTCCTTGTTCTTGGAGAGACTGTAGAGCGAGACCACCGCTGGACCCGAGCGGAACGGGTGCTTTACGCCCAACGGGTTGCCCTCGACCGTCGGCGGTACGACGTAGCCCACCTTCTCGGCGGTGATGGGGGTTTCCTTCTTACCTACCGTGAAGATGACGCGGTCGAAGTACTCGAACTGCATGGCGACGCGGCCGGTGGCGAACAACGTGGTCGCCTCGCCGCTACTCATGTTGATGTGGTTCGCCGGCCAGAAGGGAACCAGCGATTTGTAGTATTCGGCAGCCGCGATGCTGGCCGGGCTCATCAGGCCGGCCTTGAGCGTCTTGGGGTCGCAGGCGTGGGCGCCGAAGGCGATCAGCTGGTTCTCATAGTCGTGCCAAAGGAAGGTACCCTTCTTGTTGGAGTTGATGATGCCGTAGAAGTCGTTGTCCAACACCTGCCCGGCCAGTGTTTCGCCTTTCTTGCGGGTGAAGAACTGGGCGATGTCGTAATACTGCTTGTATGTTGCCGGCGGCATCAGGTCGTAGCCGTACTTGGCTTTGAACGCCGCCTTCTCGTCGGCGTTGTCGAAGACGTCCTTGCGGTAGGCGACCGCTTGGTCGCTGGTCGCCATCGCGATGCCCAGGATGTGCTTATCGAACGTCACGGCCCCACGGGCGGATTCGGTAAATCCTTGCCAGTCCAGAAGCGACTTGTCACCATGCTTCTCCATGTACGGGGCGAGATCGTCGATGATTCCCCCATCGAACCACTCGAAGGTCCTTTGGACGCCGCCTGTATAGACCAGATCCCACGTATCGGCCTTGCCGACGAAATCCAGAACCACCTTCTTCTGCAGTTCGTCGGTGGTCACCATGCGAACTTCGACTTTCATCCCCCATTCCTTACCGATTTCCTTGAGCTTGTCGGCGAAGGCTTCCTGGTGGACGTTGCTGGAACTCAAAAAACGGATGGTTTTTCCCTTGTAGGAACTGTCGGCCGCCTGCACGGCTGTCACGACGCCCCCTAGGAGGAAGAGGCCGGCCACGCCGGCCATCCATCCGCGTCGCATCATCATCTGCACGGACATGGCTGCTCTCCTATCGAAGCCTGTTGTTGTCGTTCGGGTTTTCCCTGTTCTTGGAGACGTTCACGGGTCGCACTGGGCCGTCGCGGCCTGAATTCACACCCGCCGCCCCGTCTGTTCGTCGAAAAGATGAACCGCCTGGGGCTCGAACCCGAACCAAACGTCATCCCCGGCCGTGACCTTGTTCGACCGATCAAGGATCGCGCAGACCTGCTGGCTACCGACCTTTGCAAACACCTGGAGATTGGCCCCGACCAGTTCGACAAGATCCACCCGCGTGCGCACGCTTCCCTTAGAACCCACCGCGACAGTCTCGGGACGCACGCCGTAAAGGACGGACTGGCCGTCGAGACCATCCGCTTGCGGCGATACGGGCAGGCGGAGATTTTGCCCCGTCTCGACCCAAGCTTGGCTTCCCGCCCGCCGCAGACGTCCAGGAATCATGTTGATGGAGGGCGAACCGATGAATTCGGCCACGAAGGTATTGGCGGGCTGGTCGTAAAGCTCGAGGGGCGTTCCGACCTGTTCGACGATCCCATCATGCATGACGGCGATGCGGTCGGCCATGGTCATGGCCTCGATCTGGTCATGCGTCACGTAGACAGTGGTAGTCCGCAATTGCTGGTGACGAAGCTTGATCTCGATCCGCATCTGCACGCGAAGACGGGCGTCAAGATTGGACAAGGGTTCGTCGAACAGGAACACCTGGGGCGCTCTGACGATGGCGCGGCCCATGGCGACCCTTTGCCGCTGACCTCCAGAGAGCTCTTTGGGGAGTCGCTGGAGGTAGTCCTGCAAGCCAAGAATGGAGGCCGCCCCATTTACCCGTTGATCGATCGTCGCTCTCGGGCTGCGCCGCATGCGTAGGCCGAACGCCATGTTGTCGAACACGTTTTTCAGTGGGTAGAGCGCATAGCTCTGGAACACCATTGCGACGTCGCGGTCCCGGGGCAACAGCTCGTCGACCCGCCGATCGCCTATGTGGATTTCTCCTGCCGTGACTTCCTCGAGCCCCGCAATCATCCGGAGAAGGGTTGACTTGCCACATCCCGATGGCCCCACGAGGACAACGAATTCGCCATCGGCGATGTCCAGCGACACGCCGTGGATGACCTTCACGGGGCCAAATGACTTGTGAACGTCGCGAATGCTGACCGTCGCCATCGACCTCTCCCTCTCGCGCCTTTCCTGCTGCTACGACGCGCAATTAGTGAGTCTTTTTTGGCAGACATCTCGCAATAGAGTGCTATCAAACATCCATCATTTCTAATAAGATTTCTTTCACCCCCCATAACCCCCATTTATGATGGGATGATGAATTTCCGCGAACTGGAGATATTCCGGGCCATCATGCGGGGCGGCACGATCACCGAAGCGGCCCGCATGCTGCGCATTTCCCAGCCGGCCGTCAGCACGGCCCTGCGCCATGCCGAAGATCAGCTTGGCATGAAGCTGTTCCGGCGCGAGCAGGGCCGGATTCACCCGACGGCCGAAGCGATAACCCTTTATCCCGAGGTCGAGAGCCTGTTCGAGAAGCTCGGCGCCATCCAGCGCTTCGCCGACGATCTGCGGACCGCCCATTCCGGATTGATCAGCATTGCGGCCACGCCGACCCTGACCTATGCCTTCCTGACGGATGCCATGAACCGGTTCCGTCAACGTCGACCCAACGTGCGCTTCCTGATCGATGTCACACATACTCAAAGAATTGTTGATCTTGCGGCTTCACGGCAGATTGACCTTGGTCTCATCTTCACGCCTTCGCAGAATCCGGGGCTCACCATTGAGGACCTGGGAGCTACGGAGCTGGTTTGCGTGATACGGAAGGATCACCCCTTACGCGACCTTCCCTTCATCGGCCCCACCGATATTGGCGATTTTCCACTCATTACCAATGCGCGAAACCCATTCTTCCATCGCATCGAGCAGGCGTTCCGTCGCTGCAGGATGGAACTCGACATCACGGTGGCCGTCAATCACACCATCACTTCCTATCTGCTGGTGAATGCTGGGGTCGGCATTGCCCTGGTCGATCCCTGGGTGCATCCCACCCTTTTTCCCGGATTGATTCGCAAACGCTTTCGACCGCGGGTCGAAATAAGGCCTCGGATTGTGTTCGCGCGTGCCCAACCTTTGTCCCGACTTGCCGCACTTTTTGTCGGCGATCTACGCGAGACCGCGGAAACCCTGTGGTCGGAGTTCGTCCCCGGCAGAGACTGAAGCCATCCGGCAAATAGGGAACGATGTTAGTGCCGGCGGTGCCGAGTTGTATTCCGAGGAAATCCCAGGACGATACGCCGAGTCTGCCGCCCGTCGTGGTATGAACTGGACGCGACATCCGCTCGCCTTCCTCCAGGCTGCCATTGACTGATCGACGTTTTACACCCTTGCCGACATCCCGTTGGCTCGCCTGCCACGAGCCGTTCGCCACACGCCCCAGGCCAGCAGCAAGAATGTGATGGTCATGATCGTGCCGCTGATCGGCCGTTCGATGAAGGTCGCAGGCTCGCCGCGCGCCAAGATCATCGCACGACGGAAGTTCTCCTCCACCAGCGGGCCCAGCACAAACCCCAGCAACAAGGGCGCGGACGGAAGGTCGGCCAGGCGCATGGCATAGCCGACTGCGCCAAAGAACAGGACCACCCACACATCAAAGCTGTCGTTGTTGACCGAATAGACGCCGATGCAGATGAACATCAGGATGGCAGGATAAAGCAGGTGATAGGGGATCGTCAGAAGCCGAACCCAGATCCCGATCAAGGGGATGTTGAGGAGCAGCAGCATGATGTTGCCGATCCAAAAGCTCATGATCAGCCCCCAGAACAGGTCGGGGTGGCTGCTCATCATCATTGGTCCCGGCGCAATTCCCTGAATCATCATCGCGCCCAGCATAATTGCCATCGTCGGACTGCCGGGGATGCCCAGAGTCATCGTGGGGATGAAGGCCGTCTGATCGGCGGCATTGTTGGCGGACTCGGGCGCGGCGATGCCTTCGATGGCTCCCTTTCCGAAGCGTTCCGGGTGGCGCGTGACCTTTTTTTCGATCGCGTACGCCATGAACGAGGCGACCGTCGGGCCGGTGCCGGGAAGTATGCCGAAGAAGGATCCGATGCCCGTTCCACGGATCATCGGCAGCCATGATCGGCGGAT
This sequence comes from Shumkonia mesophila, assembly GCF_026163695.1. Classification (NCBI taxonomy): domain Bacteria; kingdom Pseudomonadati; phylum Pseudomonadota; class Alphaproteobacteria; order Rhodospirillales; family Shumkoniaceae; genus Shumkonia; species Shumkonia mesophila. The sequence goes on along the minus strand of NZ_JAOTID010000015.1, from coordinate 71,776 downwards.
GTCCTCGCGCGTCGGGATCATCGCGCGCAGTTTGACGCTGCTGCGATCCACCTCCCCTCCCCGCACCGTCCGGACACTCGCGATCACCTCGGATACGCCGAATACGCCCATGGCGAGGGCGACCAGGCTGATCCCGTCGCGCAACGGCATGATGCCGAAAGTCATTCGGCTTTGGCCGGTAAAGATATCCATTCCCACGGTGCCGAGGATGAGACCGAGGAGGACCATGGCGAAGCTCTTGAGCGGCGCGCCGGTGCCGATGGTCGAAGCCGCCACAAGGCCAAGCAGCATCAGAGAGAAGTATTCGGCGGCGCCGAAGCTCAGCCCGTAACTGACGAAATAGGGCGACAGCAGCATCGTCATCACGATGCCCGAGGTGGCGCCAAAGAAGGATGCCACCGCGCTCATGAACAACGCGACCCCGGCCCGTCCCTGCTTGGCCATCGGATAGCCTTCGATGCAGATGACGACGGTGGAGGGCGTCCCCGGGACATTGAGAAGGACGCTGGCGACCGAGCCGCCATAGAGCGTGCCGTACCAGATGCCGGAAAGCATGATCAGCGCGGTCGTCGCCGGCAGGTGGAAGGTCAGGGGGAAAACCAGCGAGAGGGCGGCAAGCGTGCCGATCCCCGGCAGCACCCCGACGAGGGTTCCGACCAGAACGCCGACGAAGCAGTAAAACAAGTTGACCGGGAGAAGCGCCGTATCGAGGCCGAGCGAGACGCTCTGGAGAAACGTGCCGAAGTATTCCATTACACGGGCCACCGAATGACGTCGACCGGAAGGTCAAGGCCGACGCGGAAGATGAGGGTGCCAACCAGGCTAAGAACGGCGGCCAGAAGAATGGCCTTCGTCGCCCCCAGGGTGCTGTTTCCAAGGCTGGCGATAAGGGTGAGAAGGGCGATCGCCGGGACCAGCCCCGCCAGGTCGACGCCTGCCGCGAATGCCGCGACGCTAGCCATGACGGCCAAGGCCGGACGCCCCTCGACGGAAACCCGCGGGCCGCTTCGGAAGACGGCAAGGGCGGCGATCGTCACACCCATGACCGCCAAAAGGACCCCAAGTGCCGTCGGCAGCATCCCCGGTCCCACCCGGGTCAGCGATCCCAGGCTGTAATTGGCGGAACAGTAAAGAGCCACGAACATCCCGAGCGCACACAACGTCGCCCCGGCGACCATATCGCGATAATCGCGCTGTAACACGATTCAACCTTTCCAGTTGCTCGGGACCGGCCCCTCCTCAGGGCCAGTCCCGAACCTGCTCGGCGTTTAGGGCCGCTCTACTTGACCGTGATGTTGTTCTCGGTCGCGACCTTGTCCCACATCACGACCTGATCCTTGAGGAAGGTCGCGAATTCGGCACTGGCGCTGCCGATTGCCGTCGTGCCGGCGGCCCCGAGCTTGTCGGCGATTTTGGGGTCCTTCATCGACACCGCGACCTGCTTGTTGAGGACATCCACGATCTCCGTCGACAGCCCCTTCGGGGCGAACAGGCCGTACCATTGCTGGGCCATGAAATCCGGAAAGCCCAGTTCTGCAAAAGTCGGGATACTTGGCGCGGCCTGCAGGCGGTTTGGGGCGCCGATGGCCAGGGCCCGCAGAGAGCCCGCCTTGAAAAGAGCCTCACCGCCCTGAAGGCTGATGAAGATGGCGTCGACATGGCCACCGATGACGTCGGCCATGGCCGGTCCGGACCCCGGGAACGGCACGTGCAACGGTTGGAACTTTGCCATGGAAGCGATTGATTCCATGGCCATGTGCTGAATGCCGCCCACCCCGTTCGAGGCGTAGGATATCGCATCGGGAGCGGCCTGCGCCGCCTTGACAAAGGCGTCCAGCGTGTCGGTCTTGACTGCGGGGCCGACCGCGAGAGCGAGCGGCTGCGTCGCCAGAAGGGAAATCGGTTCGAAATCGTTGATGGGATGGTAGGGGAGGTTCTTGTTGACGGCAGGACCGATGGCGTGCGTATCGGCGATGCCGATCAGCACGGTATAGCCGTCGGGCTTGGCGCGCGCCACCGCCTCGCTGCCAATCGCCCCCGAGGCACCGCCCCGGTTCTCGACGATCACCGTTTGGCGCATCCTTTCGGTCAACTGATCCGCCAGCATCCTGCCAATGAGGTCGGCAGAGCCGCCGGGCGGATAGGGAACGATGAGTCTGATGGTGCGGCTTGGATAGTCCTGGGCGACGGCCGGTGCGGCTCCCAGAAGCGTCGGCGCCAACAGTCCGACAAGGGCGAGTGCGAGTTTACGCATCATTCTGTGTCCTCCTTTGCCCGGGCAGCCCCTTGGCTGCTCTATGTTATTCAAGATCGATCACCGCTTTTTGTTTTCGCAATACATCCCGAACGTCGGCGATCGAAAGCTGGGATGGCGGAATGTCTTTTATGGCCGACATCGCGGCGATGGTACCGGCGGCATGGCCGGTCGCCATGCAAACCGGCTGTCCACGCGCCGAGGCAGCGGCGGCATGGGTGGCTGACAGGGTTCTTCCCGCGACGGTGAGATTGTCGATGCCCAGAGGCACCAGGCAGCGCGCCGGAATACCGTATGAACGATTGATCTTCGAGAGATCCGTCCCGCCGCCATCCACCTTGCTTTGCGATTCCTTATCGTCTTTTCCGACGTCGTGGATATCCAACGGATAGGCGCCCCGCGCCACCTGATCGTGAAAGTCGCGGCCCTGGCGCACGTCATCGCCAGTCAGTACGTAGGCCCCCTGGATATGGCGGGTTTCGCGGATACCGACCTGAAAGGGGCTGGAAACGACATAGCAATCCCGGAAACCGGGAACATACTTTCGAAGGAAACGGACGCCTTCGAGGGTCTGCAGTTGGGATTCTATTTCCGCCCGGGTGAGATCGTCGGGGTCCGTACCGTCGACGCCGTGCACGCGGGTGAGGTTGATGGTCACCTCGCGACGCCCCGGCATCGGGTTGAAACCCATGTCGTCCCGGGGGATATGATAATCGCCCGCCTCGCGCGCCTTGCGGATGAGATTTTTGAAGCCAGCCGCACCCGTTCCCGGCACGTTGCGGAACTTCCCGACGGTATACTCGCCGCCGACCTGCCCATCGGGCGCCTCGAAGTCTTCCGGATGCTCCTCCAGATAGGCCCACGTCTGATCCAAGTCGACCCCGCCCACGCGAAAGATAGCCGATACCGGTTGCATCGCCTGATCGCTCTCTCTTCCGCGCCAAAAGGCCGCGCCAGATCTGGCAGCAAGATCACCATCTCCGGTGCAATCGACGAAGCATTTGGCGGGAATAATCTCGATACCAGCCTTGTTGGCGACGCGGATCGCTTGAATCCCGCTCTTTTCCATCAAGGCGTCGATAAGGAAACTGTGAAGCAAGAGATGCACGCCGGACGTGCCAACCATTTCAAGAAGCTTGAGTTTCACGGCTTCCGGGTCCTGCCCCATAACGGAACCGTGGCGCGGATGGTGGGCGACATCCGTGGCGCCGTCCATCGCCCTTGCCCCTTCGATCAATTCTTCGCCGATGCCCCCGAGGGCCTTTCGGCCCTGCCCGTCCCAAACGCCCTTAAGAGACATGCCTAACGTCAGCACACCGCCCAGACTGCCATACTGCTCAACGACCAGCGTCCGTGCACCCGTCCTTGCTGCGGCGATGCCGGCGATGGCGCCTGCCGTACCGCCACCGACCACAATCACGTCGTAGCCCGGCCTCAACTTCATCGGATTCTCTTTCCTCTAGGCAAAGCCCGGTGCAATATGTCCGTGAGCTTCGTTATCATGTCGACATGTTGTCATAACAACTTTGGACGTGCAATGGCCTTGATCGACAAGCCCACTGGCAGCTTGGTCCCGCTCTACAGACAGATCTCCGACAAGCTCGGTGACCGCATAGCCGCAGGCGAGTTCAAGCCCGGCGCCCCCATGCCCAGCGAACATGCCCTCTGCAAAATGTTTGGCGTCAGCCGGATCACTGTGCGGAGAGCGCTCGATGAACTGGTCGGACGCCATCTGGTGGTGCGTCGACAGGGGAGTGGCACCTTCGTCTCGGAGGATCGACATCGACACTGGTCGGTGACGCTCACTGGCGTCATCGAGGACGTGCTGATGCCGTATTATTTCCGGGTGACGCGCGAAGCCGACATCGTGCCTCCGGCGGACGTTCTGGAATTCGCGGAGATCTCGGAGCGCAGGCGGCACAAGATGATCGAAGGCATCAACTATTCCTCGGACGGTGGGCCGCTCGTCCACATCCGGTACTATTTCCCGCCGGAGGTTGGCAGCTTGCTGTCGGCCGACACCCTGATCAAGGCAAAAGGAGCGATCCATGCGGTCGAGGCCGTGTCCCGCCGCAGGATCGATCATGCCAAGCAGGTCGTCGAGCCGATCATCGCGGACAAGGCCCTCGCGGCGCACCTTGACGTTGCCGAGGGGACGGCCTTGCTAAGAATCACACGGATTTTTTACGACTCGTCGCTAGTGCCCCTGGAACTATACCAGGGCGCCTACCACCCAACCCACTACAGATACACGGCTGTTCTCTATCCGCGATCTTCCGGTCCCTGATTCATCTTCGTTATGCATGAAGGTCAGCCACTCAAAGCCTCTTCCATTCTTTTTTGCGGCCTCCGGCGGTGCGAAGCTTACTGTCGATCGCCAAATCGAACATCGCATGGTCATGCAGTCTGCGCCCTCGATCCAACCAGAACCTGATAGCCCAGACTTGCTGGGGCTTCAGCGCACGCTTGGCGCCAATCTTTCGGCATACATTCCAGGGCCGCCGATCTTGTGCGCCCGGATCATATTCGGAATGCCCCATAGCCTTTCTCCTCCTGGTCCAATAGTGGCAAGGAGGATGGTACGGTGTTATTCAACTCGAACTGAAGAGAGCGGACGGAGAACGAACGCGCTGCGCGGGAGGGGTGCGAGCAGTGAGGTAGCGGCTGGCGGTCGATCACAGGTCAGGGCTGCTGTTTCCCAACACCGGACCTCGCACGGAATAACTGAGCGGACTGTTGTGCGCCACTTCTGGAATCGGTAACCCGTCCAACGGGAACATGCTGCGAGCTGGACCGAAAGGCAAGACGGTTGCAAGCTCATCCCGCCGAAACCTCCTATGCCGGTGAATAGCCGATCAACGGCCAATAGTACAGAGCCGCGAGAACGATGGCCAGGGCCAGCAGCCCGGTGACGCCAAGACCGGCGCGGCGCAGGTCACGCATGCCGAAATGGCGCATGCCGTAGCTGGCCAGCGTGGCGATCGACTGGCTGGGCAGCAGGAAGGCGAGGCAGCTGCCGGCGATCGCCACCATGCCCAGCCATACCGGGCTGACGCCGAGGCCCGGCGCCAGCGAGAACACCACCGGCAAGGCTACGGCCAGGGCTGAGGTGATGTTATTGAGGCCGAGGCGGACTAGGGCCATCAGGAGGGCGACCCCGGCGGCGGCGGCCCACAGCGGGGCGCCGTCGAGCAGGCTGGCGAGATGCAGCGCCAACGTCTTGGCCAGCCCCGTCGCCGCCATGGCGTCGGCCAGCGCCAGCCCGCAGGCAAACAGCACCAGGCTGCCCCAGTTGACCGCCTTGGCCGTTTCCCGCCAGCGGATGATCTCGATGCCGGGCAGGAAGAAAAGTACGGCCGCCACCAGGGCGACGGTGGCGGTGTCCAGGCCGTACAGGTCGTGGGACATCCAGCCGCCCAGCATGAGGAACAGGATCGCCAGGACCTTCCATTCCCCGGGCGTCACTTTGCCCAGGTCGGCGCGCTGCCGGCGGAGACCCTCGGCCAACGCCGCCTCCTCGCCCCGCTGCGGGGGAAAAAGCCACAGCAGGAGGACCCAGGAAAGGGCGAGGGTGACGAGCGCGATCGGCGTGAAGGCGGCGAGCCAGGCCATGTAGCTCCAGGAGAAGCCGAGCTGGCCTGCGAAGAGGCCGGCCGCGTAGACCATGCCCGAGGCGCCGGTGATGGTCGCGCTGCTGGCCAGCAGCGAGACGTAGGGGATGCCGATGAACACCCCCTTGAGCAGGTTGCGATCGGTCATCCCGCCGGCGCCGGTCAGGCCGCCGGCCACCGACAGCAGGATGGCGGCGCGGCCCATCGCCGTCGGGATGAAGAAGGCGAAGACGTAGGTGGTGGCCATGACGGCGAGCAGGACCAGCCCGGCCCGCCCGCCGGCCGCCGCGATGATGGCGAGCGCGATGCGCCGGTCCAGCCCGCTCTTCTTCACCGCGAAGGCGACGACGTAGACGGCGACGATGAGGCCGAGGATGGGATCGCCCATTTCGCCCCACACCCTGGACAGCGGGGCGATGCCGTTCAGCACCATGGCCACCATGACCAGCAGCGCGCTGACCGCGGCGTCCAGCACCTCCAACGACCACAGCAGGATGGCCGAGGCCAGGATGCCGATGAGGACGAGCTTCGCCCGGTCGAAGTCCGCCGTTTCGGGAACGAGATGGGCGCCGCCGATCATCAGCAGCACGGCACCCAGGCAGAAGTGGCTCTTGAGATCCGTCAAGGCCTCGGCACCGATGTCAGGCTTGTTTTCTGGATTCATGCACCATTCGATAGATCGATACCGAGACGAAGACGAAGGAGAGCGTCAAGAGGATGATGCTCACCGGATCGCCGAGGAAAATGCCGTAGTCGCCCTGTGAGATCTGCAGCGAGCGGCGGAAGTTGGTCTCAACCATGAAGCCGAGTACGACCCCCAGCACCATCGGCAGCGGCGACAGGCCGATGTAGCGCAGCAGGTAGCCGACCACGCCCATGATCAGCACCACGGTCGGCTCGAACAGGCTGTGGTTGAGCGAGTAGGCGCCCGAGAAGATGAGCACGTAGACGACGGCCAGCACGTAAGGTTTCGGCCGGTTGACCAGCCACAGGGCGCCGCGCACCGAGACGAGACCGATGACCAGCAGGAAGAGGTTGGCGAAGAACAGGCCGCCGTACAGGCCGTACACCACCTCCGGGTTCTGCACGAAAATCATTGGCCCGGGCCGGAGCCCGTGCAGCAGCATGCCGCCGAGCAGGATGGCCGAGGAGTTGGACCCCGGGATGCCGAAGGACAGCAGCGGAATGAGCGACGTCGAGGTGACCACGTTGTTTGAGCACTCGGGTGCGGCCACGCCCTCGACGCTGCCGTGGTCGAACTCCTCCTTGTGGCGCGACCAGCGCTTGGCCTCGTTGCGCGAGATGAAGGCGGCGACGGTGCCGCCGGCGCCCGGTACGATGCCCTCGATGGTGCCGACGATCACCCCGATGAGGTGGGGGATGGCCAAGCGCTTGCGCCACAGGGTGAAGCTGGGAAGCTTGATCTTCGTTGCCGCCTGCGCCTTGGGCCACGAGGCCTGGCCGCTCTCCTTGAACAGCTCGCTGACGGCGAACAGGCCGACCATGATGAGGATCGGACCGAACCCGCAGATCAGGTCGACCGAGCCGAACGTGAAGCGGTTGACGCCCGAGATCGGGTCGTTGCCGACGGTGGCGATCATCAGGCCGAGGATGCCGGAGATCAGGCCCTTGACGAGCGATCCCTCGGACAGGCTGGCGATCACCGAAAGGCCCAGGATGCCGATGGCGAAATAGGAGGCTGGCCGGAACAGCAGTGCCGCGTCCGCCAGCCAGCCGGTCAGGGTGACCAGCAGGACCAAGCCGACCAGGCCGCCGATCACGCCACTGACCAGCGAGATGCCGAGGGCCTCGCCGCCCCGGCCCTTGAGCTGCATCTGGTAGCCGTCGATGACGGTGGCGCCGGCCGCATTTGTGCCCGGCGTGCTGATGAGGATCGCCGGAATCGAACCGCCGTATTCGGCGCCGCAGTAGACCGCGGCCAGCGTGATGATGCCGACCACCGGCTGCATGGTGTAGGTCAGCGGCAGGATGAGCGCCATCGAGATGGATGGCGAGATGCCTGGCAGGGCGCCGCCGATGATGCCCCAGGTGATGCCGATGGCGGCGCCAATCAGGGCCGGCGTGCCGGTCATGACGTCGAAGATGATCGAGAAGATCTGTTCCATGGCCTCGTCCTCAGATTCCGAACAGTTTCGGCCAGATTCCGGCCGGTACCGCGCCGTCGAAGACGACGCCGAACAGCAGCCAGAAGCCGCCGCCGCCGGCCGCCGCGAAAAGGACCATGCGCCATCCGGGCTTCATGTGGTTGTAGAGAAGCATGGCGGCGAGCAGCAGGGCCACCGTCACCGCGTAGCCGACCCAGTTGATGATCAGCAGGAAACCGATGCCAAGCGCCAGTGTGCCGCCCGCCCGGTAGAACCCTCGCAGGTCCTTGGCCGCCCGCTCCTTGCGCGTTGCCTCGGACGCCGCCGCGGGCTTGGCGGCGAGGCCGGCCAGCACGAGAAGCACGGCGAGCCCGCCCAGGCACACCGCCAGGAGCTTGGGATAGGACGCGGCGCCGACAACGTCACTCAATTGGCTCCGCGGGATGTCATCGGCGAAGACGTAATATGCGACCGCGAGCCCCAGAAAGACCAGTCCGGCGATCCAATCCCTGCGCATGGTGCAACTCCTGCTCCTGCTCTTGTCCCCCATCGGCGAGCCCGGCGAAGGTTCCAGCGGGGCGGGGAAGACTCCCCCCGCCCCCTTGAAAACGGCCCTTCCGCCGGCTATTTGATGACGCCCATCTTGGTGAGGTAGGTCTTGAGGTCGACCTCGGTCTTGGCCAGATAGGCCTGGAAGGCCTTCTGGTCCTTGAAGGCCGGAATCAGGCTGTCCTCGTCGTAGGCCTTCTTGTATTCCGGGTTGGCCAACAGCTTGGGGATGGCCTCTTCCCAAGCCTTGACGACGTCGGTCGGCAGGCCCTTCGGCCCGGTCAGGCCGCGGAACTTGGTCAGCACCAGGTCGACGCCCTGCTCCTTGGCGGTCGGGACGTCGGGATAGGTGGCGAGGCGCTGCTCGGTGAACGCCGCCAGCAGGCGGATCTTGCCGGCTTCCAACTGCGCCGAAACCTCGCCCGGCTCGCCGACCGCGATGTCCATGCTGCCGTTCAGCACGGCCATCATGGCGTCGCCGCCGCCCTCGAAGGAGACGATCGGCAGGTCGACGCCGACAATCTCCTTGAGCCGTTCGAGAACCTGGCGGCCGAGTTCGGTCGCCGTACCGCCGCCCCACTTGGCGTTCTTGGGGTCCTTCTTGGCCGCCGCCATGACATCCTTGAGGCTCTTCAGCGGGCTGTCCTTGCGGGTGTAGATGACCTCGGGGTCCTCAAAGACATTCACCACGGGTTCGAGGTCGTGAATGGTGTATTCGACCTTGCCGAACATCGGGGTCTGGATGCAGGTGTCGGTCGTCGCGTAGAAGGCCGAGCCGTCGGGCGGCAGCTTGGCCAGTTCGGCCAACGCCTTGGCGCCGCCGCCGCCGCGGACGTTCTTCACCACGAAGGTGACGCCCATTTGCGGGCCCAGGTACTTGATCATCTGCCTGAGGAACAGGTCGCTGCCGCCGCCTGGGCTGGAATGGGTGATCAGCGTGACCGTCTTCACCGGATAGGCTGGTGTGTCGGCGGCCAATACCCCCGAGGTCGAGGCGACAAGAAGGCCGGCGGCGCACAGCGTGCCGGTCAGTTGCGAAAGATGCCGTCTCCTTACGTTCATAGTCTCCTCCCGTTCGTTGTTGGACAGTTCGTTGAGACGATGACGATGGTGGTCGGCCGCCGGGCGGCCGCTTGCCGGATCGCCTTTCCGGCTACTGGGCGGTGCTCCTCTGCTTTTCCAGAAGCTCGGCGCACCGCTTGGTATTGAAAATCCCGCACGGGCAGGGGCGCGCCAGCGTCCGCGCGCCCTGCTCCGGCGTCAGCTTGCCCTTCTTCACCTTGTCGATGACCTCGCGGGCCAGCGCGGCGCTAACCAGCGAGTGCCCGCACATGGTCGTCACCGCCAGCACGTCGTCGGCCGGCAGCAGCGAGCGCTTGCCGTAGATGCCGAGCGACAGGAGCGCGGTGTGGGGCCTGAGTCCCACCTCGTAGGCGATCTGCTTGACCTCGTCGATCAGGCCGCTGACGACGACCGAGATGCCGAGCGCCACCTCCTTCAGCTGGGCGAGCACGCCCTTGACCGCATTGCGGTCGGCGAAGGTGGCGATGATGCCATAGGAATTGTCCAGCGTTTTGGCGTACTCATCGGGCTTGAGTCCCGAGAGGTAGTTTCGCCCGGCATGGCTGGAGCCGAAGTTGACGACGTCGTTTTTGAGGTAGATCTCCAGCGTGCGGCGCAGCTTGTCGCCGCAGTCGTCGCGGTTGATGCCCTTGGCGGCGCGCGAATAGATGCAGAAGTCGTTCTTCAGGTCTTCGGGCTTGCCGAAGCGATGCAGGGAATGGCTCATGTCCGGTTCCTCGGCTATTCGACGATCGGCCGGCCGAGGCCGACGTTGATCTTGGCGTTGGGTCTGGGCGTGATGCCGAGCGAGCGCAGCGCGCCGATCACCGGCAGTTCGTCGTTGTCGTCGAAGCGGCTGACCAGCCCGACGGAAACCACCGTGTCGACGTCGTCGAGAAGCGGAATGACCTTGTCCACGACGGCCGCCAGCTGGCTATCGTCGATGCGGATTTCGAGGATCGCCGAGAGGATCTTCTCGTCCCGGAACTCCGGCCTGATTGTGCCGGTCGTCTTGTCGGCGATGAGGCCGGAAATCGGGTTGTCCTCGAGAATGTCGATCCCCATGGCGCAGATCGCCGTGGTGATCTTCTCGATTTCCCGGAATCGCGCTCCCGTTCCCGGTCGGCCGAACTCGAAGAGCATGCCGTAGTCGCCCTTGCCGAACTTGCCGGTCACGTCGTTGGTCTTGGCCTCCTCGGTGCCACGGCCCCAGGCCTTCAGGTTGGGGTGCTGCACGCTGGGGTCGCTGAATTGCATGCGGATGGCGCGCGGATACTCGAACGCCTCGGCGGGCATGTAGATCGCCTCTTCCGGGCAGACCTCGACGTTGCGGCACACGCCGCAGTCCACACACTCGTCCTCGTCGATCGCCGTGCCGTCGTCCCCTTCGGCGATGCAGTTCATTGGGCAGTAGGGAATGCACGACAGGCAGGACGTGCACTTGTCGGGATCTATTTTCATGTCGTCCCCTTTTTTTCTTCCAGGTGTTGCTCCAGGAGGGCGATGTTCTCGAGGATGGATTCCTTGCGCAGCGCCTCCGCCCGTTCGGCGTCGCCGAGCTCGATGGAGCGGATGAGCGCGCCGTGCTTCTTCACCGACTCCTCAAGCTTGCCCGGCATCGAAAGGACTTGCAGGCGGTAACGGGCGGTGTGCTTGCCGAAGACGTCCAGCATGTCGATCAGTTGCTCGTTGCCGCAGGCGCGGATGACCGCCGAGTGGAACTCGGCGTTCAGGCGGTAGTAGGTCTTGCGGTCGTCCTTCCCGGCGACCTGGACCATCTTTTCGTGAAGCTCCTTGAGCACCCGGACGAGCCCGGGGTCGTTGCGCCTGACCGCGAGGTGGGTGGCCAGGCTCTCCAGGTTGGCGCGGATCACGTAGACGTCGATGGCTTCCTTGAGCGAGGCCTGGGCCACAGTGACGCCGCGGCGCGCCTCCTTCTTGACGAAGCCCCGGTTCTCCAGCAGGCGGAAGGCCTCGCGCAGCGGAGAGCGGCTCACCCCCATCTGCTCGCACAGCGTCTGCTCGACCAGGCGTTCCCCCGGCTTCAACTCACCCGAGATGATCCGCGATTCGAGCTGCTCGACGATCTCGGTGACCAGGCTCTTGTGTTGCGAGCCGAGTCTTCCCAACGTTCCCGGTGTCATGGTCAAGGACGCTCCGTTGTCCGGTCGACTGTATACAATCGACTATATACGAAATAGCCACATAGTCAAGAAGGTCATTCCGCTGACGGCTCGCCAGCAGTGCCGTGCAGAAAGTGGACAGGACATCGCTATAGGGGTGATAAAAGCGGGAACTCAGAAAATTTTAAGATAACTCCTAAAAAACAAATACTTAGCACAATATTGCCTGATCGCCCGAACCCACTCCGGCCCAAATCAGATTTGACGGGACGTCGCGCTGGCTGGCTTGGCCACGACCGTGCGTCCCACCGCATGGGCAGGGCCGCATTTCCGGGCGATCATCGCGTTTGGAAATTCCAGAACGTGATCGCCGCCACTACGCCGATCAGATCCTTGATGACGATCAGGCATTGTCGTTCTGGGACTGTGGAATGATATTACCGTAAATGCGCCGGGCTTCCTCGGCGTACCATTCCACGAAGGAGGCTCCGAACGCCACTTCGGCCCACTCACCATTCGGCGTAGGTGCCGTCGGCGTGGGTCCAGTCGGCGTCGGGCAGCCGCCATTCCCCATCCCGCGACGTTACGGTTTTCTCGTCCAGCGCGATGCCCAGACCCGGTGCCGGGTTGGCCTGGAACGCCCCGTCGACCACGCTCAGCGGCCCGGGATCGACGACGTAGTCGAGGAGATCGCCGGGGGGAAGGCCGGCATAGCCGGCGTGATAGTGAAGGCCGAGGCTCTGCTCCTGGATGACGATGTTGGCGCAGCAGAACCCGACCTGCAGCGAGGCGGCCAGCGATATGGGGCCGTTGGGACAATGCGGCGCCACCGCGACGTCGTAGATTTCCGCCAACCGGGCGATCTTCTCCATCTCGAACAGGCCGGTCATCGAAACGTCGGGCTGGATGATGTCGACGGCGCCGCTGTCGAGAACGCGCTTGAACTCCCATCGGGAGGTCAGACGTTCGCCGGTGGCAATCGGGATCGACCTTGCCGCCTGGGCCAGCACCTTGAACGTATCCTCGTTTTCCGGCGTCAGGGGTTCCTCGATCCACATCGGGCGGTAGGGCTCCAATTCAGCCAGCAGCGGCTTCAAGGCCGACCGGGGAACGCGGCCGTGAAAATCGAGGGCGACATCGAGGTCGTTGCCGAAGGCGTCCCGCAAGGCGGCCATGCGGGCCACCGCCGCATCGATCGCGGCTAGGTCGCCGATGCGCTCGATGACGCCGGTGGCGTTCATCTTCACCGCCGTGAAGCCCTGCTCGGTGCGCGTCCGCGCGTGCCCGACGACATCGGCGGGGCTGTCGCCGCCGATCCACGCATAGGCGCGCAGCCGATTCCGGACACTGCCGCCCAGGAATTCGTGGACGGGAAGCCCGTTGGCCTTGCCCTTGATGTCCCACAGCGCCTGTTCGATGCCGGCCGCCGCGGTCGCCAGGACCGGTCCGTGGCGGAAAAACGCCCCTTTGCGCAGCCGCAGGGCAATATCCTCGATGCGGTTCGCATCCATTCCCTTCAGGTTCGCCGCCATATCGGCGATGGCCGCGACGACGGCGCCCGCCCGTTTGGGGATAATGGACTCGCCCCATCCAGTGCGGCCGTCATCGGTCGACACCTTGACGAAGATCCATCGCGGCGGAACGCGGAAGGTGGTGATCTCGGAAATGCGGGGCATCGGCGAACTCGCAACAAGGTCTCGGGCTGGTGGGGACGAATCTAGAAGAGCGTCACACCAGTATGGTCATCGAACAGGAACAGATGGGGGCATGTCGTCGCGAAGGCGACGGGCTGGCCGACCTTGATATGCTGTTCCCTGGGCACCCGGGCGTTGAGCGTCGCATCGCCCGACACGAAATGCACATATTGCTCGGCGCCGAGCATCTCGACCATGTCCACGGTGCCGCGAACGACGACGGCGTGATCCTTTTCATCGCCGTCGACAAGGGTCATGCGCTCGGGACGGATGCCGACGGTGACCGATGGCGACGCCGTCCGTTCCAGGGCCTTCATCTTTTTCGCGTCGAGGCGGATGCGCGCCAGATCGGCGTCGAGCACCACCCCATCGCCCGATCGTTCGATCCGGCACGACAGGAAACGCATGGCCGGCGTCCCGATGAACGAGGCGACGAACCGATTGACCGGCAGATCGTAGAGTTCGTCCGGCGTTCCCACCTGCTGGATGCGCCCCTCGTGCATGACGACGATGCGATCGCCCATGGTCAGGGCCTCGACCTGGTCGTGGGTCACGTAGATCGCCGTCGCCCCGACGGCCCGATGGACCTTCAGGATCTCGGAACGCATCTGGACCCTAAGGTGGGCATCGAGATTGGAAAGCGGCTCGTCGAGCAGGAACACCGCGGGGTCGCGGACGATGGCGCGGCCAAGGGCGACGCGCTGTCGCTGTCCGCCCGAGAGTTGCCGTGGCCGGCGGTCCAGATACGGCGCGATATTGAGCATATCCGCGGCACGCCTGACGCGGCCGTCGATCTCGGCCTTGGGCAGATTGCGCCGGCGCAGGCCAAAGGCCATGTTGTCGTAGACCGACATGTGCGGATAGAGGCCGTAGTTCTGGAAGACCATGGCGATGTCGCGATCGCCGACGTCGACGTCGTTGACGCGGACGTCGTCGAAATGGATGTCACCTTCGGAAATCGACTCCAGACCGGCGACGATGCGCAGCAGCGTGGTTTTCCCGGATCCCGACGGTCCGACCAGAACGATGAATTCGCGGTCGGAGATGTCGAGACTGCAGTCCTTGAGAACGGTCACCGAGCCGAAACGCTTTTCGATACTGCGGAGGGAAATCTTGGCCATCAGGAATGTCCATCGCTTGTACTGGCGGGTTCGCCGTATTCGACCTGGAACGGATCGAGGCGGCGGCTGATGCTGCGCCCGCCGTCGACGGTTAGCACCGCCCCGGTCACGAAGGAGGCCTCGGGCGAAGCCATGAAGGCGACCGCCGCCGCCAACTCATCCGCCGTGCCGTGCCGCCCGAGCAACGCCGCGGTCGTTCCGGCTTGGTGGCGGGCATTGGCCAGATTGGCCAGAAAGGCGTCGGTGGCGATGACGCCGGGCGTCACCATGTTCACCCGGATTCCATGCGGCGCCAGTTCGACGGCCAGGGTGCGCGTCAGGGTCAGGATGGCGCCCTTGCTGGCCACGTAGGCCGAGTAGGTGGGCACCGGCAGATCCGCCTGGACCGAACCGACGTTGACAATGGCCCCCATGCCACGGAGAGCCATGTCGCGCGCCGCGGCACGCGAAAGAGCCGCCGCAGCCGTCACATTGGTGGCAAACACGCGTTCCCATTCCGCGTCATCGGTTTTCAGAAAGGGAACCCGCGAGCCGTGATCGGCGGCATTGTTGATCAGGACATCGATGCGGCCCCAGCGTTGGACGACGGCCGGCACTAGGGCGTCGCGGTCGGCCGCGTTGGTCAGATCGGTCTTGAGGGCGGCGACGTCGGAAAAGGCCGACAGCACCTTCGCCGCCTCGTCCAATCCAGCCCCGTTGCGGCCGGTCAACATGACCCGGCAGCCTTCGCGCGCCAGACGGCCGGCGACGGCGCGTCCGATGCCGCCGGCGGCGCCGGTGACGAGGGCCGTCATGCCGTCGAAGCGTCGGGCCCCCTGAACTGATGAATGAGGATCAGGCACCGGCGACCGCTCCCGCCGTCAGGCCGCGCACCATCGAGCGTTGCACGGCGAAGAAGGCTATCATGAGGGGCAGTGTCGTCACGGTCGCGGCGGCCATCATGCCACCCCAGTCCGTCTTGAACTGCCCGGTGAAGGTGAGCACCAGGGCGGCCGGAAGGGTCTGCTTATCGAGCGTCGTCATGAAGGTCAGGGGGTAGATCAGGTTGTTCCAGGCATCCATGAACACGAAGGTGCCGGTGGTCAGCAGGCCGGGGACGATGAGCGGGACGACGACGCGCAGAACGACCTGCCAACGCGGATAGCCGTCGACGCGCGCCGCTTCCTCGATTTCGATGGGAACGGCATCGATGAAGCTCTTGATCATCCATACGGCGAACGGCAGGCCGAACGTCGTGAACCCCACGATGAGGCCGAAATGGGTGTCGAGAAGGCGCGCGTGCAGCAGCATCAGATAGAGCGGCGCCAGCAGGACGACCATCGGCAACATCCTGAAGATCAGCACCGTATAGCCGAACGGCTTCCGCAAACGGAATTTCGCCCGCGACAGCGCATAGGCCGCCGGGGTGCCGATGACCACCGCGATCACCGCCGTCAGCAGGCAGTCCACCATCGTGTTCAGGAAGAACTGTGGGAACGGCAGGCTGGTCCCGGCAAGCCCGATGTAGTTGGCCAGCGTCGGGTCGTGGGGCCAAAGCGTCGGATCGAGCCGCGTCGCTTCAAGCTCGGACTTGAACGACGTCGCCAGCATCCAATAGACCGGTGCCAGCGTCCAGAGAAGCGCGAAGCCGATGGCCACGAACTGGACGACGCGCGCGGAGTGCCGCCAGAATCCTTTTTGGCCGTTTTCCTGTTTCGTCATGATCAATCCGTCCGCAAAGCGCGCATGTACGCGAGCGCGAAGATGAACAGCAATGCCAGCCACAGGACGCCGAGCGCCGAGGCATAGCCGAATTCGAAGTTCTCGAAGGCGACCCGGTAGACGTAGATCACCAGGGTCGACGTGCTGTAGCCCGGGCCGCCTTGGGTCATCGCCCAGATCTTCGCGAAATCGTTGAAGTTGGCGATGATCATCAGCAGGCTGCCGATCAGCAGCGGATTGCGCAGGTACGGAAGCTTGATGTGGTAGATCATGCTCCAGGTCCGCGTCCGGTCGACCCGTGCCGACTCGATCACCTCGACGGGGATACCGGCCAGCGTCGCGCTGAGCAGCAGGAAGAAGAACGGGGCCATCGCCCAGATGTTGGCGACCATCACCGAAGGCATGGCGAGCGACGCCACGTTGAGCCACGATATGGGATCGTCGATGATGCCGAGCCCGGTCAGCATCGCGTTGATGATGCCGCCCTTCTGCGCATACATGTAGCGGAACAGGAAGGCGACGACGACGAACGGCACCGCCCACGGCGTCACCAGCAGGGCCCGGATGACACGGAAACCGGCGCCGCCGAGGTTCTCCATGAGCAGGGCCATGGCGAGGCCGATCAGCGTCGCGATCCCCACGCTGCCGAAGGTATAGACCGCCGTATTGGCGAGCGATTGCCAGAAAATCCTGTCGGTCAGGATGTTCCGGTAATTCTCGGCGCCCACGAAGACCGCCGGGTCGATGTTCAGCAGGTTGTAGTCCTGAACCGACAGGACGAGGGTGTAGATGATCGGATAGCCGACGACGATGGCGAGCACCAGGATCGTGGGCAAGATCATCCAGTCGAGCCAGGGGAGCTGCCCGGCTTTGCGCCGGGCAGTTTCTGGAATCTGGGCCGGTCCCGTGGATGTCATCGACGGTCCAGCTGTTCCTGGATGGACTGCGCGATGTCGTCGATTGGCTTGGTGCCGGTCACCGCCTCCTGGACGCCGGCCATCACCGCCGTCGCCGCCGCGGCGAACTTCGCCCCGTAGGGCTGCGGCGTCAGCGTCGGGATGATCTTGTCGCGGTAGGCGTTGAAGATCGGCGTGTCGAGCTGGGCGCGAAGCGGGGCGTCGGTCACGTTGGCCAGTGGCGGCAGCGATGCGTTATAGCTGACCGTATAGTTGCGGATGGCTTCCGGCGACGTCGCCAGGTACTTCATGAATGCCCAGGCCGCGTCCTTGTTCTTGCTGTTGGCGAACATGACGAGCTGGTGGCCGCCCTCGAAGGAAGCCGGCTTGCCGCTCGGCCCGGCCGGCATAACCGTGACGCCGTAGGTCTTGTAGAAATCGGCGTCGGACATCTTGTTGGTGCTCTGGATCACGCCCTGCACCAGGACCTGATCCCACAGGAAGGCTACCTTGCCCTGGGCGATCAGCGGACGGAATTCGCCGATCTTGCGGCCGGGGTCGATATAGCCCTTTTGCGCGATCTCACGCATCCACGACAGATACGCCTTCATCTCCTTCGAGGTGGCGCCGGTGGCATCCGCGCCGATCGGCTTTGCGCCGAAGGTGCGCATCCACGGCCAGTTGGAGCTCATCGAGAAGGCGCGATTGGTCGTATCGACGCCCAGCGGGATGACGTCCGGGTGGCTCTTCTTGATGGCGGCCATGGCCGCCATCAGCGCGTCGATGGTCGCCGGCGGGTTGTCGGGATCCAGCCCGGCCTGTTTCAGGATCGTCTTGTTGTACCAGAGGCCGGCCGGCGCCTGATTCCAGGGCAGGGCGATCAGTTTGCCGTCGACCGTAAGCCCGTTCAGGGCGTCGGGCTTCAGCGTCGACTTGAACTCGGTGCCGACGTAGGCATCGAGCGGCTCGACGCCGCCGGTGGTCGCCACCAGGATGGTGTCGTTGCCCGCAACCTGGGCGACATCGGGCGGATTGCCCGAGCGCACCCGCAGAACCAGCTGGCGGGCGATTTCCGAGAACGAAATCGCCTCGCTGTTGATCTTGACGTTGGGGTTGGCGGCCTCGAAGTCGGCAATGACTTTTTCGATCCCCGGCCGGGTGGCCCCTTCGGCCGACGCCCAGTTGGCGAAGGTCAGGGTGATCTTTCCGCTCTGGGCATGGGCCGTCGTGGCGGCCAGGGCGAGAAGGGATGCCGCCGCCATTCCGAACAAATGCTCGTGCTTGCTGAATCCAAACATGGTTCTCCCCTTTGTGAGACGACCGCGTGGCGCGGCCGGATCGCCTTTCTCCCGTGTGTGACCGGCTTCATATGACCGGCTTCGCTATTTACAATATCTGATATGTTAGATACTGTCTAGCCAGTGCTATCGCTTTATCGGACGAGGAATTAGGCTGGGCGGAAACCCGCCACGGAAAGGGATGCCGGACTTGGACCTGGAAAGACTCAACCGACCGGTGTCACTGACCGAGATGGCGCTCCGCGAGCTGCGCAACGCCATCATCGACGGCCGGCTGAAACTGGGTGACCGCTTTTCCGAGGCGCGGCTCTCGAAGATGCTCGGCATCAGCAAGACGCCGGTACGCGAGGCGTTGCAGGAGCTTCGCCGCGAAGGCCTGGTGCAGATCGATCCGCAGCGCGGCACGACGATCTTCCGCATCGAGGATTCGGAGGTCGACCAGATCACGGAATTCCGCCAAATCCTGGAAATCACCGCGGCGAGGCGGATTCTCGCCGGCGACCGCGCGCCGACCTGCCGCAAGTTGCGCGCCATCGTCGAGGCCATGGGCAAGGCGCTCGAGCGCAAGGAAATCATGGCCTACCGCCTGCTCGACGCCGAGCTTCACCAGGTCCTGATCGACGACTGCGGCAACAATTACATCGTCAATGCCTACGGATTGATTTCGGCGAAGGTCGGCGCCCTGCGCACGCGGGCCCACGACGACCGCGAGGTGGTCGACCGGTCGGCCGGCATGCACGCGCTCATCGTCGAGAAAATGGAAGCGGGCGACACGGAGACCTTTTGCCGGCTTCTCGTGCAGCACATCCAGA
Organism: Shumkonia mesophila; assembly: GCF_026163695.1. NCBI lineage: Bacteria > Pseudomonadati > Pseudomonadota > Alphaproteobacteria > Rhodospirillales > Shumkoniaceae > Shumkonia > Shumkonia mesophila. The sequence continues at coordinate 52,550 of NZ_JAOTID010000015.1, read as the reverse complement.
ACGCCGGGCGCGACTACCGATCCTGGCTTGACAGGCGGCGGGCCGAGGAGGGCGCCACCGACCAGGCCGCGATCGAAGCCGAAACGCCGGGAGCCTAGACGAAATGATATCGGATGCGATCACACCTGGCGCCGGAGTCCGCTCGATGCCCCTGCCGATAAACGCTTTCAAGAAAGGCCTGACCGCCCGCAACAAGATGCTCGGCGTGTGGGCAATAAGCGGAAGCGCCGTCGTCGCGGAAGCGCTTGGCTTCTGCGGCTATGATTTCGTGGTGCTCGACATGGAGCACGCACCGAACGACGTGCCGCGCATCCTGGCCCTGCTTCAGGCGGTCGCCGGGACGCCCGCCGCGTCGGTCGTCCGCTTGCCGTGGAACGACGCGGTCGTCGTCAAGCAAGTGCTCGACTGCGGCGTCCAAACCATCATGTTTCCGTACATCCAGACGGCCGACGACGCGCGGCGCGCCGTCGCTGCCACCCGCTATCCGCCGGACGGCGTGCGCGGCGTCGCCGGCATGAGCCGCGCGACACGCTATGGCAGCGTGCCCGATTACTTCCGGGTCGCCGCCGGCGAACTGTGCGTCGTGGTCCAGATCGAAACGGCCGAAGCGGTCGGCAACCTGCAGGCGATCGCCGACGTGGACGGCGTCGACTGCCTGTTCGTCGGCCCCAACGACCTGTCGGCGAGCCTGGGCCGCGCCGGCCAGACCGATCACCCCGAGGTCCGGGCCAAGCTGGCCGAGGCTGTCGGGATGTGCGCGGATTTGGGGAAACCCTGCGGGATCCTGGCGGCGAACGCCGCCCGCGCGGACGAGTATCTCGACATGGGCTACAACTGGGTTGCAGCCGGCTCGGACCTCGGCCTGCTGCTGACCACCGCCCGGCAGAACCTCAAGGATCTGCGGGCGGGGGCGTGAACCATGAGGGTGCTGACACCCGACGTCGAGACCATCGGCGAGGCGCGCGCCCTTTTGGGCGAAGGCGTCATCTGGCAACCCGAGACGAAGACGGTCCTTTGGGTCGACATCGTCGGCCGGCGGGTCATCGAGACCGATCCGGCGACCGGTGCGGCAAAGGAGTGGCCGTTTCCCGAACAAACGGCCTTCGTGCAACCGGCCGCCGACGGGACCTGGCTGGTCGGCCAGCAAAGGGGAATCGTGCGGTTCGATCCGGCGAGCGGGCGGACGACGCCCTTCGTCGACATCGAGGCCGACGACCCGGCGACGCGGACCAACGATGCGGCCTGCGACCCGGCGGGCCGCCTCGTCGTCGGAACCATGCGCCTGCCGGAAGCCGGCCTGGCCCCCGTCGGCAGTCTCTATCGCGTCACCGGAGACGGCAACGTCACGGTGCTGGACTCGGGCCTCTACGTTCCCAACGGCATCGCCTTCAGTCCGGACGGCCGCATCGCCTATTGGGCCGATACCTATAAGACGCGGCGCCAGATCTGGTCCGCCGACCACGACCCGGACAGCGGCCGCCTGGGACCGAAGCGGCCCTTCGCGACGATCGCCGAGGCCGATGGACGGCCCGACGGCGCGGCCGTCGATGCCGCCGGATGCTATTGGGTGGCCGCCGTCTGGGGATGGCAACTCCTGCGCTTCACGCCAAAGGGAACGGTCGATCTCGCCGTCCGCCTTCCCGTCCAGCGGCCGACCAAGCTGGCCTTCGGCGGACCGGATCTGACGACCATCTTCGTCGTATCGATCGCCGACGATGACGGCGCGGGACCGGCAAAAGCGAACCCATCCATGGCTGGCCGCCTTCTTGCGCTGAACCTGGGGATCGCCGGCCTTCCGCCGGTTCGTTTCCGAGGTGTCGGAAGGTCAAACTGATATCCGGCGTTTGGGCCGCTTCCTGTCCTGTAAGAAATCGAGGTATATGCGCCCGGGGTTGCGTGCCCGAAACCTGCAGGAAGGAGTTTGCCGAGGCAAGCACTCTTGAGGGACGGAGACAAAAAGCCCTGGCCCAGGACTTGCCTCGATCCTCGACGAGGCAACGAAGCTGCTCCAAGAATTCGACGGAACACAGTTCGCGAGCACCATAGAGACCTGCCGCGCTCGAAGGTCTCGACGATGGTCATGTGGCCGCCGCAACAGGGGCATGGCGGGCGACGGTCGGCGGTGACGACGCTGTCGGTTGGCTGCATAGCCGGCGGCAGGGGTGGCATGCGATAAATTTTCCAAGCGATTGATCCGCAAGGAAAACTTTTCGCCTCGGCCTCGGGCCAGCCAACAGAGATACCAACACCCCCGTCTTGTGGCGCGGTTCGGGTTCCAAATCGCCTTGCCAACCCGTTGGTACGCTTTCCCCGGGACCGTCAAATCCATCAGATGGGTTCCCGCCGGAAATTTGCACCTCAGATTTTTTCGAGAGAATTCGAAGCCTCGATCGCCGTGCCCGAGGGAGAGCGGCATCTCGTTCAATACGCGCGTTGCATTCTCTCCCTGTTAGGCATTGGCCTTTCGCTCCAGGCTCCGACAGCGCTCGATCAGGACTTCGAAAGCCTCCTCATCGTCGAGCAGCAACCCGTCGTCGACCATGCGCCGGTAGTCGTCGGCCAGCGCCTCTTGCGCGGCTCCTTCAGGAACAAGACAGATATTCCCGGTTACGGCCGCGGTGTAGTCGATGGCTCGGCCCTCGGCGTCCTTCTCCGCGAAAAACATCGCCTTGTGCCGCGCCACCGCCAGGGCGAGTTCGCGGTCCCGTAACGCTGCGTCGGCGTAGCCGGCATCGTCCAGGCGAATGAGGTCATGCCAGTGCCGGGCGACCCGATCGCCTCGCAGCCGGCGCTGGAGACAAAAGACATGAACGGCCGTGGCCTTCTCCCAGAAGGTTCGCTCGGCGCGCATGACGCGCGGCGACGCCTCGGGGAAGGTCAGGGTCTTGAGGTGATCGGCAGCATCGCAGCCGATCCTGCGAACCTCAGAAGGCTCGCCGGTCGACCTTGCGCCAAATTCGAGCATGACCGACGGGCTGACATAGCCCGAGCCGGCCACCAACCGTTCATAGTCGATGAACACCTTTTCTTCCTCGGAGCGCAGGGTTGCCGGCAGGTGCTCGCGATCAATCGCCTTGCGCAGTTCGGGAACAACGGTCTCGGCGATCCACTGCGGGAGGCGGGCGCGGACTTCGTGGGTCCACCTCTTCTCCTGGCTTCGGTTGGGCGGGAGCGCCTCGCCGCGATCGCCGATCAGGTCCGGGATCAGTTCCCGGATGTCGTAGGTGAGGTCTATGTCTTCGGAGAACCGGCGGATCGCCGCGTAAACCTTGGAGAGCGAGGTTCCGCCTTTGAAGACCAGATGCTTGGCGATTGGCGAGGAGAAGAGCGTGGCAAGCGCCCAGACGACCCAGACATCCTTCTCAAGCAGGTGCACCGGCCGCCCGCCGGCCGCAGCGGCAAACTCCAGGGCGTCCCGCTGGTCCCGAACAGAGAGCTGGAGGAACGCCTCAGCCATTCACGATGATCTCGCTGACCTCTTCGGCGAGCCAAGTCGGAAGGATGGATCGCACCGAGGCGATTTCCTCCCACTCCGATCTGGGCAGCTTGCGCTTGAGTACGGCGAGAGCCTCGCCGACCCGCTCCGGTCCGAGCCATGCCAAGGCGTGAAGAACCTCGCCGGACCGACGGCCGGCAAGCACAAACTGCCAGCGGGGCGCATGGCGAAGCTCGATGGTCTGGGAACCGACAGTCAGTCGCCGGCTCGGCCCGGACGTGAGATAGACTGCGCGAATGGGCACCTGCGACGTCAGGCCGAGCCGGTTCGCGGCTGCGGCGCCGTGAGGAACCACCGTCTCCCCCTTGAGACCGGCAAAGGCCTCGACGACCTGCGAGGTCGACGGCGGGCGTGCGCCGAACCGGCCCTCCACCGGCCGCACATAGACGCCACGCCCGACCCGCAGCAGATGGCCGCGCTTGACCAGGCGGGACAGCGCCTGATCCACGGCGGCCCGGCCGCCCAGATGCAGCAACTCCTTGGCGCAGATTGGCGCCCCTTCCGGAAGTTTCTCGGTGTGCGCGAGGATTGTCGTGGCCAGCGTGTTCATGATGAGTCTCCGACTGTCAGAAATATAAGCTAGTTTCTGACAGTTTTCAACCGCCAACAGGCTGCTTCAATGGGAACACCTCCGCGCTCGGCCACAAAGGCGCAACCGAACTGACGTTGGGAGTTTGGCTCGCTCATTGATACAACACCTCGGAATACAGGTCTCACAGTCCGAGGATTTGCATCAGAACAGTCGCATGGACATTTGATCGTCGGGGCCTTGGCTGTCGGTGGTTGCGGGGCGCGAAGCCACCGAATCAGACTCGATGGTCGTCGCTGTATAGATTGCAGGACCGTAGCCTTCTCGATAGCCTTACAGAATGGTTATTCCCAGCTATCCGGGCGACATCTCTCTCATGTCTCGAGCCGCCATCGAGGCCGCCCTCCGGTTCCCTATCCACGTAAAATTTAGACAAACTCGTCATGAGCGTTGCCAGATTCAACGACTTCATGGCTGCGCGCCAATTCGCCGTCGGTTTGGCCATCTCGGAATGTATGCGACAGTTGAGTCGCTGCTTCCGGTTTGCCGTACCATTCCATTCTCATTGCCGTCGATACCATGAGCACACCGCTGACGATCGCCACCAGTCCCAGCAAAACCTGGAAAACCCGCCGCACGGTATGCGAGTTGGTCCCTACTCCATAGCCGTCTGCCGCTACGAAGCCTCTCGGGTGAAAGTCCTTCAACCAAATCAAATACTCGCCCATAATGTAGCGCAGGCGAGCGAGAACAACGATTAGCCCCACATTGCCGACACAGGCCAGAAACAAGAGACAGGTTTGAAAGAGCGGCGTGTCATCGACCTTTGATACGCCAAACCAAAGTCCACCAGTCAGCGTCATAGCAATGATCGGGATCTGCCACATCAGCTGATTTAGAGATCGGAACATCTGATGATTCTGATCGAACGCTGTGAGGTCTCGATCGTGGTCAATCTGCGCTTGATCAAGCATCGTTTACCCCCGTTCTACATTTGCGCAGGTAGTATAACGCCCTGGTAGATCGTAAGATGATTAGTAGCTCTGTCTTGAGGGGATCACGCCACGAACGCCACCCCGGGGGTCCAGCACGTCGCCATCACGCCTGGGAATGACATGTACATGGCAATGGAAAACGGTCTGGCCCGCAGATATTCCTGAGTTAGTGCCTATATTGAAGCCGGAGATAGTCGGATCGCCGTCGCGAAGGTGCCGGACCAAACGGAGTTCAAGATCCCGAACAGCATTCAGCTCTGGCTGCCAAAGGCCGAGGTAGTCGCTTACATGCCTGCGCGGCACGATTAGGGTGTGGCCCGACGTCACCGGAAACCGGTCCTTGATAGCGAACGCCAACTCGTTCTCCACAACAACTAGGCTGCGATCGACAGTGCAAAACAGGCACCCCGGATCACGAAGCTGATAGGCTTCGTGTGCACTGTGAAAATCTGTAATGTCGCGATCTAGTTTTTGAGCATTGCAAGTGCTGCAAAGTGCCTGCAGATTGGACAGATCATTGGAGCCCCCTTGCGTTCGCGGCAGGATATGATCGACCTGTAGCGCACGCTCTTGGTTGCTGACACCACAAGCCTCACATCGCCCTTTCGCCCGCATTAGAACCTTATAGCGAAGCGTCCCCGGAATCGGATCGAAATTTTGTGCGCGATGACGCCAAATAGCGGCTTGTCGGAGAGCAACGTATTCGGCGACCCTGGCGTCACACATTGCCACCAACGATGCGCGCTCCCACTCATTCAGTCGCGCGAGTTCCTCAGGAAGTCGATACACACCTTGGCGGTGTTCAATGATTCCATGCCGCTTTAGTGTATGGGTCGGATAGTTCTTCGCGATCTGCTCGTAATATTCGAGCTGACTGAGGTCTGCAGCGAGAAACGCCGCAGCTATCTGGCGACGTGTCGCTGCGCCTCCTCCCACAAGGATCGTCTTTATCATCAGGGGTTGGTAGACATGGCTCATCGACATCCCCTCGGTGAGGAACGATCTAAGCCGATCATAGGCCGTCATTCCAGCCGCGGCATCGTTGGGTTCATCTGCACCAGTCATGCGCATACACCGAACTCGGCCGGCTGAAGGTTGACCAGCTTTCCTCATGCTTCGCTCCCCGGTACCATCAACAACTCCTTGCCTCGGGGCCCCACCCTTACGTAGCGTGCGCCTTGATCTTACAAAGCTCGATGCGATTTTGGGTCGCCTAGCCTCAGTCAAGGAGATGGCACGAATCTGGCTCCCTTGGACAACAGGAGGATGAGCATCCGATGGTGCGACAGTGGTGGCACTAGAGGGTTTATTTCAAGCAATATGGGCATCTGCAATCAGAAGGCACCATACATTGACGCTGCCATGCCGTCCTGCTGATATCCGCTTCCTACAGTAGCCCAAAAAATTTGACGTCCAAACTGAATATTTTGACTTCCATGCCGCCTTGTAATAACTTCCATCCTTGGAGGCTGGCGATGGAAAGCAACAGTTACGATTTCACCGCGATCCGCGGAATTCAAGCTGGTACGGCGTATTATGTAATCATGGTACCGCTGAAAGTCGTTCCACGGCTTTTTCGGTTCGATGACGAAGCGGTGCCTGCGGCACTCCGTGCACAGCGCGTGCTCAATAAGGCGCGTGTGCCGATGATAGCACGCTACATCACGGAAAATCCGTCCGAGTATATTCTGTCATCGCTCTGTGCGTCCGTTGATGGAGAGATGGTGTTCGAGCCTGCGGCGATGGATGGGCCGCTCCGTACCGTTGGGAAACTGCGAATCGCAATGTCGGCAACCATCTTGATCAACGACGGACAACACCGCCGTGCCGCGATAGAGGAAGCGATCCGGGACAGGCCGCTTATCGGAGATGAAACCATTTCGGTGGTGGTGTTCGCAGATAGGGGTTTGGCGCGTTCACAACAAATGTTCGCCGACCTCAACATCCATGCCGTACGGCCGACAAAATCAATCAAGCTTCTATACAATCACCGAGACACACTGGCCGGGCTGTCGAGGGATATCGTCAACCAGATTCCCTTGTTTCGGGATTTTACGGATCTGGAGAAAACGAGCATCTCAAATCGATCGCTGAAGCTGTTCACGTTGAGTAGCATCCATCAAGCCACAGCAGAGCTGATTGGAAAAGCGCGTGGTAACGCAGTCGCCCCCACGGATCGCGACCTCACTGTCGCTTTCTGGACGGAAGTGATCCGGAACATGCCAGATTGGCAACGGGTTGGCTCGCGCGAGGTTGCCGCCGCGGAGCTTCGTCGTGACTACATCCACGCGCACGGGATTGCCGTGCAGGCGATCGCAATCGCCGGGGCTCAACTCATCAAGGCACGACCAGAAGACTGGGCCACGCATCTCGCAAAGCTCCGTCAGATTGATTGGTCACGGGCCAACCGGGAGCTCTGGGACGGCCGCGCCCTCATAGCCGGCAAGATCAATAAATCGAAGAACAATGTCAGGCTGGTTGCCAATGTCGTGACTCGGGCGCTGGATCTACCGCTGTCTTCTGATGCAAAATACGTCGAAGAGCTATTCGGAGCGGCGCCGAATGTCCCGCTGAAAGCAGCGAGCTAATTTATGGCGAACCGTTTCATTTTCGACCGCGCGGCTCTCGCCGAACGATATCGCGAAATCCAAGAGGTCTACCTCTCTGATAGTCGCCCGTGGGTCGTTGGTTTCAGCGGCGGCAAGGATTCAACCTGTGCCCTGCAGATGGTGTGGTTGGCGCTGCTTGAGCTGCCTCCTGAACAACGGCGGAAGCCGATTTATGTAATCAGCTCTGACACGTTGGTTGAGACGCCCGTGATTGTCCGGCACATCGATGCGACTTTGGAGCGCATCGAAGAGGCCGCCAAAGCGCAAGGCTTGCCGATCACGACGAAGAAGGTGATGCCGAATATCGATCGAAGCTTTTGGGTCAACCTGATCGGGCGCGGCTATCCTGCTCCATCGAGACGTTTTCGCTGGTGTACGGAACGGCTGAAGATTGAACCAGCCAACGACTTCATCAAAGAACGCGTCGCCGAGTTCGGCGAGGTGGTTATGGTATTGGGGGTGCGGGCATCGGAAAGCGCCACACGGGCCCAGGTCATGTCCTTCCACCGGATCAAGGACTCGGCCCTCTCCAGGCATTCGTCACTCCTCAACGCCTTTGTTTATGGGCCAATTGAGGCGCTATCGACCGACGATGTTTGGACCTATTTGCTGCAAACCCCGTCGCCGTGGGGCAACGACAATCGCGAGCTCGTCGCCATGTACCGCAGCGCCCAGGCAGGAGAATGTCCCCTCGTCGTCGACAAAACAACGCCGAGTTGTGGGAATTCTCGATTCGGTTGCTGGGTTTGCACAGTTGTAGAGCGAGACCGGTCTATGGAAGCGATGATCGACTCCGGCGAAGGCTGGTTGGAACCGCTTCTCGAGTTCAGGGATCTGCTCGCCGAAACGCAGATACCGGAAAAGAAAAAGCTCTATCGTGATTTCCGCCGCCGTAGCGGTCATGTCGCCTTTATCCGCGATACGGACACGCCGGTACCAGGGCCTTATACATTCGATTTCTGCAAGCAACTCCTGCGGCAGTTACTTGAAACGCAGATTGAAGTTCAGCGCAATGCACCTCCAGGTGAGGCACCCCTTATCATTCATGATGCGGAGCTGCATGAAATTCGACGTATTTGGCGTGCCGAACGCGGAGATTGGGCGGATACCGTCCCCCTTATCGTACGTGACGTCCTGGGGCGCGATCTCGACTGGGTGATGGAGGATGCGGTCACGTTTACCGCTGATGATGGGAAACTGCTAGATGACATTTGCGGCGCCCACGACGTTCCAACAGAACTTGTGGTGCGTTTACTTGAAATTGAGCGCTCCGCTCACGGCTTGAAACGTCGGCATTCAGTCCACACCCGGATCGAAGAAGTGTTCCGCCAAGAATGGCGCGATATCGATGAGATTGTCGCTGAACGCCGCACCAACCGCGGCGATAACACCACGATTGAGGTAGACTTGGAAGACGATGCGGAACATTCGCTCCTTTCTCAGGCCTCGCCGGGACAGGTCGACCAATGATTTTGCGCAGTCTTGAGCTAGAAAACTTTGGACTCTATGCCGGCCTGAATCGGATAGACCTTATCCCCCGTCGGCGAAAAGGCGGCGACGGCTCAATCGTGCTGATCGGAGGAAAGAATGGCACGGGTAAGACGACCCTACTCGAGGCTGTTCGCCTAGCACTCTATGGTCGGCGTGCACTTGGTGCCCGCGTCGCGCAATCCGAATACAGGGAGTATCTTCAGGGTCGCGTGCATCGTTCATCTGGCGCGGGATCCGCGGCAGTCGGGATAGAGTTCGATTACGCCGAGGCCGGAAGTGTCCACCGGTACCGCGTACGTCGCGAATGGGCGACACGGGGAAAAACTGTCATCGAGAGTTTGCTGCTCGATAAGGATGGAGCAGCGGTCACAGCAGTGCCGCGGGACGAGTGGCATCACTTTCTCCAGGAGCTAATTCCCCCGGGGGTGTCACAGCTGTTCTTCTTTGATGGTGAGAAGATCAGGGAGATCGCTGACGGCGAGGAGGACAACGAACATTTAGCAGAGGCTGTGCGAGGGCTCTTAGGTATCGAGCTCGTCAGCAGCATGCGTACAGACCTTGGCCTGTATCTGGCCCGCCACCAGAGGGAAAGCGACAATGGAACGGCCGCCAGGCTGGAAGCCGTGGTCCGAGATGCCGGTGTGCTGGAACGTCGTGCCATCGAGCTTGCGGAAGATGTCGCTGAGCTATCATCTGAACGCGAGTCCCAGGCCCGCGCTGCCGAGCAAATCAGACGGCGGTTCATCGCCGAGGGCGGAGAGGCGGCGACACTGAAAGGCCGTTTGGAGGGAGAACGGGAAGAGATCTGTCGGGCGATTACCCTTCGCGAACATGAATTACGTGAGCTCGCCAACGGACTGTTACCGTTTGCGCTCGCTCCCCGACTCATTGCGGATTTTCACAGTGCTTTGATTAGAGCGGGCACGGGTGAGGATCGCCAGGGGTCAGCTGCCAGTTTACAAAAGACACTGTCCGTGTGGAGGCGGAAGGCTGGCACTTCATCAGATCGGAAAGCATTTTGGACCGATGAGCACTGGGCTGATCTGGAGCGATTTCTTAATGCGTGGTCGCATAGCGACAAAGAGCAAGCGCTGGCGCCACCGGCATTTCGAGAGTTAGGGGACGGAGCGACCGCGCTCGCGAGGCTGGCCGAAATCGAAACTACAATCCGTCCAAGGGCCTTTGCGATGCGGGCTGAACTGGACGTGCTTACACAACGGCTAGGCGAATTGGAAACAGCTCTGGCGAGGGCCGAGAATGCCGCGGCCGGCGTTCTATTGGATGAACTACGCCTCGCAGAGCAGCGCGTAGGTTCTACGGAGACAGTACTGCGAGCTAAGCAGGACGACTATAAGAGCATAAAGGGCCAGCTGGTTACGCTGGAGCGCGAAAGGCGCCACCTCCTAGATGAGCAGGCCGCGACAGCCGCCGCAGCCAATCGAGCAGCCATGGCTGCGAAGGTGGCAAATGCGCTTGCAGAGTATGAACAGCGATTATTGGATCACAAGCTGGTACAGCTTAGGACGGAATTCGTCAGGTGTTTTAACCATCTTGCCCGTAAGCACGATTTGATTGCGGACGTACACCTGTCGGACTCATTTGTGGCAACATTGGTTGATTCAAATGGCCGAAACGTACCGAAAGCAGCGCTGTCTGCTGGCGAGAAACAGGTGTATGCAATCGCCATGCTCTGGGCACTAGCCCGCACAAGCGGGCAGCCCTTGCCGATGATTATCGACACGCCTTTGGCTCGGCTTGACTCCGAGCATCGTAGTAATCTTATAGAACGGTACTTTCCTGTTGCGAGCCATCAAGTGATCCTGCTGGCCACTGACACTGAGATCGACGATGCACTCCTCCGCACCTTAGGCACTAGCGTCTCACATACTTATCGCCTTGATTACCACGCAGAGGATGGCTGCACGACAGCTTCGCCCGGGTACTTCGGGCAGGTGTCAGAACTGCGGGGAGAGCGCCTTGCACTACAGCAAGCTTAGGATTTCATCCGACGCTACCAGTAAGCTGCGCTCCTTACGGCAACGGACGGGGCTGACACCTAATCTTCTTTGTCGAATGGCAATTATGCTGTCTCTAGAAGAGGGGCCAATTGGTACAGCAACACCTCCAGATGAGGATGGTTCGGAGTTCAACGCTTATACGCTCACTGGAGAATTTGGGGCCCTTTTCGGCGCACTATTGCGGTGGGTCGAGGAGGGACCGTCATCGGATATCCCTCTCGAAGACGAAGCCTTATTGGCAAGACTAAGAGGCCACCTCCATCGTGGAGTGGGAACCCTTTCTGTAAGGGCGAAGTCGGCCTCTGACGTTCTTCATCTTGTCCCTATAGCCAATGGTGAAATCTAACATGAGCGTACCGGAGGCGATAACGTCGGCGATCTACCTCGACCATAATGCAACGACCCCGATTGACCCACGGGTCTTCGCGGCAATGGAGCCTTATCTTAAGGCTCTGTTTGGCAATCCGTCCAGCGTTGAGCATGAGCATGGAAACTCGGCGGCATTGGCAGTGGACCGTGCGCGCGAACAGGTCGCTCAAGCCATCGGCTGTCGGCCGCAAGAGATAATCTTCACCGGAAGTTGTACAGAGGCGAACAACCTTGCCATATTAGGCATCGCTCGCGGGGCACCCGAGAAGCGACACATAGTCACGACACGGATTGAACATCCGGCGGTACTGGAACCTGTTCGCGCATTAGAGTGCGAGGGATGGTGTATCACCTATCTCGATGTCGACAATAACGGCCGTGTTTCGGCCGATGCCATTGCCGACACTCTGAGGGAAGACACAGCCTTGGTCTCGGTGATGGCTGCAAACAACGAAGTTGGCACACTGCAGCCGTTAGCTGCCATTGGAGCTTTATGTGCAGCGCGAGGAGTGTTGTTTCACAGCGACCTAGCTCAACTGACAGCCTACGGAGATGTCAACGTAGAGCGCGACAACATTCATTTGGCCAGTCTGTCGGCGCATAAGGCTTACGGCCCCAAAGGGGTCGGCGCCCTTTATATCCGCTCGCGTCGACCGCGACCGCGGCTTGTCCCAATTATGTACGGAGGTGGTCACGAGCGAGGCCTTCGCCCAGGAACGCTCAACACCGCTGCGATCGTAGGCATGGGAGAGGCCTTGCAGCTTGCACACGTCCAGGCACAAGAGGACGCCATCCGATTGCGCGCCTTGTGTAATGTCTTTCGTGACGAACTGATTGCGGCTTTACCAGGGGCTCTCTTAAATGGCGATCCGACGGAGCGTCTAGCCAACAACCTCTCGTTCTCGATTGATGGAGTAGAACCGCTTGCGCTGATCAGAGCATTGCGAGGTCAACTAAGTTTTTCCGCCTCAAGCGCATGCACGACCGACAAAATAGAAACATCGCACGTGTTACTAGCGATGTTTGGCGATACGAGCCGAGCTCGTACGGCCTTTCGGATCGCTCCAGGTCGCTTCACGACTACGGCTGATATGGAGAAGGCGCTGGATGCGATTGTCCGAGAGGCGCACCGACTGCGCGAAATGGCACGACCCGCCGCCTGACGGCTCCGCGCCAGGGTCTGTCGAGCAAGAATAGTAAATGACTATGATTTATATGGCCGGCTCCACAGAACCAGTATGCCAATAGCTGTGATAGGCAACAATAAATTCATCGAGACTAGCCGGGGGCATCATTCGATCTTGTAGAATCTTAAAACCCGCTGCGGCGTAAAGATTAAGCAGTTTGTTGCCGTTCTCGCTCAGCCGGGTAGCCGAGGTTGGGTTCACGAGTTGGATCATCTCGTTTTCGATACTCGCTTTGTCATCAGCCTTGATCCCCTTGCGATCCAACTCAGCATCTATCAACAGACCGGCGAGAATATCTGCTTGATCTTTATAGTCATCAGGATACCCATTGACGAAGACATCACCTTCTAAGTCCCCGTCGTTGCCGATTTTTCGCACGTCAAGACCAGCCATTAAGCAACAATAATAGGCATCAAACATTATAAATTTTGTAAATCCGTCTCGATGTGCTTCCACCAACTTGAAAAACGTCCGTCCTCCTAGCGGGAATACAAAGCTCATTGAACCGCCTCCAACTGATGAAATGTACGGAAGAACGGCAGTCCTTCTCTAACTTCCGTCCCACTGTGACCGTCGCGCCAGACGGTCAGATACTTCACACCCTCGCGATCATAAAAGGCGTCCGCAAAGCCTTCCCGCTCGCTGGATATAACGAATATAATCATCTGGTCAAAAAGATCCGGAATAAGGTCGCCTACTTCACGACGCACTTTTGTATCTAACGAAACCGCCGGGCTGTCGACGATGAAAGGCAACTTATAGGTCGCGTCAGTCAGCAAGGACGTTAGGAACGCATAAGCAACAGCAAGGCTTTGTCCTTCACTTACGCCTGGTTTGGAAGCTATGCCACCTGACTCCAACTCCAACGCGCCCCCAATCTTGGCGATGCGAAGCTTCTCGCTTGGTACAAGTTGAGCCAATTTTTCATTCGTAGAGAGCCGAACCCTTTCACGAAGCTTATCGAGAGCCTCAACTGTAATGGATGAAAGGATCTCTTTCATGCATTCCGACTGCATGACAAATCGACGTGTTTTGGTGGCCGTAGCATGCTTCTCCCGGCATCGCTTCAGCTCAATTTCGCAAAGGGGTAAGTTGCTTTCTGCGGTCACGCCGAGCGCCCGCTGTCGCGATGTATCGCGGGTCGTAAGCCGCTCAAGTGCTGCGTCAATTTTTTCAAGGTCGGTCTCAACGCGGCGAACTTCATTGCGCAGGCGCTCTACCTCGGTATCACCCGCCTCTATGCGGTCAAGTTCGAGCTGGTCTAGCGCCATTTTGTTTTGACGGAGCTCGCGCTGTCGTGCTGTCAGAGCCGTAGCTACGGCGTTGATTTGGGTGACGTCGGCCGAGCTCTCCCGCAACGCCAGTTTCATCTTGTTTATGACTAAGATTTGGTCTTCAGCAAGATAGGAATCAGCGCGATCAAGAATGGCCTGTTTGACCGGCGGGGTGATTGACCGACCACACACGCATTCTGTCTGTTCCGCTAATTCTTTAAAAAACTCAGCGGAAATGGTCTTTGGCAATTTGAGGTGAGTTAACCTGCCGCCGAGCCCGCGTAGGCGATCGAGGATGCGAGGATGGAGCTTCGCAGGCGCTCGAAGCACACTCATGCCCTGTGCAGTCAGCTCAAAAATTGCGCGATCGATTCTCTCCCGCTCCTCATCAAGCTGCTGCTTCCGCTTCTTCAAAGTCTCGTCTTGTTGAATCCGGCCACTTATTTGAGCGGTGAGACTTGATCCGCGCGCTTCAAGATCCCGGTGTTGCTTCTGGAAATCCAGGTGCTGTTGGGTCAGCCTCTCCTTGTTTGCGACAGCAGCATCGTATGCGTTTCGCCACCGGCGTACGCCTTTCAACTCACTAGCCGTTGACACTGCGGCCGCCCGCTGCTGTGTCTCGCCTACGAGGCGGTCGATCTGCCGGCTAAGGTCAGCTAGCCGATCAAGACCGTACAGTGTACGAATAGCGTCGGCGGCTCGCTCCTTGCCAACCGTTCGAATTTCCTTGGCTAGTTCGCCATCGAAGATGAACAACCGGCTGAACTCGGGCGTCAACAACCGACGTAATTCCGTGGGGAGCGATAACCCTTCATCGAGGCCACCGCTGCGAACCTCCGACCGCGCTGTCCAATAAGAGTGGCTTCCGTCGCGATAATCCAACTTAAGCTGGAGCCTAAATGGTCTGCCATCGACCGTAAGCCGGACTTCAAATAGGCCAGTATCGGCGTTGTCAGCCGCTCGAAAATTGCGGACCGCCTGTGGAGTGAGGGCCTCGCCGGCGAAGATGGCCCGAAAAAGTGACATCGTGGTCGTCTTGCCAGTTCCGTTAGGCATCTGAATAAGCGTCCAACGGTTTGGCGTTAATGCAAGGTCGATTTCGATATCTCGCAGGTCACCGCGAATATTTTCATAGCGCCAGCCTAGGACTCGGACATCCATGTTAGTCCTCCAAATTCTCATCGACGACCGCGAGTTCAATCACCTCCCGGACATCATTATCGACGAGATTTCCGATCGTGGCATTCTCAATGAGCTTGCGTAAACGACGCTTGAATTCGGGCGTCTGATCCACAGCGCCGGCAAGGATATCCTCGATAGCGGCATCAATATCGGGATGAAGATCAGCCATAAACGTATTCCCCCGCACAAAACCCATCATTAATCGTGCTCGGACGTTCGCCTAATTGTTGCAAGTTCGCGGAACCAATCTCGACGTTCGATATCCGCACTAAGCTCACCAGTCGGATCGTCCTCGTCAATGTCGTCAGTCCGGATGAAATCAATGACAGTCGCCCGCTTATTGGTGTTGTTCGGGTCAACTCTTAAGCAGCGCCCAAGTCGCTGCACCGTCTCCAACCGCGCCCGCGCCGATGCGAACAGCACAATATTGTTCACCGAACGAATATCGATCCCCTCGGAGATCCGATGGCAGGTGATTAAACAAGCTAAATCTCCGCGAGCGAAGCGGGTGAGATTCTCCCGATCGTCGTCGCCGTAGTATGTGTGAAAGTCGATCCTCAGGTTCATGAGGATGTCTTGCACGAGAAAGCCATATTCGGCTGTTTCCACGAATATCAAGCAACGATTCAAAAGTTCTGGAAGTCTAGAGACGCATTCCCGGAATGGTGAGATCTTTTCCTTTGACAACTTCCGAATGCGCGCAATTTCCTGATAGAGAACCTCAAGTGCCGGTGCTTCCCCCACGCGCACCTTCGCATGGTAACGGCGAATTGCTTGTCGAACTGCGGCTCTATCTTCATCCGAAAAGGCGTACTCGAGGGCAACGTAGTCGAAGCCACAAAGAATCCCGCGTTGAATGGCATCCTTCAGGGTGAACCGAAAGATCACGGGACCGATCTCTTCTTCGATGAAGCGATTTCCCTCGCCGTCGTATTCCCGTTCTGGAGTTGCACTGAGGCCGAGCCGATAGGTGAAGGGTTTCAGAAGACCGGCTAACGCGGCGACTAGCGCCGGCGATCCCATCCCATGTACCTCGTCGCAGATGAGCAGGCCTTGGCGGAAGATAGTGGGAGAAAGCTTGGGGAGGATCTCAGCGAGCGTTTGACGAGAGGTCAACAATACCGCTGAGGCAGGATCGTTCAGGAAGGATTGCCCTTCGCGGTGCCGCTCATACGCTCGAAATACAGCAACGCTGGCATGGCGAAGCAGCTCCCTGTGCCACTGATCTAGAAGATCAGTTCCATAGGCAGCTACAATAGTGGTTTGTACAACGCCACGCTCACGGAGTTCATTAAGTATGGATAGCGCGGTCCGTGTCTTTCCGGTGCCTGTCGCCATCTCAAGAATACCGGCTTTATGCTTCAGAAACTCGGCCAAAGCATCACGCTGATGACGCCATTGCTGATATTTTACGTCAGCTGGACCATTACGCGTAGGGGGTGTTGGATACGGTCGTTCAGAGCTAGCCGTAAACTCGATTAGATTACGGCGGATTGCATCAGGAAGCTCATATACGCGAAGGCTAGCATCTCCATTTCCCCATATTAGGTCGAACCGATCCTGCTGACTCTGAACGCGTGCGGCTTCGCGAGCATCCACCCAAGAGTAGTAAACACTGATGGACTCGTAGTTCCGAAAGGCCTTCTCACTGTCATTGGGGGAGCCATGAAAGGCGATTGAATCTCCATTTGCGTCCCGAAAGATGCCGAACTTGTCATGGAAATCGCCGTCGAGTTCACCTGTTGGGATGGCGATGCGAAACTCCAGCAGACCATCCGCCACCATCCAGGCTATCGCCGCAAGAGTGTCGTATGCGAGGTCATGGCTCAGATCTTCAAGCGCTCTTTCGAGTGCGGCTCGAAGAGTTGGATCATTGCGCGCATCGGCGCCCTCGTTAAGCGCGGCGCAGTCTCGTGGATCGAGTTTCGGGCTTGCGATAATGCGAACTTTGCCGCCACCAGAGGCGAGCCCAGTGATGCCAGACGCAGCGAGCCGGAGCCAGTTCGAGGTGAAGTACCCAACTCCACGATCATATGACGTCGATCTGCCCAACGCCGGAATATAAAATTGTTCTAGCAGCTTGTCGGTCGAGGTCGTGAGGTCAGGGACTGTCGGAAGTTCACGAAGGCCCATCGTTTGGCGCCATCCCCCCATTACCTTGATTCTTATGGCTCTTATAACACACGAGCATGCAAGATTCTGATGAAAAAGCTGCGACCACTCGCTGTAGTAGGAAGAGCTGTGGCAATGGCCGTGCTAGAAATAGAAAAATCTGCTGCTATGTGTCAGCTTAACCTCCGCCGACTCCACACGAGCTGAGCCTTTTTGCCGTCTGCGTCTTCAAACATGGCGGCCGAAAGCGACTCAAGCAGGCTGGGATCGTCGAGCCGCACGCTGAGATATTTCCGCGGATTTTCTTCACTCGTACGCTCGCACCAAGCCGCCCCCACTTCCGAGCGCCCAGCGAACACCCGAAAGGCCGGCGCCCGATCGCTGTCCCGGTTGTCATTGGGCACGAGGCGTACCTTCACGTCGATCATGAGGGTGCGGATTACCCCAACCCAGCCCCCCTCCTTGGTGGGGGTGAAGGTGCCAATGATGGCCATGGGTCTTGCTCCTTTGTTGGTGGGTCAATTCCGTTTAGAGGGTGACCGCTCGCGTTGCGCTTTGGTGAATCCGCGATCGGCCGCCAGAAAACTCTCCAGCATGTAGGGGATGAGCTCGGCCACGGGCTCGGCCTCGCCGTACGTCTCGCGATAGAGCTCGGCATAAGCCTGGAGCGCCCGGTTGAGTTCGGGCGTCACGGTGACGGTGATCTTGGCCGGCGCCCGGTCGGGCAGCTTCGCAAGCTTCAGGTCGGGCATCGTTCTCTCCCTTGTCAGCCCCGGTACGGCAGCAGGATCAGGTCCTTATGGACGATGACCCGGAATGGCCAGCCGGGGCGGATGGTAAGGGTCGGCTGGATGTCGAGATTGCGCTCGGTGATGCGCTGGCCGGCGCGATTGACGTCCCGCTGGGCAGACTCGCGGAACGCACGGACAAGGTCGCTCTCGTCCTGACCAAAGGTCAGCTCGGTGCCGACGCCGAGCAACGTCGAGAGCGCCACGCCGGTGATGAGCCGCCAGGTGTGGTAGTCGACCTCGTCCTCAAGCCCGGCGTAGCCGGCGGTGTCGGTCGCCGGCAGGTTGTCGATGACGACCGACGAGCCGTCCGGCATAACGATACGGTTCCAGATGACGAGCGCCCGGCGTTGGCCGAAGGCGATGACGCTGTCGTACTGGCCGATCAGGCGGGCCCCCTGCGGGATCAGGAGGTAGCGGCCGGTCGGCGTGTCGTAGACGTTCCCGGTGACCTGGGCGATCACCAGGCCCGGCTGGTCGGATTTGATGCCGGTGACGAGGCTCGCCGGGATCACCGTCCCCGCCATTACCTCGTGCGGCGAGGCCGGCTCCTGAAGCGGATGCGGGTTATAGACCTCGCGGTCGGTGCGCTGATCCATGAACGCCAGCTTACGGCCCTGGGCGTTCTGATCATGCTCGGGATCGAACTGGAGACGATGGACGTCAGCTTGCGCCACGCCTGTTGAAGGACTTGGCACCGCCCCCTGCCCAGCCGCCGGCTGGGTCGGCACCTTCCCGTTCCCCTGCCCGGCGGAGATCCGGAAGAACACGCCGGACTCTCGGGCCTGCCGGGCCTGGCGTGCCACCCGGAGGCGCTCGGCCCGAGCGGCATCCTCCTCAGGGTTAGGCCTGAAGGTGGTGCCGGTGGTTGCCGGCGGCTTCACGCCGAAATCCCTCTCCATGCTGACCATGGGCGGCCCGACGTCCCCCGGCAGGGGCGGTCCGAGCTTCGGGGCCGACTTCGGGATCTCCCCGTAATTGCGCGGTAGCTCGGCAAGCCCCTCGGCGGTAGGCCTTTGGCCGGTGTTGTAGAGTTCGTCACCGGTCTGGCTCTTCCGGAAGCTCGACGGATTGAGAGCCAGTAGGGTGGCGCCGAAGATCGCGGCGGAGCCGACGGTGGCGCCGACGATCAGGACCTTGCGGTTGAAGCGCCGGACCGGACGCGGCCGGGTGCGTAGCGCCAGCGCTTCCGGATCGGCCTTCGGCGGAGAAGCGGCGGGATCGGCCATCGTCAATGCTCCGCTGAAGAGGAAGGCTGCGGCGATGTGGTGCCCGCCGGACGCCCGTCGGTGCGGCTGATGCGGACCACCTGCTGGGGATCCTCGCCGAGACGCAGCTCGGCGGCACCGAACAGCTGGTCGACGATGTAGTAGTTCCCGCGCACTCGGTAGTTGACGAGCTCGGCGCCACCCTTGGGACCGACCACGAAGAGCGGCGGCGACTCGCCCTGGTCAATCCGCTGCGGGAACTCGATGTAAACCTTATGGGTGTCGTCGAACGCCCGCACCGGTCGCCAAGGTGGATCGTCGCCGGTGATGGCGTAGCGGAAGCGCAGTTCGTCGAGTGCAAGTCCATGATCGACGACACTGGCCTCCGCCTCGCCCGCCCGCTCGTTCTGCCGGCGCAATGTGATCAGCTCGTCGTAGGGATAGTGCCAGGAGACCGAGGCCATGTAGGTGTGGCGGGTGCTCTCCATCTCCAGGTGATAGGTCCGCCGGTCGGTTGCGATGACGAGGTTGGTATCGAGATCCGGGGCGATCGGCTTGACGAGGATATGGACCTGCTTCTGCGCGCCGCTGCCGCTGGTGGTGTCGCCGACCACCCAGCGCACCGTGTCGCCGGCCGAGACCGCGACCAGCTTCTCGCCGGGCTGGAGCGCGATGTCACTCACCTGCTCGGGCGCGGCATAAAGGCGATAGAGTGCCCCTTCGGTAAAGGGATAAACCTGGACGGCATTGACGTAGCCCTCCCTGGTCGGTTCCAGCCGTGCCACTTCGTTGGCGGCGTCAACGCTCGCCGTGGGCGGCCGCTTGTCGGGCTTGGCCGGCGTCTCGTGCGGTACCGGCTTCAACTGGCCGGGGAGCGGCAGCGGCTCGGGCACGGCGACGATCTTGACCGGCCTGGGCGGCTCGGGCGCGGCAACGGCCGGGGTGAAGTCGCCGCTGTCATAAGTGATGACCGGCGGCTCGCCCTTGGTGGTACAGGCACTGAGCGCCAGGGCCGATACGCCGATAAGCAGGCTGCGGATCGAGGTCATGGGGTCTCTCCGGGATTGAGTTCGCGCGACCAGTCGAGGCCGCGCACATAGATGCCGAGGGGGTTTTGCATGAGCGTCGCCGCATCGCGCGGCGGACGGAGGACGATGGTGAGGATGCTGGTCCAGGGCTCGGTTTTGGCGAGGCGGCCCTCCTCCCAGCTCTGTTCGGTCCATTTGACCTGGAACGAGTCCTCCGAGATGCGCACCACGCTGGTGACTTCGACGGAGACGCTGCGCCTGCCGATCGCCTTGAAGGGATCGTCGGCGCGGGCGAAGGCGTTCAGCACTTGCGCCGCCTTGCCGGTGACGTAGCCGTAGGCCTCGAGCCAGGCCTTACGCACAACGATGGGGTCGACGGAAAGCGAGCGAACGTCCCGGATGAAGCGGGCCAGGTGATAGGCGATCTCGGCATCGGTGGGCTCGTAAGGCTTGATGGCCGGACCCACCGCCTGCACGCCGCCCAGCCTGTCGACCTCGACCACGTAGGGCGTGATGCGGTTTTGCGCCGACTGCCAGAGGAGGCCTCCTGCGAGACCAGTGGCGAGCCCCAGGCAAACAAAGGCCATGAGGCGCCAGTTACGGGCCTGGACACGGGCGGAGCCGAGCCGCTCGTCCCAGACCTGCTGCGCCTTCTGATAGGGCGTGACGGGCTCGGGGGTATCGCCGTAGCGGTTGGTCGCGCGCCGGAACATGACTACTCCTTCTCCGACAGGTCAGGATTGGCGCCGGCGCCGGGCTTGTCGCCTTCGCGGATCGCCTGCTCGGTGGTGTGGATGCGGGCACGGCGAAGCTGCTCGGCGCGCAGGCGCCGGGCCCAGTCGGGAGCCCCGGCCTGCCGGCGAGAATCCATGGTGGCCGGGCTATCGCCCGCTCGTTTTCCGCCGGTTGCCTGCCAGGCCGCCTCGCGGCCATGCCGGGCGCTCTCGCCGAGACCCTCGAACAGGCGTGCGCCCGAGGAACGAGCGGCACCCGCCGCCGCACCGGCTCCGGCCCGCGCAACACCGGCAAGGCCAGCCGCAATACCGGCGGCGTTGGTCGCTCCTGAGGCGGCTTGAGCGAGGCCATAGGCGGTGACCGTGCCGGCGGAGAGGGCGGTGCCGGCCCGGACCGTGGAAAGAGCCGCCGATCCGCCGACGCGGGCCAGGCCAAGGGCTGCGGCTCCTCCGGCAAGGGTACCGGCGGCCACGGCACCGGCCGTGCCGATGGCCGCGCCGGCGCCGAGCTGGGGCGCGCCCGAGACCAGGCCGGCGGCGATGCCCGGGCCGAAGATGCCGAGCCCGAACAGGGCGAGCGAGGCCAACACCAGCGACATCGCCTGTTCGAGGCTGGGCTCGGCGCCCTTGAGCGCATCGATGAACTGACCGAACAGCGTGGTACCGATGCCGATGATAACGGCGAGCACCATGACCTTGATACCGGAGGCGATGACGTTGCCGAGAATCCGCTCGGCCAGGAAGGCCGTCTTGCTCCAGAGGGCGAAGGGAACCAGCACGAAGCCGGCGAGCGTGGTCAGCTTGTATTCGATGAGGGTGATGAAGAGCTGGACCGCGAGCATGAAGAAGGCGAGCACGACCACCAGCCAGGCGAACACCAGCACCAGGATGGTCACCGCGTTGTCGAAGAAGGTGGTGAAGCCGAGAAGCTGGCCCGCCTGCCTGAGCAGCGGATAGGCGGCCTCGAACCCGGTGCCGGCGACGAAGCCGGGACGAAGGAGGTCGCCGGGCCCCAGGTTGTTGTCGGTCGCCTGCAATCCCAGCCCGGAGAACGAGTTGAAAACGATGTCGGCGAACAGCTGCCAGTTATCGAGGATCAGCGCGAAGGCGCCGACATAGAGCACCTTGCGGATCAGGCGGGCCATGACGTTACCGCCTTCGCCCAGGGCCCACCAGAGGCCGGCCAGGGTGATGTCGATGGCGACCAGAGTAGTGGTGAGGAACGCGACGTCGTCGGTCAGCAGGCCGAACCCGGAATCGATGTACGTGATGAAGGTCCGAGTGAATTGGTCGATAACGTTGAGGTCTTGCATGGTGTCTCGCCTTCGGCCCCTCGCTCAATGCAACGGCGTGTAGGCGTTGCCGTCGCCAAGGAAGCGGTCGAGCTGGGCGCGGGCCTGCTCCTGGGCGGCGGCCGTGCGGGCGCGCTCCAGCGCCTCGGCCCGATACTGGGCGGCGAGCAGTTCCTGGGTCTGAAGCTGCTGCTTGGCGGAGAGTGCCAGGATCTGGCTGTTCGCCTGCAAGGCCTGGAGGTTGCCGATGGCGGCCTGAGACTGGGTGAGGAGGCTGGCGAGCTCGCCGCTGTCGTCATCGACGTTGTGCACCACCTGGGACTGGACCAGCAGGGTCTGGCGCAGGGCATCCATCGAATGTTTCCAGCGGCCGCGGGCGTCGCGGGCAAGATCGTCCGTAGTGACGGTCGTCGCATATTCCTTCGGGTAGAGCCTCGCGAACTCCTGTTCGGTCCGGCCGATCTGAAACGCGATGCCCTGCGCGCGCGCCATCAGCCCGTTGATATCGCGAAGCGTCGTCTCGATGGCGCCGAGCGAGGAATAGTCGAGGGACCGCAGGTTTGCGGCCATGTTCTCCAGCATCAGCACCTGGTTCTGGAGGCCCTGGACCTGGTTGGCGATCTGCTCCAGCGCACGGGCCGCCTGTAGAACGTTCTCGGCATAGTTCGACGGGTCGAACACCACGTCGCCGGCCCCGAACAGGGCGTGAGCAGGCCGAACCGGCAAAAGGGCAAGGCCGGCTGCCAGACCGGCGGCGGCAAGAATACATCTCATGGCTGGTCTCCCAAGTTGGGGGGAAAGTCGTTCAATAGCTCGGCGGCCCAATCGAGGCCCTTTGCCTTGAGCCAGGCCGCGGCGAAGTTCTCGGCGCCATGCTCCTTGAGCACGCGATCGATCTGCGCTTGGTCGGCGGCCGCGGAGACGCCGCAGAAGACGAGCGCCACCGGGCCAAGGCCGAGATCGAAGAGCCGGTTGCCGCGCCGGGATTGCAGGTAGTAGTCGCGCTTCGGCTGCGCCGCGGCGATCAGGTCGACCTGTCGCGCGTTGAGGCCGAAGCGTGTGTAGGCTTCCCGGCTTTGCGGCTCCAGCGCGCGGTCGTTGGGCAGAAATATGCGCTGCGGGCAGGACTCGATCAGGGCCGGAGCGATGGCGCTGCCGGCGATATCGGCAAGCGACTGGGTGGCGAAGACGACGGCGACGTTCTTCTTCCGCAGCGTCTTCAGCCAATCGCGGATGCGTTCGGCGAACAGCGGGTTGTCGAGGAAGAGCCAGGCCTCGTCGAGGATAAGCAGCGTTGGCCGCCCATCGAAGCGTGCCTCCAGGCGATGGAAGAGATAGGTCAGCACGGGAAGTACCGCGCCCGGCTGCGCCATCAGCTCCTCCATCTCGAAGCCCTGCACGTCGCCCAAGGCAAGCCGGTCCTCGGCCCCGTCAAGCAGCCGGCCGAATGGCCCTTCGAGGGTGTAGGGGGCGAGCGCCGAGCGGAGCGCATTCGACTGCAAGACGACAGCAAGGCCGGTGAGCGTCCGCTCCCCAGCCGGCGCCGCCGCCAGGTTGCCGAGCGCCGACCACACCGCTTCCTTGACCTCCGGAGTAAGGGGGATGGCCTCATGGGCCAACAGGCCGGCGATCCACTCGGCCGCCCAGCTTCGCTCCACGGGATCTTCGATATGCCGCAGGGGTTGGAACGACAGGGACCCACCGATGCCGAGCGCATGGACCTGCCCGCCCATGGCGAGGATTGCGGCGCGGGCGGAGCCGCCCTTGTCGAAGAGGGTGACCTGGGCATTGGGATAGCGTCGGAACTGCAGGGCCATCAGTCCCAGCAGCACCGACTTGCCGGCCCCGGTGGGACCGACGATCAGCATATGCCCGACGTCGCCGACATGGGTCGAGAGACGGAACGGCGTGGTGCCCACGGTCTCGGCCATGAGCAGCGGCGGGCCGTCAAGGTGGTCGTTGCGCGCCGGTCCAGCCCACACCGCCGACAGCGGGACCTGGTGGGCGAGGTTGAGGGTGTGGACCAGCGGCTGGCGGACGTTGGCGTAGACATGCCCGGGCAGGCTGCCGAGCCAGGCATCGACGGCATTGACCGTCTCGCGGATGGTGGTGAAGCCGTGGCCGTTGATGACGCGCTCGACCGCCCGGACCCTCTCCTCGGCCCGGGTCCGGCTCTCGTCCGAGACCGTCACGGTGGCGGTCAGGTGGCCGAAGGCGACGTGATCGCCGCCCAGCTCCTGGAGCGCCTCATCGGCGTCGAGGGCCTTGTTGTCGGCATCGGAATCGAGGAGTGGCGCCGGCTCGTTGTAGAGGACTTCGCGGAGGATCGCGACGATCGACTTGCGCTTGGCGAACCACTGGCGCCGGAGGCGGGTTAGCGCACGGGTAGCCTCGGTCTTGTCGAGCGGGATGAAGCGCACGACCCAGCGATAGGCGAAGCCGAAAAGATTGAGGTCATCGAGCAGCCCCGGCCGGGTCGTGTTGGGAAAGCCGAGGACGGTTATCGTACGGAGATGCCGGTCGCCCAGCATCGGCTCGAGCCCGCCGGCAAGTGGCGTGTCGGCCAGGACGGCATCGAGGTACATGGGCGTCTCGGGAACAGCCACCGGGTGACGCCGGGTCGAGATGGTGCCGTGCAGGTAGGTCAGGGTCTCTCCGTCATCGAGCGCCGTGCACTCCGGCATAATCCCGGCCAGCAGGTCGAACGCCCGGTCGGTCTCGGCCAGGAAGGTCTTGAGATGATCTCGCCGATTGAGCCCGCGATCCTCGGCCGGCCCTTCGAGCAGCGTCCGCTCGGCCCGGCTCACCGGGTCGGGGGGCGGCAGATAGAGGACCGTCAGCATATAGGTGCTCTCGAAGTGCGGGCGTCGAAGCATCCTGGCTTCGGGATTGAGCTCTCCTTGATCCTGCTCGAAGGCGGCCCGCCGCTCCTGATCGACCAGCCAGGAGGTCGGGTCCGGAAAGGCGGATACCGGATAGCCGGGCGCCGCGTGGCGCTCGGCCTCGAAGAAGAGAGCCCAGCCGGAGCCGAAGCGGCGCAACACATTGTTGAGCCGGGCACAGGTGGCGATGAGCTCGGGCTCGGTCGCGCTTTCCAGGTCGGGGCCCCGGAAGCGGAAGCTGCGCTGGAAGCTGCCGTCCTTGTTGAGGACTACGCCGGGCGCCACCAGCGCCGCCCATGGCAGATGGTCGGCGAGCAGCGCCGGCTTGCGGCGGTATTCGGCGAGATTCAGCATCCGAGCCAGCCCTTGTGGCGGAGGTGGCGACCCAGCACTTTGGGGAACTGCGGGTCGCGTTTGGCAGCGAGCACTGCCAGCGTATGGCCGATGGCCCAGACAAGGACGCCGGCGATCCACAGCCGCAGTCCCAGGCCCAGCGCCGCCGCCAGGGTGCCGTTGACGATGGCGATCGCCCTCGGCGCGCCGGCCAGCAGGATCGGCTCGGTGAGGGCGCGGTGCAGCGGCACCTCGAAGCCTTCGACGTGCCTCGTCATGTAACCAGCGCCCCGCCGCCGAAGGAAAAGAAGGTGAGGAAGAAGCTGGTCGCCGCGAAGGCGATGGTGAGGCCGAAGACAATCTGCAGCAGGCGCCGGAATCCGCCTGAGGTGTCGCCGAAGGCGAGCGATAGGCCGGTAATGATGATGATGATCACGGCAATGATGCGGGCCACCGGCCCCTCAATCGACTGCAGGATCGATTCCAGCGGCGCCTCCCACGGCATGCCGGAGCCGGCGGCAAGGGCGGGCGACGCCATACCCGCCACAAGGACGGCGGTGAGCGCCGGAAGACCAAGAGGTCGGTAGAAAGACAGGCGCATGGGGATCTCCTTCAAAAGGCTTGCAGGCGGGCCGGCGTGAGCTCGACCAGACGGTAATCGCCGTCGGCGTCGAGCCGGTCGTCGATCTCGGCGAGGGTCTCGACCCGGCGCGCCTCGCCGCGGCCGCGGATGAAGACGACGAGGTCGATGGCCTGGGCGATCAGCCGGCGCGGCACGGTGACCACCGCCTCCTGGATGAGCTGCTCCAGCCGGTAGAGGGCGGCGTGGGCCGAGTTGGCGTGGACCGTGGCGACGCCGCCGGGATGGCCGGTGTTCCAGGCCTTGAGCATGTCCAGCGCCTCCGGCCCCCGCACCTCGCCGACGATGATGCGATCGGGCCGGAGCCGCATGGTCGAACGCACCAGGTCGG
Organism: Shumkonia mesophila; assembly: GCF_026163695.1. Classification (NCBI taxonomy): domain Bacteria; kingdom Pseudomonadati; phylum Pseudomonadota; class Alphaproteobacteria; order Rhodospirillales; family Shumkoniaceae; genus Shumkonia; species Shumkonia mesophila. The sequence goes on along the minus strand of NZ_JAOTID010000015.1, from coordinate 26,052 downwards.
CAAGACCGACGACGCCGGGCCTGGTCCTGAGCGTCACGCAATCGGGCGCCGCGCATTGCAGCTCGCGGGTATCCTCGATCAGGATCACCCGCTCGTCGGCCTCGGTGATCTCGGCCAGCAGCGCGTTGGCGAGCGTCGTCTTGCCGGAGCTGGTGGCGCCAGCGATCAGGATGTTGCGACGCTCGCGGACTGCCTTCCGCAAGGCTTCCGCCTGCAAAGGCGTCATCACCTGGTCGGCCACATAGTCCGCGAGCGTATAGATCCGGGCCGCCGGCTTGCGGATCGCGAAGCAGGGGGCGAGCGAGACCGGCGGCAGCAGGCCCTCGAACCGCTCGCCGGTCTCCGGCAGTTCGGCGCTCACAATCGGATTGTCGGCGTGGACCTCGACCCGAACGTGCGAGGCGACCAGGCGGATGATGCGCTCGACCTCGGCCGCCTGGAGCCGTTCGCCGGTATCGACCCGGCCTTCACCGAGCCGGTCGAGACGCAGGCTGCCGTCGGGGTTGACCATCACCTCGATCACCGAGGGATCGGCGAGCGCGGCGCCGATCGCCGGGCCCATGGCGGTGCGCAGCATGGTCCGCCGCCGCTCGCGGCTCTCGGGATGGCTGTCCCAGGTCATGGGTTGTCCTCCTCCGCCGATGCTCGGGAGAGCAGCTCGTTCAAAAGCGTGCGGCCGCCGGCGAGGCGCCGGCCCACCTGGTCGATGAAGGCCTGGAAGCGCTCCTGACCGAGGGCCCGGGCCGCCGCCTGGTCCGCCTCGGGAAGCGGCGCCGTCACCGTGAGCTGATAGCGGATGAAAAGGGCCAGGCTCTCCAGCAGGATCTGCTGGTCGCGCTCGATGCGGCCGAGCTGCCGGTTGATCCGGTCGAGCCGGATCTTGAGCAGGTCGTCGAGCTCGCGCGCGCCGCGCCGCGCGAGGAATGCGCGCAAGGCGTCGGCGACGATCGCCGACTTGGAGGAGCCGGGCTTGGCGGCAAGGGCCTCGAGCTGCTCCGTGAGCTCGTCGTCGAGATAGAGGTGATGGCGCGGCTTCATGGTGTCCCCTCAGAACCCCGGCAGCAGGTCGTCGTCGCACCGGCCCGGATCGCCGTCGATGCCGTAGGCACGCGTGACAGCGGAGAGCCGCCGCACCTGATCCATGGTTTTGCCCTGGGCCGGCGCATCGGCCTCATCGTCGAGAAGATCGAGGTCACTTTGGCGTGCCGGTTCGACCGGCTTCGTCACCTCGGCCTCGGGCAGGCCGGGATGGCGCTGTTGCTGCAGGCCGCCCTCGTCGTCCTCTTCGGTGAGGCCAAGCTCACGTTCGGCAGCCACGATCAGACGCGTATCGGTGCCACGAACCTGTCCGGTCCAGTCATCGGGACAGGCGGGCGGCCGGTCGCGGTAGCCGTCCCCGGTCAGTGCCGGCGTCGCCGCGACACGCCCCGCGAAATTGCGGTCCTCGTAATAGCGGAGCTTCTTCGCCCGGATCGGCGGCAGGCCCGAGACCAGCACCAGCTCATCGGCCGCGGAAAGCTGCATGACCTCGCCCGGGGTCAGCAGCGGCCGCGCCGTTTCCTGGCGCGAGACCATGACGTGGCTGAGCCAGGGAGCGAGGCGATGGCCCGCGTAGTTACGCTGGGCCCTGAGCTCGGTCGCCGTGCCGAGGGCGTCGGAGATTCGCTTGGCGGTGCGCTCGTCGTTGGACGAGAAGGCGATGCGGACGTGGCAGTTATCCAGGATCGCATTGTTCTCGCCGTAGGCCTTGGAGATCTGGTTCAGGGACTGGGCGATCAGGTAGGCGCGGATGCCGTAGCCGGCCATGAAGGCGAGCGCCGTCTCGAAGAAGTCGAGGCGTCCCAGAGCCGGGAACTCGTCCAGCATCATGAGAAGCGGGTGCCGGCGCCGCTTGGCGGGATCGCCCTCCAGGCGCTCGGTCAGCCGCCGGCCGATCTGGTTCAGCACCAGGCGCACCAGGGGCTTGGTCCGCGAGATGTCCGAGGGCGGGATGACGAGGTAGAGCGAGGCTGGCCGTTCGCCGTCCACCAGGTCGGCGATGCGCCAATCGCAGGCGGCCGTGGTCGCCGCCACCGTCGGGTCCCGGTAGAGCCCGAGGAAGCTCACCGCCGTCGACAGCACGCCGGAGCGCTCGTTGTCCGACTTGTTGAGCACCTCCCTGGCCGCCTGGGCGACCACCGGATGCACCACCGGCTCCCGTGGCGTCCCCAGGTGATTGGTCGCCATCATGGCCCTGAGGGTATGCTCGAAGGAGCGGCGTGGGTCGGAGAGGAAGCTCGCGACGCGTGCCAGCGTCTTCTCCTCCTCCGCGTAGAGGACGTGCAGGATAGTGCCGACCAGGAGCGCGTGACTGGTCTTTTCCCAGTGATTCCGGCGCTCCAGCGCCCCCTCGGGGTCGACCAGGATGTCGGCGATGTTCTGGACGTCGCGGACCTCGTGCGGTCCCTTGCGCACCTCGAGGAGCGGGTTGTAGCGGGCCGAGCGCGGATCGGTCGGGTTGAACAGCAGGCAGTGCGAGAACCGGGATCGCCAGCCGGCGGTAAGCTGCCAGTTCTCGCCCTTGATGTCATGGATGACGGTCGAGCCGATCCAGGTGAGGAGCGTCGGAATGACGAGGCCGACGCCCTTGCCGGAGCGCGTCGGCGCGAAGGCCATCACGTGCTCCGGCCCGTCGTGGCGCAAATAAGCTCGCCCCAGCCGGCCGAGGAAGACGCCGCGCGGCTCGAACAGGCCGGCCCGATCGGCTTCCTTCCGCGTCGCCCAGCGCGACGAGCCGTAGGTAGCGACGAAGCGGTTCTGCCTGGCCCGCCACAGCGAGCCGATCACCGCAACCACGGTACCGGCAAGCCCGCTCGCCGCGGCCAGCAGGCCGGCTCGGCGGAAAAGCTCGGGCGCGTAGGCCTCGTAGGCGTACCACCACTCGAAGAGCCGCCAGGGGTAGTAGACCGGCCAGCCCAGCGGCGAAAACCACGGCGCGCCGAGACCGGGCTGATAGCCCAGCATCGCCGCGGTCCACTGCGTCGCCACCCATACACCGCCGATGACGATGGCGAAGACAATGAGGGCCTGGCCGATGAGGAGCTTGGTGGGGGTCATTGCCTTGGGTTCCGAAGTTCGACGCGACACGCCCGTCGCATCGGGTCCCCAAGGGATTCATCAGAACCGGAAAATCGGCAATCGCCGTTATTTGCGCTTGGTTACGATCTCGTTCGCCGGCCCAAAATAGAGACAGCTAGGTCGAACATGGCGCGGTTCCACATCGAACGGGAACTGAACATCACCGAGGCTGGTGGTAACCATGGCAAAGGGCATTTGATGCTAGATGCATCGTATCCGCGTAGGCCGCTTAGCCCGAAACCGCGAGAACCCTCATTTCAGGGCGAAGGTAGACCCCGAGGGTGAGCGCATCATAGCGGTTATAGAAAGTCTCGAAGATAAAGCGATGTTGATCGCCGTTGTCGTCGGTCAGGATCAGTTCGGCGGTACCAAGAGGACCCCCGCTCTGGCCACCGCAATAACCTGCAACCGCTTCGAAGAGATCGATTTCAGGCATGCGACGAAAGTGCGCAGCAAAAGCCGGCGATTGGATGAAATGCCGACAAGGCTTGGTCGGATCATAGTCGACGCCCCTGCGTGTGACATGCGGATGCCCGGTGATCAGGCCGACGATCGGGCGTTCGTTGCCGGCACACTCGATAAAGCGATAGAGCGTCGTCGACATTGTATTACCGAATATGCCGTGCAATTGCCGAACCGAAGCGATTGACGGGTCTCGGCTCAGCGCCTCGGTGACAAATCGCTCGCGCAGGAAAAGCATACGACCAGCCGCAAAATTAGCTTCGGCTTCGACCTGCTCTCGACAATCAGGCGAGAGGGTCTGCGTATTGTCGCCCAGCATGGTATCTTCATGCCAGGGGATCAGGCTATGGCCTATTTCATGCGCTTCGTTCCAGCGATGTTTCTTGATCGGTAGTGAGCCGTCGAGAAGGATGCGCTTGCGATCCGGCAGATAAAGGGCTTTGAGCGAGAGCTTGCGGATCGCATCGATGATCAACGTCGGTCGGTGGTAGACCTGGATAGTCGCAACGCGAATCCGGCTAATAGCTTCGCGGGTGATGCCCGGATCATCGGCGGTGTAGAAGGCCCGATCAAGCTTCAGCAATTCTCGGGCATCTTTCAGGCACAGCGGAGGCTCGGGATTGCCGAGCCCCCGCAGAACCCGCTCGACCCGCTGGTCGATGTCGTGGGCGGTCTTGGAAGAAAGAATATAATTTTTTGCCAATGGACCACCCCGCCCTTACTTCTGCTCACTTAACACAGCAATAAAAGCTTCCAGCGCCGCGTTTTCCTCTGGCGTGAGTGCGGCAACGGTTTCGGAACGGGCCGCGAAGCGGACCGCTTCCTCCTGCAGCCGCGAATCTCTCGGCACGGTCAGTCCCGCTATCTGCTGCAGCTTGGTTTGCGGCACTCGAAAGTAGTTCGCGAGTTGATAGACCGTCCGCAATTTCGGCTTATGGCGCGCATCGTCCTCGATCTCCACCAACTCTACGATCTCGACATCGGTGTCCTCGGCAAGCTTCTCGAGCGTCAGCCCGCGTTGGCGCCGCATCAGATGAACAAACCGTCCAAAAGCAATGCTCGGCTCTTCCTCGGTTTCGATTACGGACGATGTCTCGCCGTCAAAAACCGGATCGAGCGCGAACAGGCCGGCTCCGATCTCGGCGTCAGCTTCGCGCTGCGCCATACGGAGGCACCATTCCTTCGTGATCTCGATCTTCATGAAAGGCTCCCTTTCGCGATGAAAGCCTCCGCTTGCTCGGGTGTCATCTCGAAGTAGCGAAGGCCCTCGTATTCGGGATCGACACCCAAATCCGTCATGGCGCAGGTGTTGGCATAAAAGCCGTTGGCCTGCGGCAGTGAATGAAGGCCGATCCGTCCTTTGAACTCCTCCTCCTGACTCAGAGCGATCGCGGCGCGGATGAGGATGCTTCCGATTCCACGATAGCGCGGTGGGGTGACCATTTCCGGCCGATTCCACGGCGCGTTTTCAATAAACTCAACATAGACCAGATGCTGGCCTTTCTGGCGGTCGATACGGCAACGCTTCGTCGTCGTATCGACGATCATCATACCCTGCGTAACGCCCTCACAAACGACGCAGAATCCAGGATGAGCCAGCATGCCCTGCAGGGCCTTCACTTTCTGGCGCCAGTTCCAGTGTCGGCTCTGCGGCCACAGGCGCCGCTCAACCCCCGCACGGTGCAGACGCTGTATCGCCTTGAACAATTCCGGAAGCCACTCAGCTTCCCAATCAGCGAGTTGGCGCTCTGTGATTGAATCCCAGAGTTCGGCTACTACGGCTTCGCCGTTCTGAACGTCAAGGAGATAGATCGGACTGGTGGTAACCGTCATAGCATCATCACCTCGGCCTTCTCCTTGGTCCTGTCGTCCTCAAAGAACAGCTTGTCACCCTTCTCCAGCCGTGCCTCCACAACTTGGTAGAGGCGAAGCGCCTGACGCAGCAAGGCCGTCTTGCTTAGGTCTTTCTTGGCACACAGTTCCTCCAAGACCCGCATCTCGGCGTCCGTGAGGTTTAGCGTCATCGTCTTTTTGGTCATGCCATCTCTCTTGCCAGAGGCCGCCTTATAGAGCACGACGCCCTTTTTGTCAACACAAAACAGCCACCTTACGGCTATTGACTAGCTAAAAATTAGCTATTATATAATGATCACGGAGGCCAATAGGGCCAGTGTGGAAAGGGATTTGAATCATGACGACCCACGTTGATGAGATTATCGAGGACATTCAGGATGCAGTGCGGGCTGGGAAGGCTATTCGCCCTCATGGGCCATACCGTATCCAGATCGGCAATGAACAGATGGAGTTCCGACCGGCAGTGATTGAGGATCCGATACCGACCGGCCTCCAGATCCTGGAACTCGCGGACGCGCGCCTGACAGATGAGTATCTGGTGTTCCAGATGCTCAAGAACGGCCTCTTGGAAGAATTACGCCCGGATGAGACCACGGATCTGCGTGCAAACGGCGTCGAACGCTTCCTTGTGTTCCGAAACGACCGCTCGTTTCGGTTTGAACTCGACGGTCGCGTGTTCGAATGGGGTGGGACGCTGATCTCCGGCGTCACGTTGAAGAAGCTCGCGGGTGTTGATCCGACCACCTATGGCGTCTGGCTCGAAGTGCGGGGTGCCGATGATCGGCCGATCGCCAACTCCGAGTTGGTTGATCTATCGGCGGCGGGGATCGAGCGTTTCTTCACCGGCATCGTGCAGACTACGGAGGGTTGACCGATGGCCGTGCTGCCGATGAAGTGTCGCCGCTATCTGACTGAACGTGGTATTGCCTTCGAGGAAGTCGAAAATGCAGGCACCAAGGCACTCATCCTGCGGGGCTTTGCACTGCCGCCGGGACGATTCGATGTCCCGACGGCAGACATCCTGATAGTTCTACCGGCCGGCTATCCAGACACTCCTCCGGACATGTTCTATGCGTTGCCTTGGCTCAGGCTCGTGCCGGCGAACCGGTATCCGAAAGCCGCCAATCATCCGATATCCTTCGCTGGCCAGAACTGGCAGCGTTGGTCGCGTCACAACAACGCTTGGCGCGCTGGCGTAGACGGTATCTGGACCATGCTGAAGCGCATTGAGACGGCGCTGAAGGAGGCGGCATGACTCTCGTCGATCTGACGATTCAGGAAAGCCATCTCCAAACGCTGCGCGGGTTGATCCTACGCGACGACGATACGGAAGCTGCCGCGTATCTGCTGTGCGGTGAGAGTTGGATCGGCAGTGATCCCTGGGAGCGGCGCTCCCGGCGGCGCTTGACCTCCTACGCGGTCTTGCCGATCCCAGCAGAGGACACCATTTCGGCGAGCGACCAGCACGTAACATGGTCGACAGTCTCGTTCATCCGGCTACTCAAGCGGGCGAAGCAGGATGGCCTGGTCGCCGGCATCGTCCATGCCCATCCGCGCGGCCCTGCAACCTTCTCGCCACAGGATGATCGCAACGAGTTGGATCTGACACGCCTAGCCGTCAATCGTAATGGCGAGGGCACAGCACTCCTCAGCATCCTTCTGACTGGTACAGGAGAAATTCAGGCTCGGCTATGGCCCGACCTGCATGGTCCAGTCGATGCTACGCCAGTACGTATCATCGGCCGTCGATTAACGTTCCACGGTGCGTTCCCCCTCGCCCACGACCTCGACGCTTTCGCCCGCCAAGCGCTCGCATTCGGTCCGGAGTTGAATGCACGGCTACGGGGAATGCGGGTCGGAGTCGTGGGATGCGGTGGTACCGGCAGCGCCACGGCCTTGCTGCTGGCCCGGTTGGGCGTCGGTCAGCTTGTCCTGTTCGACGATGACATCGTCGAGATCACCAATCTCAATCGTTTATACGGCGCACGCCGTGCGGATGCCGACGCCATGCGGTCGAAAGTTGAGGTTGTCGCCCGAGAGATCACCGAATTGGGCCTCGGCACAAGGGTAGTCCCGGTGCGAGGTTGGATCGGCAATCCGGCGCATCGCGACGCGTTGAAGGCTTGCGACGTGATTTTCGGCTGCACCGACGATCACGATGGTCGACTGCTTCTCAACCGTCTCGCATATTTCTACCTTATCCCCGTGCTCGATATGGGTCTGGCCATCGATCTTGCGCCCGGAGGAACCGGACTTCGGGACCTGACAGGGCGGGTGACGGTACTGACCCCGAGTGCGCCCTGCCTCCTCTGTCGTGGCATCGTCGATCCGGTTTTGGCACGTGACGAGGAACTGCGTCGTCGGAATCCTGAGGAGTATGAAAGGCGGAAGCGGGAAGCTTACGTCCGCGGTGGTGGTAATCCGGCCCCGGCTGTTGTGACGTTCACAACGGCGACCGCGTGTCTCGCTATCGATGAGTTGCTTCAAGGATTGGTAGGTTTCCGCGGACCCGATGGATGGGCCTGGCAGCGGTCTCGCCGTTTTGATCTCTTGCAGGATCGGCGCCCTGGCGCAACCCAGGATCCACATTGTCCGATCTGTGTCGAGACGGACTATTGGGGTCGAGGAGACGTCGATCCATTCCTCGATCGTGCAGGGTAAGACGATGTGGCGCGATCTTCTTCGCCAAACGCTGGTGCTCCTACGCCTCATTCGCCGCCCAGATTTCGTCGCACATGTCAGCAAACGGCATCCCACGCCTGACGAAATGTTGACCGGGGTCATCGTGGTCGTACAGGACGGCCGGCACCAGAAATGGGCCTGCCTGCGCTGCCCCGGCGGTTGCGGCGAAAGATTACAGCTGTCACTCAATCCGACGCGACGCCCACATTGGGCGATCACCCTTGATTGGCTACGGCGGCCAAGCGTGACACCCTCGGTGCGTCAACTCACCGCCTGTCGCTGTCACTTCTGGATCAAAGACGGAATCGTGGAATGGTGCGCGGATAGCGGCCGGCAACCGTGACATGGAGAAGTGTGTCCAGCTTACCTAAGCAGCGTGGTCTTCACGCAAATTCTGTCGCCTACGCTGACAGAAGCCTGTCGAAGACAATGCAGTTCAAATGTCTGGGATTGTGGTGCGACATAGCTGTTCCCGCGCATCGTCCAAGCCTGATCGTCGATTCAGAAAGTCGAATTCTCACCGCCTATGAAATCCCCGGCCCACTCCGCTTCCTCCCCAGCGACCAGGAGATCGTGTCACCGCGGACGATACCGGAAACTGGCTTGTCAAGATTGCGCGCCAAGACCGGCCGCCATGGCACCAGCGTGAATTCGCGCGATCTCTCGATCACCGCGAACCGGCCACTTGCCAGATCGATCCGCCGGCGGTAGACGCCCTCAATCCAGTCGCCGGCCTTCGCCTCGGTATATTGGAGGCCGAGTTCGTCTGAGAGCAGCCCCGCGACACGGGCCAGTTCCCGCCGACGCAGCAGGCCGAGCAGGTTGGCACGATAGACGATCCGATCCTGCTCCTGGTGGGCAAGGTCCTGCTCGATGAGCCACTGCCGACGTCGGTCCAGGGCGCGTCGCAGCTCGCGCCCGAAGCCCGCGTCGCGGACGGCGATTGGTGCATCGGCGAGCAGCTCGCGGTCAAGCCACGTAGCGCCATCGGCCTCGACCTGTCGACCGAGCGGCAGCGCGGAAAGCGTCTCCACCGTGACCGAGCTTGCCTGCACACGGCCGCGCTCATAGGCCGCCGCATGATCCAGATGATCGGGCGCAATGATCCACGCGCCATCCGACTGCCGCTCGATACCGACACCCCGCCGCCGCATCGCCTCGAGCCGCCGGACGTGGGTCTCGGCGAACGCGGCTGTGGCGCTCGGATCATGGCGGAGATGGATGTCGACGCTGTAGCGCCCGCCGTTGGCGGCGGCGATCTGGGCAACGGTCCGGTCGACCGCCTTCGGCTCGGCGTGATTCGGCTCGATGGCGACAATCGCGCCCTCCGCCAACGGCTCGGCGGTATCCGCCTTGCCGATGTCGACGTAGTGGACCCGGCCGTCGACGCCGTCGACGATCAGGTAGTGGCGGTCGTTGATCTCGTCCGAGAGGCCACGCGCCCCGACCCGGCCGACGAGCCGCCGCGCGGCCGGATCGGCCGGATCGTAGATGGCGTAGTCGGAGGCCGGTTGCCCCTCGCCCTGGCGCGTCATCTCCCGGTGCATGGCCTTGATGATGTCGCCGCGCTCGCCCATCCGCCGCAACACCGACTCCAGGTCATCGGCCAGCCGCCATCGACCCGGTGCGCCCTCTTCGGCCAACCCGAGGCGCTTCAGCTTCTGCAGCCGCCCGGCCCGCAATATCTGGTGGAAGGCATCGTCGGCCGCGGTGCCGGAACGGACGAAGCCGTCATCGTCCACCTCGCGCAGCAGGCGGCGATCGAGGCTGGTGAGGCGCTCCTGCTCCACCTCCAGGCGCAGGCGGTCCTCGATCTCGATGTCGGTCCGTGGCTCCAGGTCGAAGGTGACGATCTCCGCTGCCCGCTCACGCATGCCAGTCGCCAGGTAGTCGCGGGCGATGACCAGATCCCGGCCCTCATCGTCGCGGCCGCGCAGCACGACGTGGGTATGCGGGTGGCCGGTGTTGTAATGGTCGACCGCCACCCAGTCGAGCTGGGTGCCGAGATCCTCCTCCATCCGGCTCATCAGCCGGCGGGTGAAGCCCTTGAGGTCGTCGTACTCGGCGCCGTCCTCGGCCGCTACGACGAAGCGGAACTGGTGCCGGTCGTCCTTCCCCCGATCCAGGAACGCTTTGCCGTCGGCCCGGTCGGACACAGCATCATAGAGCTCCCCCGGCAGGCCCTCGCGGGTGACGCCGTCGCGCTGGACGTAGCGCAGATGGAGCCGGGCCGCCTTCAGCCCCAGTCCCTTCAGCTTGACGATCCGCGACTTGACGACGACGCGGCGAACCCGGAAGGCGGCGTACCGGTCGCGCGACGCCAGCACACGGCCGACGCCGGACCCGCGGCCGATGCGGTTGCCGTGGAAGCGCCCCTGCCTCGCGGACGACCGGCTGCCGGCGAGCGCCACGGCCCGCAGCACCTGGTGGAGATAACGGCGCCCGCGTTTGCTGCCCCGCAAGCGGATCCTACCAAGCTTCGGCGTGAAGTCGTCATCCTGCGCCATCGTCACCTCCCATCGAACGGTGTCGTCACTGACGACTAGGCAGCAAGTTCGCGGGCAACAAGCCGGCGCCATGAAGTTCGCGGCAGATCAACGGTTAGCCGCCACCCTGGCGCCAGCCCGGCAGGGCATGGCGCCACGAAAAACGATGTGCAGACAACGACATAGGCGCCCCATGGTGCCGTCCTTTTATCTTGCCCTACCGCGGCCTCGAACGGCTCACCCCCTCATCTACGCCCATCTGCGATCTCATGCCGGATCCCGGTTCAGAGGTCGCCCCCGAAAGCAATGAGAGCGGCGCCCGAAGACACCGCTCCCGAAACATCCGGCGGGGTTATCCGACACTCACTAGGAACGCCCATTCCGCATCCTTGAAGCTGTCGAAATGCCGCAGTCCGAACAGCCATTGGACATGCCGATCGCCGTCGACCAAGCAGGTCGCGACATAATAACGGCTGCGGAAATAGCCGAGAATTGCCACCCGCTCGACCGCCTCATCCGCATCGTCGAGTTGCTCCCAGGCACCGAGATTCATCTCCGCGATGCGTCCATCCCAGTGAAAATCTGCACGCTCGGCGGCGATGAAATGTTCGGCGATGGCATCGATATTCTCGGAGCCGAACTCGGCGATCAGGTCACGGCGAAGCTGCGGAAAGCGGTCGAACGCGGTGTGCGGATGTGCGTGTAGATTGGTCATCGGAACCTCCAGGGTTGCCGTCCTCCTCATCGAGGACAGCCCCTGGCATCGGTCGGCGAAGCGCCGGTCAAGGACGCCGCAGGCGCCGCGCTAGCGGGGCGCGGGGGAGCCAAAATGCGCCAGCATTTTGGGGGGACCGCGCCTCCTTGACGGGCGCTTCGTCCCGGCTGGTACGATGGGAAGGCCGAGACGAGGCCCTCTCACTCTCCGGGTGTGCTCCCCATCCACAGAGGCAGGAGTGTCCCCAGGATGGCGGCGCGATGGACCGGCCCGAAATACCGCCCGTCGAAGGAGTCCGGGACGTTCGCCATCAGCAGGAAGACTTCATCGTCGGCGAGACGACGGCAGCCGTTCCAACGGGGCAGCGGCCGCCCGCGATGATCCTCCGCCAGCCGCTCGGTGACGGGCCAGCCGTTGATGAAGATTCTTGCCCTAACGACACAGACTGTATCACTGCCGAGTGCCGCGACGCGCTTCACCAGCGGCATACCCTCGGCCAGGTAGCCGCGCTCGGCGGCGAGCCAGCGGGCATGCGGCGGCAGCTCGGCCAGCACCAAGTCGCCGCGGGCGGACGCATCATGATCGACCCAGTAGAGGCCGATCGGTGCGCTGGCGCTGGCGTTCCAGATGAGACGCGGCACCGGATCGGCGAACGCGGCGAAGCCGAGCGCCGCGAGTCCGAGACCGGCCAAGACGAGTGGGATACGGGGGTGACGACACCGTCGCCGAGGCCGCGTCGGACGAAGGACGCCCGCCCGAACCAGCCGATCCTCATTCATCGGAGGTCGACTTCTTGCTGCGTGCCTCCGACCACGCGTCGAGGTCGTCGATGTGGTAGCGGACGTAGCGGCCGTGCTTGCGAAACTTGGGGCCGCCGCCCATGACCCGCATCTTCTCCAGCGTTCGGCTCGACAGGCCGACATAAAAGGCGGCCTGGGCGGTGTTGAGGAAAGGGCTTCCCTTTTTCGCACGGGCGGCGCGTTCGTTCTCGTCGTCGATCATGATTCATCCCTCGCTGTCTCGGGCGATCGACCGCAAAGGTCGCGCCCGTGACGGCGAGGATGGCCGCACGAGGGGCCGCTCCGGGACGGGCGAAAACCGGCGCAATGAGATTCGCCCCCCTCGAGATGACAGGGAAAAGGCCCCGCGCCGGGAGGGCGCGGGGCCGAAGGTGTGACTGTCAGTCGGCCGGGTTCCAGATGATCGCGAAGGCGTCGAGATCGTCCTGCCCGGCGGCGCGGCCGAGGTTGGCGTAGAGCTTGCGCGGCCCGAACTCCGGGGCGGCCAGGCTCAAGCTGACGTAGCTGTTGCCCGAGTTCTGGCCCACCCGCGTCCAGCCGGCGCCGAGTTCCACCCGGTCGCGGTCATCGGTGAAGAGCCGGTAGTCGGGCTGGTTGTCGCCGTCCTTGTCGCGGTTGGCCACGAGGACGACGCTGCGCCGGATGCTGAGGGTCTTGATGAAGCCCTTGTAGGAGCCGTCCGCCTGACGGGTGACGTAACCGATCGCTGCCATGATTTGATCCTCCTTTGATCGTGCGGGGCGCCCATCGCCCTGCTCACGGCGGACCGTTCATGGCGGGCACCGGGCCGGTGCACCCGCAGGGCCGGAGCACCGCGGAGGACCGGCGCCGGCGGCTATTTTGGAGCGCAGCGGCCGCGAGGAAGCCCGCCGAAGCGAAGCGCAGGCGGGCGGGGAAAATAGCCGCCGCCGCCGGTTTCACCGGGCCGGAGACTGCCATAGGTCTTCGAAGCCGGAGCAGGCGCATGGGCGCATGGGCGCTTGCAGCGACGGAGGATCGAGGCGAGGCAGCCGGTTCGCTCAGGCGGGGACGGCGGCTACAGGTGTTTCCTCTACCTCGCTCCATCGGCGCGCCCGCTCCTATATAAGCCCACGGACTGGCCGACAGGAGTCCTCCGAGACCACAGCGAGGGCTTGGCGTAGACTGGAAGCGAGCGGGACGCGTTATCGACGCGATCCAGAAACTCTATCTCCTGGACGCACGATTCGTTGATAAGGGCCACGGTCGTTGCCAGCACAACCAGTGTCGTGCTCTGCCGATAGCCGAGGACCGCCAATTCCGCGTCCTGTCGCTGGGATTCCATGACCCCGAACAAACTCGGCAGGATCTCCGACAAGGTACAGACGGCCTGCCAGGAGTGGTGCCGGTCTTTCATCGACTGAAGACTGATCAAGCAGGGCTTTGCCGTACATTGGACCTCCAGGAAGTCGGGATTTCCTGGGAATCACGACGAGTCCTCAGGTGGACGCCCCGCATTCAGGCAGTCGTCCTGACGCGAGACAAAAATTCCTTGTAAGTTTATAAATTATCTGTTACGTTTTAAACTATGTTTGATTATATGATATAATGGAGATGAAAAATGGTACAGAGCCCATTGGAGAGGCAAATCCAGGCTCTCGAGAAAAAGGCGAATACCCTTGAGAGAATCGTATCTGTGGCAAAAACGTCAGGAGGCAGGATTAGCGATGACGGAAAAAATTTATATTATATTTTGAGAAACGCGGGACTTAAAAAAAGCGAGATCGCCAAGATTCTCGACGTTACGCCGGCCGCGCTCACGAAGTACAAGTAAAGGAGAAGATTATTTTGAACGAAGATAGTAGTTTTCCAGAAGAAGAACTTGATGCTGAGGAGAGTGTTGCAGATCAAACCAAACGCACTCTTGCTGCTGTAGACGAGTACCGCGACGATATTATGGAGGATATTATCAATGATGGGGAAGATGAGAAGGAGTTTCTCCGTGATATCCATGAGTTAGAAGTAACATTAGAGGAATACGAGGATAGCAAAGAATATTTGACACCTGAGGGGTTCCAACAACGCTCAGATTGCGCCAAGAAGATGGCTGAACTTTTGCCGCAAATTCGGAAGCGTACTTCAGAAATCGAAAGCGAAATTGGATCAGGCTAACATCGAACTGAGATGAACTAGACTCACATAGAGTATTCCCAGAGGCACCCGGTGATTTATATGTCTGAGGCTAAGGGTACCTGAGAACATCGCGCCGAAGTGGCTGCAGCTTTGACCTTGCCGGGCTCAACTTGGTTGTAGGTGTCCTGCAATTGTTCCGCAAATTCCTTGCGCTACCCTCAGATCGAGAGGGTGAACGAATGCCACTCTCTGCCAGGGATGCTCCCGCAGCCAGTGACCGCTCCCTCCCGCTTCGACCATTCGTGACATCAGCGTGAAACACGTGCAGGCGAAGGAAGAAGGCGGGCGGCAACCTTCCGGTCGCCGCCCCGCGACTGATCATTCGGCATTGAACAGGCAACGCACCCGCGCCCATTCCTCGGCCGTTTTGAGGCTGCCGGTCTCGGTGCAAGCCCGCACCGGGAAGGCCATCCAGCCAGGACGCCAGCCCTCGACTTTGGCGCGGCCGTTGGAGCCGTCGAGGCAGTCTCGGATGATTTTCTTCTGCGTCTTCGCCTTCGCGGCGACGTTGCCGTCGGCGACCGCCTTGTCCGCGACCTCGGCCAGCATGGCGTTGATTACCGCCTTGTCGCGGATGAGGTCGAAGAAGGCGTCGTCGGGCTGCCAGTGCTGGCCGGCATCCACGTTCAGGTGGTTGCCGACCGCCTCGACCACGGCGCTCCCCGCCTCCATCGTCTCGGCCATGACGAAGGCTGCGATGCGCAGCACGTCCTCGTCGCAAAGCGTCAACAGCCGCGCGAACACCGCCGCCGTGAGATAGGCGTCGTAGCCCGGTTGCGCGACAGTGTGGTGATCCTCGGACCGGCCCAGCAGCGTGAGGGCTTCCCGCCGCTCGGTGGCGAAGGCCTGCTGCGCCGGGCTGGTTGCGATACTCTCGGCGATGGCCTCGGTCGGCGCCGCCTGCGGCTCGGGCTTCACCTGCCAGTGGCCGGACGAGGCGACGGCGTGCGCTACCAGGAGCCGGAACGCCGCGCCGGGATGGGCGACGAGTGCCAGCCGGACGGCGGCGTGGCGATGCAGGTCGAGATAGGTCTGCATCGCCTTGGTGACCTCGGGCCTGGGAACGGCGGGAGCCTCCCCCTCACCCGCCGTTCCGGCCGCCTGTCTGGCCGCGCGCCGCGCTTCCTTGCGGCTGAGCCAGCCCTCGTGGACCTCGACCTCGCCGCGATGGGAGACGGCGATATAGACCTTGCCACCCTTCTTTTTCGGGGTCTTCTCGTGCTCCCAACTGCGGAAGCCCTGGCCGGGCTCCAGGACCACGACCTCGCCCCATCCGGCGGCGAGCAGCGTGTCTCGCTTGGCGGCGATGGCCTCGTTCTGCTTCTGCCAGAACAGGTCAGTGTCGGCGAAGTAGGCGTCCTCGCCGAACAGGTCGGCGACGATCTGGCCCGGATAGTCTTCGACCGGGAACAGGGCGACGCCGGTCGGAATGGATTGCCCTCCGAACAGCCACTGCTTCAACTGATAGCCGCGCGGGGCATATTGCTCGGGGTCGTCGAAGAGCGCGAGCCAGTCCTTCTGCCGCGCCTTCGAGGCAAGCGTGAGATGGCGCACCGTCTCGGCGTCGATCTCGTCCTTGCGGTAGGCCGCCCTGATCCTCGGCAAGAGGTTCCCGAGGGCGAGACGGCGCTTTACCATGATCTCGGTGATGCCGAACGTCTCGGCGATCTCGGCAACCGACTTCCCTTCCCGGGTCAGCCGGACGAAGGTTTCGTACTGGCTCATCTCGTCGGCGTCGAGGCGGGCGACGTTCTCGATCAGCGAGGCTTCGAGCGCGCCCGCGTCGTCGCCCGGCTCCATGACGGCACACGGCAAGGGCTCGATTTCACCGCGTTCCTCGGCAACCGCCCTGGCCGCAAAGTAGCGGCGCCGCCCGGCGACGATCTCATAGTGATCGGGTTCACCGTTCGGGCGCACCAGAAGGGGTTGCAGGATGCCGCGCGCCCGAACGCTCGGCAGGATGTCGGCAACGTCCGGCGGGCGCTTGGCGTGACGCATGTTGAAGGCGGAGACATCGAGTTGGTCGAGGGGGATGTGTTGAAGCTGCATGGTCACTCTCCTTGGGTCTGGAATTGGCGATCCCGCCCGACAGGGGTATGGGCGGAACCGTGCGTCGCCTATCGGCGCTGTGGTCACGCCCCATTGGGCGGAAGCTCGGGGTTATGGGCACGCAACGCGGCGGCGGCCTGAGCGAGCAGGCGCTCGGACTCGGTGATCTGCCCGGCGAGGCGTGCCGCCTCGGCATAGACCGAGAGGGGAAAGCGGCCGACGAAATGAAGATCGCGCTCGATGCCGAAGCCGAGTGGTCCCCTGACGCCTTCAAGCTCGGCCAAGCTGACATAGCCAAGCTCCGGACAGCCGAAGCCGAGATCGCAGAGGCCGAACAGGATGTCGGGCTCGTGAGGCATCATCTCGGTGATCAGCCACGTGGCCGCGCCGGCGGGATCAAACAGCTTCACCACCGGCACGGGGTCGGCCTCGGGCTCGACCGCACCGTTGGCGAGAAGGCGTTCGCGAATGTCATCGGGAATCAGGATCATGGCGGCCTCCCTCCTTAGAACAGGCTCAACTGGTTGCGTGCGTCCTCGTCGAAAAGGCCGACGTTCAGCGGCTTCTGGGGGACGCGCGGGTGAAGCGGCGCGGCCATCCGGGCCTCGATGCGCTCGCGGAGGCTGATCGGCCGGACGCCGGGGATCAGGGTCTGCTCGCCTTCGGGCGTCGGCTCGCTGGCGAGGGGCAAGGGCGGGAGCGGTTTCATGCGGCGACTTCCCTGCCCTCGGCTTCTTCGCGGAAGGTCAGCAGGAAATCGGCGGCCTTGGAGGCGTGGCTGGCGGCGCGGAAGATGGCGCGGTTGTCCTCCCGCAGGACCTCGAGCCACGAACCGATGTAGTCGGCATGCCGCACGGTGGGCGTGATGCTCAGGCTGGCACAGACGAAGGCGGACGCCATCTCGGCCACCAGTTCCTCGCGGGCGTAGGTCTTGCAGCCGAACGAGCCTGACAGGTCGCGGGCCAGCCGCGAGGCATGGCCGGTCCAATGGCCGAACTCGTGAAAACAGGTGCGGTAATAGTTGATCGGCTCGAAGAAGGCGGGCTGCGGCGGCACCTGGATATAGTCGGCGGCCGGCACGTAGAAAGCGCGCTCGCCGCCGATGCGGAAGTCGGCGCCGGTCGCCGCAATCAACGCCTCGGCGCGCGGAACGACCTCACTTTCGGGGAGCGGCTCGGCCCCCTCACGGGCAGCTTCAGGAAGGTCGTCGCACTGCGCGACATTGAAGACTGTGAAGCGCTTGAGGAAGGGGACGGCGCGGGGCTCGTCGCCCTCCGCCTCGGCGCGGGCCTTCTCGTCCTTAGGCGTGAAGCGGTCGGCATAGACGACGGCAACGCCGCGCTCGCCCTTGCGCACATGGCCGCCCAGGGCGAGGGCCTGGCGGAAGGTGAGCCAGTTCTGCGAGGAATAGCCGCGCTCGATGACGGCACCCCACAGGATCAGGATGTTGATCCCGGAATAGGGGCGACCGCTGCCGGCATTGCGTGGCAGCCCTACCCCGGCCTTGGCCCGGCCCCAGGGCTGCGCCCAGGGCACCCGGCCCTGTTCCAGGTCGGCAATGATCCGCTCGGTGACCTCCTGATAGACACTCTCCCGCCTGGACTCCGTCATGGCAGACCTCCGCTCGCCAAAACTCGCCAGCCTTTCCCCGGAAGCGGGGGGGGGCGGCGAAAAGCGACCGGCAGGCCCGCCGCAAAGGCGGGCCGCACCCGGAGGGCCGGAACGAAGTGGAGGACCCGGAGCGTCAGCGGAGGGTTGCGGCCGGCCGCGGCTGGCCTACAAGGGAGCGCCGCCCTCCCCGCGAACCGGTGGAAAGGCAACATAAACAAGTTCGCCGCCCGTGTGAGGGCGGCGACCGTTGGGCAGCCCCGAAGGGCTGCCTAATGCGCAAGGGATCGAAGCCCGCAGGGCCGAGACGCTGTCAGGCGGCTCGGTTCACGAGAGCCCGGCGTCCGGCCTCAAAGCCGGACGGGCGCCCAAATCAAAATTGACTGAAGGAAATTAGGGAGGGCGAGGTGAAACCAGAGGATATCGGCACGGTTGCGGTCAGTCCGATTCATTTTTCTTTGATTCGAGGTGCTTTGTCGAAAACCACCTGTTGCCCATCTCTTCGAAATTCACGTCGATGCCAGTTACGCGATACGGCGCGCAGTTGATGGCTTCGGCATCGTCAACGTTGAACAGCGCGATGTTATAGCCCTTCTCCCCGAACTGGCTTCGATAAACGATGGCGTCGTATCCCGCGTCCATGAAGAGCTCGGCCAGGATTTGGGTCGGCACGTATTCCGCTGAATCATCGAAAAGTGTGATTGGCCTGGAAAATGCGCTATCGATATCGATCCAAACGGCCTTCTCTTTCGTTTCCGCGTCCGGTGCTTCTTCACCAAGGAGATGGGCAAATGTCATCTGCCCGAGCGCCATCTGACCGTGGCCAAAAGACAGGTTAACGGCTCTCAGGTCTCGTAGGATTTTGAACTGTGCAACGGAAATTTCCGAGCCGACCCACGGTCTGACTTCGGAGATGGCGGTCTTCTCGTTGGAGGCAAGGTAGAGAACGGGAATTCCCGCCGGGTTGACCCGCCCCTCTCGGGCGCGGTTGGTGATCGGCTTCATCCGAGCGGTGCCAAAGCCATGCGGCTCTTCTCCAACTTCGACTCCATCTTCGACGACGGGGTCGTAGTCGATCCCGCGTTGTGCACGGCACAAAATCGCGTCTTTCTGGATAATGACGTCGCGATCTCGAAGAGTGGCGAGCACCGTATCCAAGAACGCACGGACCTCGGCATCCCAAACGTAGCGACGAACGTGTCGCACCCGTCGGGCAAACTTTTCATAGCTCTGCCAAGAAGCAAATTCAGGCTTTTTCGGATCGTCCATGTCCACAGAACCACCTCCGTGGCCAGAGAATTCCCGTGTGGCGCTCAGCAGAGAATACATCGACACGCCGATGTATCGCATTCAAACCTAACAAGCGATCACTGCCAGCTTCACCGTTTACGGCGATCGCCCTTGCGATAAAGCGAATTATTCATGCGGGGCGACTAATCGAGTTCGTCTGGCTTTGGCGAAGCCTCGGTCGGTTGCCATAAAACGCTCGATCATTGGCACAATCAGCCGCGTGTTCTCCTCCACCAGATGACGCGGCTTCTGAACCTCGCTCGGCATCAGTCCACCGTTGAACTTCTTCCAACGGAAATAGGTCGCCTGGCTGATCCCCATCTTGCGGTACACCTCCTCAACCGGCATGCCGGCCTCCGCCTGCTGCAACGCAAATGCGATCTGCTGGTCCGTGAACTTCGACTTCTTCATCGGCTATGGTCCCCTCCCTTCATCTAACCATAGCCGGAAAACTCTCATCACTTCCGGTCCAATTTATTGAGAGGAGGACCAGTGCCATTGCCGATGTCCTGTAGCTCGACGATTACCTGCGAAGGCTCCGGGCGATGTCCCGACATGCCGCGAAAACGCCATGCTGAACGCGCTTGCCGAGCCGTAGCCGACGGACTGCGCAACCTCCGCTATCGCTAGGTTGCCCCGCAACAACAATTCCTTTGCCACCGCCATCCGCCAGGCCGCCACGTATTCCATGGGTGCGGTCCCGACTTCGCGGCGAAAGCGGTCGAAGAAGGTTGAGCGGGACATCGCCGCTGCGTCGGCCAGTCCCGCGACCGACAGACGTGCGCCGGGGTCGGCATGGATCCGCCGCAGCGCCAGGACCAGGTGGGGATCAGCAAGTCCGCGGAGCAGGCCGGGCTCTGCCATCGTGCTCTCGACGGAACGCAACGCTTCGACCAGAAGCAGCTCCAGAAGCCGCCGGAGCACGATGTCGCGAGCCTCACGATCGCTCTGCGTCTCCTCCTGGATCATCCGCATAAGCGTGATCAGGCGATCCTGCGCACGCACATGGATCACTTGCGGCAGAAGCGAGACGAGCAGATCCCGATCAGGCGAGGCAAAGGTGCAGTGGCCCACCAGGCAACGCACTTCGATCGGAGCGTCCGGTTCGCCAAGGCGGAATATGCCCGGCCCCGTCTCCAACGGCAGGCGTGGAGCGCCGCGGGGCGGTGGATCGATGCTCGACATAGTGAAGTCGAACACTTCGGGCACCAGCACAAAGTCACCCGCTTCGAGCATAAGGGGTGAACGGCCCCGGATGGTCAGCAGGCAGGTCCCCTCGACCATGGCGCAATAGAACGGGCTCCGCATGGTCCTGCGCTCAACCAGCCAAGGGCCGCCCCCGCTGACGAGCTTGGAGATCGAGGGTTCCGGCTTCAGCAGCGCGACAACACTGGCGAGCGGATCGGAGATCGGGTCGGGCAAGAATTCGGACTTTCACTCAATCAATATGGACTACTAAATATAGAAAGTCCGGGATGATGTGTCCATCTTCGTGTTCTGAAACCGACAGGAGATACATCAATGCCCAGAATTCTCATCACCGGCGCTTCGTCCGGCTTTGGCCTCGCCACGGCAGATCTCTTCCTCGCTCAGGGGTGGGAGGTCATCGCGACCATGCGAACCCCGGAGGCACATGGAATGCCTCGGGACGAACGCCTGCAAATCCTGCCGCTCGACGTCACGGATGCTGCGAGCATCGCGCGAGCCGTCGCAGACGCTGATCCTCTCGATGCGCTGGTCAACAATGCCGGGGTCGGCATGCTGAACGTGCTGGAGGGCGTGGATATCGCGAGGGCCCGCGAACTGTTCGAGACCAACGTCCTTGGCGCAATGGCTGTGACCCAGGCCGTTCTGCCCGGCATGCGCGCGCGCAAAGCGGGCGTGATCGTCAACATCAGCTCCAGCGTGACGCTGCGCCCGTTTCCAGCGCTATCGGTCTACAGCGCCAGCAAGGCCGCACTGAATGCTTTCACAGAGAGCCTCGCCCTCGAGACGGCGCAATTCGGCATCCGCACGCGGCTTGTCTTGCCCGGTTCGGCGCCGACGACCTCTTTCGGGAAGAACGCCGTGGCGCGGATGGGGATGGACGTCCCGCCGCCCTATGAGGCTTTCGTGCAGGACTATCTGGCGACGATGCGCAGTTCGACCGAAAAAACAGAAGCTGACGACGTGGCGCAGGCCGTGTGGCGGGCGGTGACGGAGCCGGAGACGCCGATGCGCCTGCCTGCGGGAGCCGACGCGGAGACGATCTTCAGGGAAACAGCCGCTCAGGCCAACCAATGAGCGGACTTGTCCCTGTGACCTGACGGATCGCCCAAGGCGAGGGCCTGGCGGAAGGTGAGCCAGCTTTGCACCGAATAGCCGCGCTCGATGACGGCACCCCACAGGATCAGGATGTTGATCCCGGAATAGGGGCGGCCGCTGCCGGCATTGCGTGGCAGCCCTACCCCGGCCTTGGCCTTGGCCCGGCCCCAGGGCTGCGCCCAGGGCACCCGGCCCTGTTCCAGGATCCGCTCGGTGACCTCCTGATAGACACTCTCCCGCCTGGACTCCGTCATGGCAGACCTCCGCTTGCCAAAACTCGCCAGCCTTTCCCCGGAAGCGGGGTGGGCGGCGAAAAGCGACCGGCAGGCCCGCCGCAAAGGCGGGCCGCACCCGAAGGGCCGGAACAGCGTGGAGGACCCGGAGCGTCAGCGGAGAGTTGCGGCCGGCCGCGGCGGGCCTACAAGGGATCCGACACTTCGCCCACGAGACAACGTGCGCCATCACGCACGGAGCCTCCGTCACAAAAATCAGGAAATGCCCCTAATCGGCCCTGTCTGCGCGTACCAGATCCACGTGGCTGACGCCGAGCGCGGTCGCCAACTCGTAAAGGGTGACGACCGTCGGATTGCGCCGTCCCTGCTCCAGGCCGCTGATGTACTGCTGGCTGAACCCGGAACGCTCGGCGAACTGCTCCTGGGTCAGGCCCTTCTTGAGCCTGAGGCGTCGTAGGTTTCGGCCGACCAGCTTGCGCATGTCCATGCGCCAAAGTCAGCCAATTACATACTATAAGTTTATCAACTATATTATGTATTGATATGTGGCAGCAAACATGGTGCGATGCCGGCAGAGGAGAGGAACGTCATGGCGAACGCCATCTCCGCCCCCGATATTGCCGATGAGGTCCCGTGGTCGGACACGCTCACGCCCTATGACGAAGCCCACTTCGTCACCTATGTTCGCCTCCTCGACGCCGAGGCGGAAGGCGCCGAATGGCCCGAGGTGGCCCGAGTCGTCCTGCACCGCGATCTGGACGCCAATCCGGTTTCGGCCCGCCGCTGCTGGGAGGACCATCTGGCGCGCGCCCACTGGATGACCCGCTCGGGCTACCGGCACTTGCTGGAAAGCGCCTGAGCGTCGTTTCACAACAACAACATTCGATAGCCGCCGGCCATGAGGGTGCGGCCGCGGCGGATGGCACGGCGCACCCGGTCGCGCAGGTGGTCGCGTGGATCGCGCCAGTCGGCCTCGACCGGGGATTCGCCGAACAGGGCGATGGCGATCTCACGGTAAGACGCGCCGATCAGCCAGCCGTCGAGGGCTTGCAGAACCTCGCGCAGACGCCGCCCTCGCGAATCGTCGGGGCGGCTCCGCGCGGGAAACTTGCCTTCGGCAAGAAGCTCATTGAGGCAACCGAGCGCGTCGAGCCGCGCCCGGAGACGACGGGGATCGACAACGGCGTCCGTCATCAGATGGACGGAATCGAAGATACTCGCCCCACTCACGCAAAGCTGGAGCGCCCGGCCGCCGTCCCGGAGCTCGAGATGCTGCATCCCATCAGGGGTCAGCAGAACCGTTGTCCGGCAGCCGAGTTCGGAGAGCCACAAGGGGATTCCGGCGTCTCCCGATCCCACCGGGATTGCCGCGACCGGCAGGACGTGCGGGCATGCGCACGGGTCCCAGAAGACGGCGGCCGTGGCCGAGTCCCGCTCGGGCGATTCAGCGAAAAAACAGGCCCCACGACGTCAGGACGCCGAACTCGCGGCGGGCGGTCAGCACGGTCAGGCGGTCACCACGCCTTTCCGCCGTGACCGAGGCCGAGGCATCAGCCCAGTCCCGCCGAAAGTCGCGATTGCGCCTCATGAACTCCCAGGCCCAGCCGCGCCGTGGCAGGGCGCGCGCGTAGGCATAGCTCGCCTCAAGGCGCCAGTCCGGCCGGTCCGGGGGTTCGCTCGCCACGACCATGCGGTGGGTGTCCCGCGATCGTCGCGAGGCCGATGGCCTCTACCTCCCGATTCTTTCTTTCAGCAATCGCCTCGCGTCAATCGGCGCCTCGTTGCAGTGGAGCTACGCGGCGACCAACACGGCCGGCGTTTCGAGTCCCAGGTCCTCGAGGCCGCCGCCGCGTAGCAGGCGCTGCAGGCTTTCCGTCGAAACGTCCAGGTAGCCCGCAACCGCCAGCGTCGAGCCGAGACGTCTCGGCTCGCCGAGGCGACTCAGCGGCCAGCCGGCGCGCCGCAGGATGCGCTCCATGCGGGCATCTGTGACGGTGACGATGGCGCTCAGGCGGCGGGACAGACCAAACTCCACCATGCCGGCGAAGAGTTCGTAGGTCGCCCGGGCGATTCCGCCGGCCGCCTTCGCCACATCGCGCCCGAGGTCAAGGGCAAAACGACTGCTCTCCCAGACATCGGGGCTCGCCGGCGCGGGGTGGCCAGCCAGCAGAACCGGAAAGGTATCGCGCAACATGGTCGGGCCGGTAGAGGGCAGCAGGCGCACGCAGCCCTGGATCCGGCCTTCAGCGCTGCGTTGCAGTAGATAGGATGGATGGAGGGCGTCGAACTCGTCGATCTCCATGCCGCCGCTGACCTCGACGTCCCAGCCGAGGCGCTCTTTGAAGACGCGGTAGCGCAAGCGGAACATCTCGGCGAGATCGGCAGTGAAGTCGCCGTATTTATCGGATGTGACCAGTTGGATCATCATTGCCTCCTACGCAAAGGAACCTTTGCGTAGGAAAGACGAATCCGCGAGCCAGGACATCCTGTACAACTACACAGGGTATCCGCATGGAATAAAATCAGTTGAGGGAAGACCGGGAGGCGGCCAGGCGGACGACGGCCTGGGCGATCGAGCGGACGCCCAGCTTGGCCTTGGCGTTCTCGAGATGGAAGGCCGCGGTGCGGCGCGAGATTCCGAGGATGCGCCCGATCTCCCAGGCCGACTTTCCCTGGGCAGCCCACGCCAGACATTCGTACTCGCGCGGCGACAGCGTCACACCGTCGACGAGCCGGTCGGCGGCGAGCTTTCGGCGGACGTGGACGTGGAAATACATGGCCATGAGTTGCAGCCCCTCGGCATGGGCGTCGATGGCGCGACGAAAGGCGGCATAGGGTTCGTTGGCAGCGAACGTGACGGCGGCCACCAAACCGCGGCTGTCGTGAATGGGAATCGTGAACCCGCAGCGGATGCCGAACTCGGCGGCCTCGTCGAAGAATTGCCGCTGTGCACCCGAAAGGTCGCGCTGACCCGTTGCCAGCCCCCAGTCGAAGGGCTCGGCATCCCGCCGTGCTCGAAGAACGACGGGATCGAGGCGCTCGTAATGGCTTTCGAGATAATGGGTGGTCCAGGCGGGGGGATAGGTCGAGATGACGAGGGCGTCGGCCCCGCGTTGCGGCGGGACCGAGAGATAGGCGAAGCGGCAAAGATCGAGAGCAGCCGCCGTGTCGGCCATGGTGGCGCGCAGGGCGAACGGATCGACGCTTTCCGAGATATGGTCGACGAAACTTTGGAATATGCGATGCATGGCCAGTGCCTTCATCGATCCGATCCCGACAACGGCCGTTCTGCTAAGAGGCCGTCATTCATCGATACGGGAACCGAGGTCCGCCGGGTTGCGTCGACGCCGTTAGGTTCGACACTCGTCTTCGGATCGTTTCTCAACGACGCCGAGATGGGTGGCGATTTGACTGATCTGGCCGCGCATCATTTCTGTCCCATAGATCATCTGGCAGCCGCATCGTTCGGCCAGAACCAGGAGGGGAGTCCTCTCCGGTTTTACGATGGCATCGAAGACAACGAGGCGTGACGGCAAGGCATCCAACCGCAGAGGCAGGCGGGCGTCGTCCAGCATGCCAACGGGCGTGGCGTTGAGCAGGATATCGCGCCCCTCCACCAGGGGCTCGCCGACCGTGACGCCGATCTTGGGGTCAATGCGTCGAATCTTCTCGGCCAAGGCCGCGTCACGGGTCCGGTCGATGTCAAACAGGCGGATCGAAGCCGGCCCCCCGAAGGCGATGGCCACCCCCATCGCCGTACCGGCGCCACCGGCCCCGATCAGCATGACGTGCTGCCCCGCAAAGCTGATGCCGCGGCGGCGGAAAGCCTCGACGCATCCAATCCCGTCGAATACCTCGCCCCGCCAGCGTCCGTCGGCGCCGCGGGCCAGCGCGTTGATGGCCCCGGCGACGCGAGCGTGCGGTCCCACCTCGTCGGCCAGCCGGAGGGCTTGGCTCTTGAATGGAATCGTGAAGACCAGTCCCCCCAGGTTCTCGACCTTCATCAAATTCGGAAGGACCGCGTCGAAATCTTCCGGCAGGACGTGGATAGGCAGCATCAGGGCATCCTGGCGTCGGCGGTGGAACTCGGCCGTAATCATCTCCGGCGAACGGACCTGGACGATCGGATGGCCGACGATTCCGAATAGCTTTGTCGCGCCGGAAATGAAGTCTACCTTGTCCACTTCAGGCATCTTTGACCTTCAATTTTCTGGAGGTGGGGCGGAGGATTTTCTGACGATGATTTCGGCTTCGCACTCGAAGGGGACGTCCTCGTGACGGCCCTCGATTTTGGCGATGAG
>NZ_JAOTID010000014.1 GCF_026163695.1 Shumkonia mesophila | reverse complement strand
GTGGGGGGGGGGGGGGGGGCCCCCCCCCCCCCCCCCCCCCCCCCCGCGTTGGGGGGGGGGGGGGGGGGCGGGGGGGGGGGGGGGGGGGGGGGGGGCCCGAGGCCGCGGCGTTCCCCACCTCACCCCGCCCCTCTCCCCCCCAAGGGGGCGGAGAGGGAGACTGAAGGCCGATGCCGATTCTGTAAAATATCGTTTTTTTCGCGGATTTATGGATATATTAGGGAATACGGCCGAAGGGGCCGCCGTCCTTCATGCGGTGAACGACCATGCGAGCGGAATTCTTTGAACGGATGATCGAGGGGCCGGACGCCGCGCCCGAACGGCCCGACGGCGCCTCCGTCGGCGAGGCGGTGTTCAGTGAGATCCGCAACGACATCCTGCTGGGCGCCCTGCACCCGGGCATGAAGCTCAAGCTGGCCAGCCTGAAGCGCGACTACGACGTTTCCATCAACACGCTGCGCGAGACCCTGATGCGCCTGGCCGCCGAGGGCCTGGTGCTGGCCGAGGGGCAGAAGGGCTTCCGGGTGGTGCCGGCCTCCATCGACGATCTGCGCGAGGTGACCGAACTGCGTCAGCTGATCGAGTGCCACGGGCTGAGGAAGTCGATGGAGCTGGGCGACCTCGACTGGGAAGGCCGGGTGGTTTCGGCCCACCACATGCTGGCCTGCAGCGAGCGGCTGATGATGCAGGATGCCGCCAAGCACGGCGCCGAGTGGCAGAATTTCGACCGCCAGTTCCACGTCGCGCTGATTTCGGCCTGCCGGTCGCGCTGGATCATGCGCATGCACAGCGTCATCCACGACCAGTTCCGCCGCTATCAGATGCTGGCCCTGAAAACCATCGGCTTCCGCGGCGAGGAACTGGTCGACGAGCACCGCAAGATCCTGGAATACACCGTCAACCGCGACGTCGAGGCGGCGGTGACGCTGTTGGCCGCCCACATCCAGAAAGGTTCCGAACTGCCGGTCGGCACGGGCGGCTGAGGCCTGACGCCCTCCCACAGTCCGCTCCCTCCCCTCTCTGCCCTTCAGGGGGGAGAGGGAGGGGCCCGCGACGGCGCGGGAGGGTGAGGTGGGCGGTGCCGTCGCATGGGATTCCCCCACCTCACCCCACCCTCTCCGCCCCCAAGGGCGGAGAGGGAGCGAATACCCCCGGAAAATCGTCAATGGGCGCAAAAATATCGATGAAACGCAAAAAATAGGATATTCGTTGACGTCCTGGACTTAACTCGACTACGCTTCCTGCCAATGGGCCGAACCCGGCGCTTCCCGAAGCGCTCGGGGCCAAAAAAACACGGCGGCCCGAAGACTCGCAGGGAGATCGGGCCATGCGCCTTTCGCGATCGTGGAACCTTCTCCCGGCATCCAGCGCCCCATTCCGAGGACGCGCCAAGAGGAGGACGGGAACGATTCGATGAAACGTCTCTGCGAGCTCTATTTCAAACTCGCCAGGGTCCTGCTTGCCCTGCTGCTCTCGGGCATGGTGGTCCTGGTTTTCGGCAACGTGGTGCTGCGCTACGCCTTCAATTCCGGCCTGACCATTTCAGAAGAGCTGTCGCGCATCTTCTTCGTGTGGATCATCTTCCTGGGCGCCACGGTGGCGCTGGCCGAGCACGGCCATATCGGCATCGATTTCGTGGTCAAGAACATGCCCCGCCCGGTCGCCAAGGCGATGGCGGTGCTGGGCAGCCTGATTGTGCTGGGCTGTTGCGTGCTGATGCTGAGCGGCAGCTATACCCAGTCGGTGATCAACCTGACCGTGGTCACCCCGGTGCTCAACTGGTCGATGACCGTCTACTACGGGGCGGGCCTGTTCTTCGCCGTCGTCGCCATCATCATCATCCTCGTCGATATCTGGCGCGTGCTGGCCGACCGGCCGGCCATCGCCATCGGCGCGCCGGCCCGTGAACGGGCGGCCACCGGGGAGGCGCCGCGATGACCGTCATCGTCTTCGTCGGCTCGCTTCTGGGGACCATGGCATTGGGCGTGCCGATCGCCTTCGCGCTGCTGGCTTCCGGCGTCGCCCTGATGATCCAGCTCGATGTCTTCGACGCCCAGATCGTCGCCCAGAACGTGGTCAACGGCGCCGACAGTTTCCCGCTGATGGCGGTGCCCTTCTTCATCCTGGCCGGCGAGGTGATGACGGCGGGAGGCCTTTCGAAGCGCATCGTCGCCTTGGCCATGGCCTGCGTCGGCCACATCCGCGGCGGGCTGGGTTATGTCACCATCATGGCGGCCTGCGTGATGGCCAGCCTGTCGGGCTCGGCGGTCGCCGACGCGGCGGCTCTGGCGGTGCTCCTGATGCCGATGATGCTGGCGTCGGGCTACGACAAGGGCCGTTCCGCCGGCCTGGTGTCGGCCGGCGCCATCATCGGGCCGATCATCCCGCCTTCCATCCCCTTCATCATCTACGGCGTCACCGGCAACGTCTCGATCATCCGCCTTTTCCTGGCCGGCATCTTCCCCGGCATCATCCTTGGGTTGGGCCTGGCGGCGACCTGGTACTTCGTATCCCGGCGCGGCGACATCACGCTGCCGGTGGCCCAGACCAACCAGATGCGCGCCCGCGCGCTGATCGAGGCGGCGTGGGCGCTGGTGCTGCCCTTCATCATCATCTTCGGGCTCAAGTTCGGCGTCTTCACGCCGACCGAGGCCGGCGTGGTGGCGGCGGTCTATTCGATCTTCGTGTCCTTCGTCGTCTATCGCGAGCTGACGGTGAAGCGCTTCTACGAGGTGCTGGTGGCCTCGGCCAAGGTGACCAGCGTGGTGATGATCCTGGTCGCCTGCGCCACGGTGTCGGCGTGGCTGATCACCATCGCCAACCTGCCCCTGCAACTGGCCGGCTTCCTGGAACCCCTGATGGGCAACCAGACCCTGCTGATGCTGGTGATCGTCGCCATCCTGCTGGTCATCGGCATGGGCATGGACATCACCCCGACCATCCTGGTGCTGACCCCCGTCCTGCTGCCGGTGGTCAAGATGGCGGGCATCGACCCCGTCTACTTCGGCGTCATCTTCATCGTGACGGGCTCGATCGGGCTCATCACGCCGCCGGTGGGGACCGTGCTCAACGTCGTGTGCGGGGTCACCAAGCTTTCCATGGAGGACCTGACCAAGGGCGTCTGGCCGTTCCTGTTCACGGAAGTCGCCATTCTGCTGCTGTTCGTGTTTTACCCGAAACTCATCACGGTTCCCGCCAGCTGGTTCTTCGGCTGAGGGAAACGGGTCGAGTGCGTTGCAACCGATGGCACCCATCGCAGAAAGGGGCGCCACACAACTCAAGGAGGCAGTCGATGCTTTGGACCACCAAACGTGCTCTCGCCGGGCTGGCCATTCCGCTCGTGCTGGCCATGACCGGCTCCGCCTACGGCGAAATCCGGGCCCATGAAGTCAAGTTCGCCGGCGCCAACCAGAAGGGCCATCCGCAGGTCACCGGGATGGAGAAATTCGCCGAGATCATGAAGGCGAAGAGCGGCGGCAAGATCGTCGTCAACGTGTTCCCCGGCGGCGTACTGGGCGGCGACGTGCAGACCGTCTCGGCACTTCAGGGCGGCGTCGTGCAGATGATGGTGCTAAATGCCGGCATCCTGCAGAACCTCGCCAAGCCCTTTTCCTCGGTCGACCTGCCGTTCCTGTTCACCAGCCCGCAGCAGGCCGACAAGGTCATGGATGGGCCATTCGGCGACCACCTGAACGCCATGCTGCCGGCGAAGGGGCTGGTCAGCCTCGGCTATTGGGAGCTTGGGTT
The DNA here is from genome assembly GCF_026163695.1 of Shumkonia mesophila. Taxonomy (NCBI): domain Bacteria; kingdom Pseudomonadati; phylum Pseudomonadota; class Alphaproteobacteria; order Rhodospirillales; family Shumkoniaceae; genus Shumkonia; species Shumkonia mesophila. Next base: position 147,348 of record NZ_JAOTID010000014.1, on the reverse strand, counting down.
CCGCAACCTGACCAACAAGAAGCGGCCGGTGGCCTCGCTCGACGACTTGAAGGGCCTCAAGATCCGCATCATCCAGTCGCCGATCATGGTCGACCTGTTCGGCGCGCTCGGCACCAACGCCGTGCCGCTGGCCTATACCGAGCTTTACACCGCGCTCGAGACCGGCACGGTCGACGGCCAGGAGAACCCCTACGCCAACATCATCGCCGCCAAGTTCTACGAGGTTCAGAAGTACCTGACCAACACGCGGCACATCTACAACCCGCAGATCGTTATCGTGTCGAAGAAGTTCTGGGACGGGCTCAACGCCGACGAGCAGAAGCTGTTCAAGGACGCCGCCGTCGAGGCGCGCGCCTTCCAGCGCAAGGTGAACCGCGAGAAGGATGCCGACTTCCTGAAGCAGATCAAGGAACGCGGCATGCAGGTCACCGACCTGACGCCGGCCGAGTTGGCCAAGTTCCAGGCGGCCGTCAAGCCGGTGGTCGACAAGTACACCAACGACATCGGCGCCGAAACCATGAAGCTGCTGCAAGCCGAACTGGCGAAGGCGAAGTAACCGAAGCGGAAGCCAGGCGACCGCGGGACGGGATCCGTCGTCTTCGTCCCGCCGCCGCGGCGCTTGGCCCCCACACTCACGACCCGGCCGGCATCAAGACCAAGAAGAGGAAGAGGAAACCCATGATCCAGCTCGGACTGATCGGCGCCGGGATATCGAAATCGTCGGCCCCGCGCCTGCACATCTTCCTGGGCCAGATGTACGGCCTGCCGGTCGATTATCTGCGCATCGATTCCAACGAGATTGCCGACTTCAAGTTCGAAGACGCCCTGGCCCGCTGCGCGAGAGAAGGCTATCGCGGCGTCAACGTCACCCATCCCTACAAGGAAGTGGTACGCAAAAAGGTCGAGGTCGCCGACCCCTCCGTGGCGCGCATCGGCGCCATCAACACGGTGATCTTCGAGCCGAAGTCCTGGCAGGGCTTCAATACCGACTTCAGCGGCTTTTCGGGCGCCTTCCGGCACCGCTTCGGCAAGGCGTCGCCAGGGATCTCCCTCATCGTCGGGGCCGGTGGCGTCGGCAAGGCGATGGCCTTCTCGCTGGCCCGCCTGGGCGCCAGCAAGATCTGGCTCTACGACGTCGAGAAGGCGCGCGCCGACGGCTTGGCTGCGACCTTGAAGGCGGCCGGTATCGCCACCTCGGTGATCGCGGAGGGTGGCCTCAAGGATGCTGTCCGCACGGCCGACGGCCTGCTCAACGGCACACCGCTCGGCATGTTCCAGCACCCCGGCAACGCCTTCCCGGTGGACGCCATCGGCGGCCAGCGCTGGGTGTTCGATGCCGTCTACACGCCCTTGGAAACCGAATTCCTGAAATGCGCCAAGGCGAAGTCGATCGACATCCTGTCGGGCTATGACCTGTTCCTGTTCCAGGGCTTCGACGCCTTCACCATCTTCACCGGCGTCGCCGTCGACGCCGAGGCCGCGATGAAAACCTTCCCGCCACCCGATACCCTGTCCGCCGCCCCCATTCGCACCTGAGGGGCCGGCGCCACACCTGCCCCCCTTCGCCCCTCTCCGCCCATATTGGGGGGGAGAGGGGGAGGAGGACAACAACAAGCTCCTCCTAGAGGTACCGCGCCAGGGCTTCGATGATGGCGTCCGTCACGCCGCGCGTGGTCGCCCGGCCTTTGAGATCGGGGGTGTGGTTCCTGGGCTCAAGCAGCGCGTCGGCCACCGCCTTCTCGATGGCCTCGCCACGCGCCGTTTCGCCCAGGTAGCGCAGCAGCAGGGCGGCCGAGAGGATCTGCGACACCGGGTTGGCCACCCCCTTGCCGGCGATGTCGGGCGCCGTACCGTGCACCGGCTCGAACAGATGCGCCCGCCGCCCGAAGGTGGCGCCGCCGCCGATGCCGATGCTGCCGGCCACCGCCGAGGCGAGGTCGGACATGATGTCGCCGTACTGGTTGGGCATAACGGCGACGTCGAAGGAGGCTGGCCTTTCGACCAGGCGGGCGCAGGCGGCGTCGATGTAGATCTCCTCGAATTCGATGTCGGGATACTCGGCGGCGATGCGCCGGGCGGTGCGCAGGAACAGGCCGTCGGTCTGCTTCAGCACATTGGCCTTGTGGGCCACCGCGACCTTCTGGCGGGCGTGCCGGCGGGCGAATTCGAAGGCGAAGCGCACCACCCGTTCCGAGCCTTCGCGCGTGATCACCTTGAGCGCCACGGCGGCACCGTTCTGGGTGGTGTATTCGTTGGCGATGTAGATGTCCTCGCTGATCTCGCGCACGATCACCGCGTCGAGCCCGGGGCCGGCGGCCGGCACCCCCGGGAAGGCCCTGGCGAGGCGCACGGCGGCGAAACCGCCAGCCTCGCCGCGCAGCGCGTTGGTGGCGCTGTTGTAGGATCGCGGGCGCCGCCCGCTGCCCGGGTCGCGCCGCCATTCGGGCACGATGACCGGGTCTTCCATGGCCACCGCGAAGGGCCCCTTGAAGCCGAGCCCGATGTCGAGAAAGGCCAGCAGCGTCTCGTCGGGCATGGGGGTGCCTCGGGTCTTGCGGGCGTCGTCGCCACCGGGCAGGCGCACCCACTCGATGGCGGCACCCGCGGCGTCCATGACGGCCAGCGCGGCGTCGGTGATTTCCGGCCCGATGCCGTCGCCGGGGAAGAAGGCAACCTTGGTCGTCATTCGGGTCCCTCCGCTCGTTCATTCGTCGAAACGCTTCCCCAGGATAGATACGCCGCGTGAAGGCCGCAACGCCGCCCCGTGGTGACGGTATCGCGAAAAGTGCTATCGTCGCGCCCGGGCAATCCGAAGGGGGAGAATCCGCTTTGCATCTCGACCAGTTGATCCCGGCCGCCGCTATCCTGCTGGCGGTGTCGGTGGTGTTGGTCTCGGTGTTCAAACGGCTTGGGCTGGGCTCGGTCCTGGGCTTCCTGGCGGCCGGCGTCGTCGCCGGGCCATCTGGGCTGGCACTGACCACCGAGGTGGGCCAACTCCGCGAATTCACGGAACTGGGTGTGGTCCTGCTGCTGTTCCTCATCGGCATCGAGATGCAGCCCAGAAAGCTGTGGTCTATGCGGCTGGCCGTTTTCGGGCTGGGAACCGCCCAGGTGCTGGTAACCGGCGTGCTCGTCGCCGGCTATTTCCTCGTTCTCGGCGTCTCCTTCCAGGTATCCGTCCTGCTGGGGATGGGTCTCGCGCTGTCCTCGACCGCCTTCGTGCTGCAGCTGCTGGGCGAGCGCGGCGACATGGCGACGCCGCACGGCCGCAACGCCTTTGCCATCCTGCTGTTGCAGGACTTGGCCATCGTTCCGCTGCTGGCCCTGGTGCCGATCCTGGCCGGCCATGCCGAGCCGGCCGGAGGCGCGCTTTGGACCAACGCCCTGGCGGTGGCCGGCGCCATCGCCGGGGTCGTCCTGTTCGGGCGCCACGTGGTGCCGTTCCTGCTGGGATGGATGGCCCGCCGGCGCAACATGGAAGCCTTCGCCATGGTCGCCGCGCTGGCCGTCTTCGGGGCCGCCTGGGCGATGAAGGCGGCGGACGTGTCGATGGCGTTGGGCGCCTTCCTGGTCGGCATGCTGCTGTCGGCCTGCGAGTTCCGCCACCAGGTCGAGGCCATCATCCTGCCCTTCAAGGGCCTGCTGCTCGGTCTCTTCTTCATCGCCGTCGGCATGTCCGTCGACATCGGCCCGCTGGCCGGCAACCTGCCCGAGATCGCCGGCCACGTCACCGTGCTGATGGCGGTGAAAGCGGCGGCGCTGTTCGGACTCTGCCTCCTGTTCGGCATCGGGCGCGCCACCGCGATGCGCACCGCGCTGCTGCTCTCGCAGTTTGGCGAATTCGGCTTCGTGCTGTTCAGCGCCGCGCTGGCCGCCGGCCTCATCGGCCAGGGGCTGTTCGCCGTCGTCATCGCCGGAATCGCCATCTCGATGCTGGCGACGCCGCCGCTGGCCCGGCTGGGCGACGCGCTGGCGGCGCGCTTCAAGCAGGCGGCACCGGCGCCGGGAGACGTCTCCGCGCCGGCGGCGCAGGAGCGCCCGGTGGTCATCGCCGGCTACGGCCGGGTCGGGCGCGTCATCTGCCACATGCTGACCAAGGCGGAGCTTCCCTACCTGGCCTACGATCTCGACGCCGAGCTGGTCCGCCAGGGCCGGGCCCGCGGCCACAACGTCCATTGGGGCGACATGCGCAATTTCGACCTGCTGCGCGCCGCCCGCCTGGGCGAGGCCGCCGCGCTGGTCGTCACGCTGGCCGAACCCAACGAGGCGCGCCGGCTGATCGCCGCCGTGCGGGCCGCCTTTCCGGGCATCGCCATCCACGCCCGCGCCCGCGACCTGGGCAGCCGCCACGCCCTGCTGGCGGCGGGTGTGCGCGGCGCCGTTCCCGAGGTGGCCGAGGCCAGCCTGTCGATGGGAAGCTTCCTGCTCTCGGCGCTGGGCGTCGCCGATCCTGTGACCGAGGACATGGTGGCCGATCTGAGGCGGGAGGATTACGCCCTGCTGCGCGACCTCGAAATGACCCCGCCGCCCTCGCCCGCTGCCCATCCTTCGACAGGCTCAGGATGAGGTCATTTATTCCACCGTCATGGCCGGACTTGTTCCGGCCATCCACGACTCCGGGCCGATAGAAGGAAGAAAGACGTGGATGCCCGCAACGAGTACGGGCATGACGGTTGAATGCGATCCCCGGCGTCATGGCCGTGACGGGGGAACCCCATCTTTCCAACCGGGTTGAGGGTTTCCGGGAGCGGGCGGTTCGGGTATCCTTAAGGCCATCATCTAAAACGTCCTGCTTCATCGGCAACGCCGCCCCTGGTGGCGCCTAGGAGGTTTTTCATGAAGAAAACGATCGTCATCGTCCTGGCCGTGCTGGTGCTGCTCATCGGCGTCGCCGTCGCCGTGCCGTTTTTCGTGCCGACGGGGATCTACACGGCAAAGATCTCCGAGGCCGTCAAATCGGCGACCGGGCGCACGCTGACCCTCGGTGGGGACGTCGGCTTCTCGCTCTTTCCCAGCGTCGGGGTGACGGCCCAAAATGTCGCCTTCGCCAACGCGCCGGGGGCGGCGGAAGCCAACATGGCGACGCTGAAAAGCCTGGAGGTCCGGCTCAAGGTGATGCCGCTCATCTCGGGCCAGATCGAGGTCGAGAGCTTCGTTCTGGTCGAACCGATGATCCGGCTGGAAATCGACAAGCAGGGCCGCGCCAACTGGACCTTCGATCAGGCCAAGGCCGCCCCGGCCGAACCGGGCAAGCCCACCCAACCCGACGGCCCGGCCATCGGCGGCCTGACGCTGGAAGACGTGCGCATCGAGAACGGCCGCATCCTCTATGCCGACGCCCGCAGCGGGCTCAAGGAAGAGGTCAAGGACGTCGACATGACGGTGTCGCTGCCGAGCCTGGATAAGCCGCTCAAGGCCAAGGGCGGGCTGGTGTGGCACGACAAAAAGATCGACCTCGATGTTTCCGCCGAGAAGCCCGGCGCCCTCATCGCCGGCGGCGCCAGCCCGGCCGCCATCTCGGTGGCGGGCGATCCGCTGAAGTTCGCCTTCACTGGCACCGTGGCCAACGGCCCCCGCCTCAAGGTCGACGGCGCGCTCGACCTTGACGTCCCCTCGGTGCGAGCCCTTGCCGCCTGGGCCGGCAAGCCGATCGAGGCGCCGGGTGAAACCCTGGGGCCGCTGACCCTCAAGGGCACGGTGGCCGTCGACGGCGCCACCTACGCGGTGAAGGACGCCGACATCCGGCTCGACGCCATCGCCGCCAAGGGCGCGGTGAACGCCGCGACCGGCGGCGCCAAGCCAGTGGTCAAGGGCAAGCTCGACGTCGGCGACCTCGACCTTAACCCCTACTTGCCGCCGGAAGCGAAGGACGCCAAGCCGACGCCGAGCCAAGCCAGCGGCCCGGCGGCCGGCGGCGCGCCCGCCACCTGGAGCGAGGCGCCGATGGACATGAGCGGCCTCAAGGCCGCCGACGTCGACTTCGATCTCACCGTGAAAAGCATCCTCGCCGGCAAAGTGCGGGTCGGCCAAAGCGCGCTGGGCTTGAAGATCAAGGATGGCCGGCTGACCGCCGACCTCAAGGAAATGGCCCTCTATCAGGGCACCGGAAAGGGTACCGTCTCACTCGACGCCTCGGGCGCCGTACCCACCATGCGCAAGACCTTCGCGCTTTCCGGCGTGCAGGCCCAGCCGTTCCTGAAAGACGCCGCCGACTTCGGGCGCCTGAGCGGCACCGCCAAGGCCGACTTCGAACTGACGGCCAAGGGCGCCAGCCAGAAGGCCATGGTCGAGAGCCTCAATGGCAAGGGCGCGCTGGCCTTCGAGAACGGCGCGATTACCGGCATCAACGTGGCGGCAATGATCCGCAACGCCGCCAACGCCTTCCTCGACCCCTCGGCCGGCGAGACCCGCCAGACCGACTTCTCGGAACTGGGCGGCACCTTCGTCATCACCAACGGCATTCTCAAGAACGACGACCTGGAACTGAAATCGCCGCTGCTGAGGGTCGGCGGCGCCGGCACCGCCGATCTGCCGAAGCGCACGGTGAACTACCGCATCACCCCCAAGCTGGCCGCTACCACCCAGGGCCAGGGCGGGGCCGCCGAAGTGTCGGGTATCACCGTGCCGGTCATCGTCTCCGGGCCGTGGCACGCGCTCTCCTACCGCCCTGACCTCGAAGGCGCCATCAAGGAGCAGATCAAGGACCCCGCCAAGGCCATGGAGGCGATCAAGAACCTGCGTTCGGGAACCAAGCCCGAGGAGCTGCTGCGCGGCCTGATCCCGGGCGGCCAGGCGCCGGCCGACAGCGGCCCCGCCCCGGCCCAGGAAGCGCCCAAGCCCAACCCGCTGGACGCGCTGAAGGGGTTGATCGAGAGACGGTGAGGCGGCCCCCCCCTCCCTGCCCTCCCCCACAAGGGGGGAGGGAAGAGGGCGGCAGCGTCTCGCCGTCCCCCTCCCCCTTGATGGGGGAGGGTTGGGGAGGGGGTGAACTTTACCGCAGGGCAGCCGTCGCGTCGGCGGCGAATTCCACGCGCACGGTCTTGGTTGCCGGCGGCGGATCGTTGAGCGCGATCTCGAAGGCCGCGCTGTCATGGGGCTTGAGATCGGCGGTGTTGGCTTTGAAGGTCCATTCCTTGATGACGTTGCCGTCGGCGCCGCGGATAGTCGCGGTCAGCGGCGGGATCTTGGTGTCGCGCTCCGAGGTGTTGACCACGATGCCCTGAACGATCAGCCGCTCGATGTTATCCACGGTCTCGACGCGCGGCGGCACCAGATAGACGTGCAGGCCGCCGGTGCCCAGCAGCGGCTGTTCCTCGCACAGGCGGAAGCCGATCTGGGTTCCCGTCGTATCCAGGTACTGATCCACGCAATTGCCCGATGCGTAGCGGTCGTGATCGACGGTCGTCCAGTTGACCCCCAGGCGGGCGTAGGTCCGCTTGCCGGGGGTCGACAGACGGATGGAGTAGAGACCGTCGCCCAGCGCCATTTCCGGCACCACGCGCACCGCGTCGTCCCGCCCCGCCACGCGATAGACGTCGGCGGCAACCCGGAAGGGTTCGCTCTCGGGCGCGCTCCAACGGCTGCCGGACATCGGCGTAATGCCGCCATCCTTGGCGATCCGGCTGCGCACCCACGCCACCCGATACAGCCTGACGGCTTCATCCAACGGCCCGGCCAGGGCGCGAAGGGCGGGATCGGTGACCACGAACTGGGTGTCGCCGCGAAGCGCCGAGCGCTCGGCCCAGGTATCGACCTCCCATTCGCGGTCGCCGTCGAGACGCATGAACTCGCCCTCTTCGACGGTCGCATAGATGCCCGGCTCCTCGGGGATGGCAGCCCCCTCCCTCAGCAGGGAAGGCGTGCCGCACGCGGCCAGAGACAGGCCCAGCAGGCTGACGACATAAGGGGTCCTGAAACGCAAGAACATCGGCATTGTCCTCTCCCATCGTCATACACGAACACGACCCGTCGCGATTTCCCGCGGGCACGCTATTCGGCCTCGACCTCGACATCGGCCGCGGCCCCGATCTCGGCCTCGGCCCCAGTTCCGCCGGCGGCCCGGCCGCGCGGCCGGCTGGCGACGTCGGCCGCGGCCTGGGCGTTGACGCGGGCGTCAAGCGATGCCTGCTCGGCGGCGAGGATGGCCTTGAGCCCGTCGAGCGTGCCCCGGCCCTCGGCCTCGGCCAGGGTGCGCACCTGCGCGGCCGCTGCCAACGCGGCGTCGGCCGCGGCCTGGGCGTCGGCGGCGGCCTTTCTCGCCGCCACCGCCGAGCGGGCCGCTTCGGCGGCGATGGCCGAGCGGGCGGCCACCCGGGCCGAGAGGCGTGCCGACTCGACGAGGGAGGCGATGGCCCGCGAGGCCTTCGTCCCCGCCGGCTCCGGCGCCTTCGGAGGCCGCGTCCTGGCGGCACCCCCGCGGGCGGCCGAGGAAGAGGCGGCGGGCGGCCGATCGTCGATGCCCTCCGTGGTCAGCGCCACGCCGGCGCCGAACGGACCGCGGCCGGTCACCGTCGCCGCCCGGCCCGCCTTGCGGCCGTCGAGCGGTAGCCCGGCCGCGCCCTCCGCGGCCGGCGTCATGTCGACGTCCAGCCGGGCGACGCCTTGGCCGCCCTTTCGGCCCTTCGATGGATCGAGCAGCGAGCCCACGTCGACGCTGTCCCCGACGGCGCGCTCGGCGACGGCGCGGCCGGCCTCCGCCTCGGCGTCGGCCGCCGCCGAAATATCGAAATTTCCGCCCAGGAAAAGCCCGCCGTCGTCGCTATCGGAAGGGCTCGCGGACGTGGCGGCGTCCAGGTCCGCATCCCCCGCCATCGAGGCGCTGGAACTCGCCGCGCTCCCGGCATCGCCGTCACCGCTGGCCGCCCCGTCCGTCGCCGGACCGTCGCTTTCGGTGCCGGACGCGCTGACCCCGGCATCGGCCCCGATCCCGCCGCCGCCGACCGAGGCGTCCGCTCCGGCCCCGACCCCGCCGTTGTCGCCGCTCACGCCCACATCCGCCCCGGCGCCGATCCCGCCGCCGCCGACCGAGGCGTCCGCCCCAACGCCGACCCCGCCGTTGTCGCCACCCACCGAGGCGTCCGCGCCGACGCCGATCCCTCCCCCGCCCACCGAGACGTCCGCGCCGACGCCGATGCCGCCGACCGAGGCGTCCGCCCCCACGCCGAGACCGCCGGAGTCCTGGGCGAGGACGATCCATGACCGTTGCGGCTGGGCCGGCCCCGCCATGGCCTGGGTTGCGGCGAGGGCCAGGGCGAGGGCAACGGCGCTGGCGGTTTCCAAGGGTGCGGTTCGGATGGAGGTCGGCCGCATCGTCTGCTCCTTCTCGACTGTCCTTTCGAAAAAGGCGAAACGCGCGCCGGCCGTCCCCGTCGTCGCGTTCGCGGCGTTACGCCCCGACTGAGGCGAGGCGGACAGACGGATGAAACCGCCGCTGGCGGCGAAAGGTTCCGGCCGCCGCCTATTTGGCCGCCGTCTCTTCCGCGGCCTGGCCTTTGCGGCTGGCCACGTCGATGGCCGCCTGGGCGTTGACGCGGGCGTCGAGGGAGGCCTGCTCGGCGGCAAGAACGGCCTTCAGCGCCTCAAGCGTGCCGCGGCCCCTGGCCAGCGCCTGTACCTGCAGGGCGGCCTCCATCGCCGCGTCGGCGGCGGCCTGGGCGTCGCTCGACGCCTTCCGCGCCGCCACCGTCGATCGTGCCGCTTCGGCGGCCATCGCCGCCCGCTGGGCCACCCGTGCCGAGAGGCGCGCCGACTCGACGAGGGAGGCCAGGGTCTTGGACGCCTTCGGAGCCGCCTCTGGCGCCTTGGCGGGCGGCACGGCGGCGGCGGCCGGATTGCCGAACGCCGCGCTCGCGGGCGCCGCCGGTCGCGGCTGCAGGGCCAGCGGGGCAGCGGGCGGCGGCTCCAGAATCTCCGTGGTGACCGCCACGGCGGGGCCGAACAGGCCGCGGCCGGTCATGATGGCGGTCTCGCCCGCCATGTCGCCGTCGAGCGCAGGCGCGACCTCGGCTTCGGCCGCCGGCCCGATGTCGATCTCCTGCCGGGCGAGGGTGTCGTCCCCGCTTCCAGCCGTCGCGCGGCCGAGCAGGGAACCCACGTCGACGCTGGCCCCGATGGTGCGCTCGGCCACGGCCCCGCCGGTCATCGCATCGGCGCCAAGGTCGACATCGGCCGCCACCGAGACGTCGAAATCGCCGGCAGCGTTGCCGGGCGACGGTCCGTCGCTTTCGTTGCCGGAGGCGCTCGTCCCGGCATCCGCGCCGGCCCCGGCATCGGTTCCGCCGGCCGAGTTGCCGCCGGAGGCGCCCCCCGACGTCCCGCCCGTGTCACCACCCGACGCCCCCCCGGTATCGCCACCCGTACCCGCGCCGGTATCGCCACCCGTATCCCCGCCGGTATCGCCACCCGCATCTCCACCGGTATCGCCACCCGTATCCCCGCCGGTATCGCCGCCCGTACCCCCGCCGGTATCGCCACCCGAACCGCTCCCGGAATCACCACCGGAGTCGCCGCCCGAATCCCCTCCGGAATCACCGCCCGTATCGCCACCGGAGCTGCCGCCGGTATCACCGCCCGAACTTCCTCCGGAATCCCCACCCGAATCACCGCCGGTATCGCCGCCCGAGCCACCTCCGGAATCCCCACCGGAGTCGCCACCGGTATCGCCGCCCGAACTTCCTCCGGTATCACCACCGGAGCCGCCGCCGGCATCGCCGCCCGAACTTCCTCCGGTATCACCACCGGAGCCGCCGCCGGCATCGCCGCTCGAGCCGCTGCTGGAATCACCGCTCGAGCTATCGCCGGAACCGCCGTCGGAGGATTGGGCGAGGATGATCGAGGACGGGGTCGCCGGCCCACCCGGCCCCGGCGACAGGATGACGCCGGCAAGGGGCGCCGAAGCGGCCTGGGTCGCCCCCCAGGCGATGGCGAGCGCGCTCGCGGTTCCCAACAATGTCGTCCGGATGGAATAGGACCGCATGGCTTGCTCCTCCTCGACCGCTGCCTCGAGGGGAATGGGCGCCCGCCCACGCCCCCGTGGGCCCTCGCGGCGGCGCCGGGGCCCGTGGGGTCGCGCGTTCAGCGACACGGCCCCATGTCGTAGACCGGGGGGCGCGCCGACTTATTCCGTGGCGATGGAGCGGCCGCGCGCCGGCACGCGAAACCCGGCCGGGACTGCGCGGAGGGAGGTGCGCAAGGGACGAAGGGGGAACCCCGCCGGCGCGGCCGCGGGGGGCGGGCGGACGCCTGGCGCCCGCGCGCGCCGCCCGCTCTCAGGCCCGCTCGAAAAGAATCTCCTGGGCGCCCTGCCAGAGGGTTTTCCTGCCCAGTTCCTCCAGCCGCTCCTGGCCGGCGACGATGGTCAGGAAATGGTTGCCGGCGAGTTGGCCGACCTTGCTGGCGAAATGGACGCCGCCATAGGCCAGCAGGATCTCGGTCTCGCTGATGCCGCCGGGATAGAGGATGAACTGGCCGGGGGCCGGGAAGCTGGTGTGGTTTTCATAGCCCAGGCCGAAATCGCGGTCGGCCAGGGGAATCCACACCCCCTCGCCGCTCCAGCGCACGTGGATGACGCGTTCGCGATAGGGCAGCAGGCGGGCGAAGGCGGCGCAGGTGGCCGGCGCCTTCTCCGCCTCCAGCCGGGCCTCGAAGACAAAATCGCCGGACGTGACGCGCACCATGGACATGAAAAACCTCCCAAGCCGACCGAGCCAAACGAATGCCGGGGAATAAGGCGATGGGAGGCGGGGGTGTCAATGGGGATGCAGGTGTGGGCAGATTCTCAGATTCAAATCTGACAACCTATAGAGGCACCCTGGACAGGCACCGATTGCAGCCCGTAATGACCGCGACTACTATGCCCTGTAAGGTCGGCAGATCGAGCCATCCAAGGCCAAAGGGCAAGTGCCCGACCAGACGGCCCCGGCTTGGCACAACGAGCATTGTTATCGGGGGTGATCGGTGGCGCAGATGATCGGCAATGATCAAGACGCCCTGATGCGCATGGCCGCCTTCGAGCACGTTCAACGGCTGCGCGAGATCCATAATCCGTTGACGGCGGCCGACTTGAAGCCCGGTTTCGTGTTCGGCGGCGAGCGCATCCCGCTCATTAACCCGCAGCGCGGCATCTTCAGGCCACGCCAGATGCGCTTCCTGCTCTCCATCAAGACCGTCTTTCCGAGGCCGGGCGGCAGGGTGTGGTACGACGACCAGCGCGACGTCCATCGCCAGATTTTCGAGGGCGAGGAGACCATCGACTACGCCTTCATGGGTAAGAACCCCGACGCCGCCGATAACCAACGGCTCCGCGAAGCCTGTGAGAACCGGATTCCGGTTATCTACTTCATCGGCATCGCCCCGGGCCGCTATCACGCCGAGCTTCCCGTCTACATCACCGGATGGGACCCCCGGACGCTGAAAGCCCGCGTCGCCTTTAGCATGTCCGATCACGAGTATGCGATGCCGCCGGAAAACGCCATCGAACGGCGCTACGCCCTGCGCGAGGTTCAGCAACGACTGCACCAGGATTCCTTCCGTGAGGCGGTACTAGCAGCCTATGGCAGTCGATGTGTGGTTACACGTCTGCCCGAGCCCAAGTTGCTCGACGCCGCCCACATTATTGACGACGGCGATGAAGAATTCGGGCAGCCCATCGTGCCCAACGGAATCCCGCTTTCGAAGCTGCATCATGCGGCATTCGACGCCCATTTCATCGGTATCGATCCTTTTTACCGGCTGCACGTCTCCAAGCGCTTACTGGCCATCAACGACGGACCGATGCTGGAGGCCTTGAAGGGGCTGGAGGGGCAATCAATTCGGATGCCGAACCGCCGCCAGGACTACCCCGACCGCGACCGCTTGGCCCAGCGCTTCGAGCGCTTCAAGGCGGTGGCATGATGTCAGCGCCGGCCCGATCCGCCGGCATCCGTCCGTATCCTGGCCTTCGAAACGCTGCCCAATTTGCACCACAATGCCCGGCTACCCTTCTCCGCGAACTTGGATGGGCTGATTGGGCCTGGCCGGGCATTTGACGGCGGCGGCCCCCTAACCCTTCCTTAACCATTTGCGGCTAGAACTCCCCCCGGTGGGGTCGGGCGGCGATGCCCGCACCCCTCCCCCACGCCCACACGGGCAGCGCAAGGCAGGCGGACCTAAGATGGAACTGCGTGACCGGCCCCTCGTTCAACCCACCCTTTCGAGCACCGCGCGGCCGGCGGCCGCCAAGGGGCTGGTGGCCGATCCGCGCTACCGGCTCGAGGTTTCCGAGCCCCCCCGCGAGAAGAGCCTGCCGGCGCCCCGGCTGCTGATTTCCCTGGTCGGCCTCACCGGCGGGTTGGCCATTCTGTTTTCCGCGCTGAAAGTCACCGGCATCATCGGGTAGCCGTGACGCCCTCCGGATGCGGATTTCCGCGAAGCCGCCTTAGGGAAATCCACAAGCAGGTTTTTCAACCGATTTCGTTTAAGATCCCGGTCCAGGACAACCGTGCAACGCGGGAAAAGCGGAAGGTTGGCGATGGGACAGCTTCGGGGTCGGGTCGTTCATCTGGCGGTTTCGGCGCCTGCAACGGTGGCGGCGCCTTTGGGGCTGGAGGCCGATCCCCACAGCCGGCCCCGCGTTTCCCGGGCGGAGCGGCAGGGGCCGCCGGCGCCCGAACTTTTGGTCTACCTCGCCGCGCCGGCCGTCGTGCTGGCGATCCTCCTCGGCGCACTGAAAGCGGCCGGCGCCATCGTCTGGCCGTGGTCGTGGGTGCTCTCGCCGCTGTGGGGGCTGTTTGCCGCCGTCCTGCTGTTCTCGCTTTTCTTCGCCGGGCTGGCCGTTTCGCGGATGCGCACCCAGCGCCGTTCCCGCTAGATCCTTCGATCCTTCGATTGGGGCCTTCGGCCCTGCATGGGACGAGGCTTCGACCGGGAAGCCCGTCGCCGTAAGCCTGTCCCAGGGCTCAGCACCCCGTCACCGCCTCCACCCTCACGGGGGCCAGGTGGTCCTCCTCCAGGAAGCCCAAGTCGCGCGCCGCGCGGCGCGACACGTCGATCAGGCGGCCGGCCGTGAAGGGGCCGCGGTCGTTGATGGTGAGCACCACGGCGCGCCCGTTTTTCAGGTGGGTCACCCGCACCCGGGTGCCGAAGGCAAGCGTCCTGTGCGCCGCCGTCAGCGCGTTCATGTCGAAGGGCTCGCCGCTGGCCGTGGCGTCGCCGTGCTGGGCGTGGCCGTACCACGACGCCGTGCCGCGCCGGTCGTAGGCCGGGCGGGCCGGGCGGCAGGCCTTGGGGTTGCCGGGTTTCCTCGGCGCCGGCCGGAACGCCGAGGCGACGCGGGGCTGCGGCTGGGCCTTGGGTTGCTCCTGCGCCTGCGCCGGGATCTTGAACTTAAGCGCGGGTGGCGGCGGGGATTCGGGGAAGGTGAAGGCGGCCGGCTCGGCCTTGGCGGCAAGGTTGGGCTCGTCCCCGGGCTGGGCCTGCAGCGCGACGGAAGCCGGCGGCAGCGTCTGCGTCGCCTGGGGCGGCAGGCGCCTGGCGCATCCCATAAGCGCCAGCGCCGCCACCATGAAGAGGAGGCCATGCAGGCAGAGACGGCGTCGCGGGGGTTCGCTGGAAAGCGGCATGGTCCCTCAGGTCCAAGGCGCCGGGGGCGGGCGAACGACTATACCCGCCGCCCCGCCCCGGCTCCACCCCCAATGCGGAGGCGGGAGGGGAACGAGGGAGCCGCCGCAAAGACACGGAGGCACAGCGACTGTCTTGGATTTCAAGCGCTGTGCCTTTGACGACCGTCCCGGATGATGGCGTTGAGGATGACGAGGAGCTTTCGCCTGCATGCGACGATGGCGACCTTGGCGGGTTTGCCGGCGGCGACGGCCAGGTAATAGACGTACCCGCCAAGCATGTAGAGCTCGCCGTGGGCGAAATTGACGATCCTGAGGACGCCGAAGATGATCGACAGCCCGAGCGCGGTAAGGGCATAGAACGTGCTGATGACCAGCCCGTTCAGCGCTTGCTCGGCAACGACCAAGAGGTTCATTCTGTTGATTCGCCTTCGACATGAAGGACATGGCTCATCGGTTGTTTCAACAGGGTGGGAACAACCGCGGTTGCGGACAAGCCCCTGGCCGGCCATCCGTCGTTATCGGAGCGACAGATAGCGACACGTCGCCGCCGATAGGGATTGGCCTCGACCGAATGCCCGGAATAGTCTCCATCCGATACCGTTTACCTCACCGAGGGGTCTCCAAATGACTTGTCCTGTGGATCACGCCCGCACATCCCTTACCGATCTGGCCCGTGCCATGGCCGAGGGCAAGACGACATCTGCCGAGATCGTCGAGGACTGTCTGACCCGCATCGCTTCGCAAGACGGCGAACTGCATGCGTTCGTCGAGGTTTTCGCCGAATCGGCGCGCGCCGCGGCAGCCGGCCTCGACGGCGAGCGGGCCGCCGGCAAGGTCCGGGGCCCGCTGCATGGCATTCCAGTCGCCATCAAGGACCTGGCCGACATCGACGGCCGCATCACCGGCTTCGGATCGCGCGTCTACAGCCTTGTGCCAGCCAGAGCCACAGCTCCCTTCGTCGACCGCCTGATCGCGGCGGGCATGGTCGTCGTCGGCAAAACCCACATGGTGGAGTTCGCGTTCGGCAGTTGGGGAACCAACAACGGGCTCGGCACCCCGCTAAACCCGGTCGACCGCAAGGTCCACCGTGTCCCCGGCGGTTCGAGCAGCGGATCCGCCGTCGCGGTCGCAGCAGGGCTGGTGCCGGTCGCCATCGGGTCCGATACCGGGGGCTCGATCCGTATCCCGGCAAGCCTATGCGGCGTGGTCGGCCTCAAGACCACGGCAGGGCTGGTACCGACCGACGGGGTGGCGCCGCTGAGCCGTACCTTCGACACCATTGGGCCGATTGTCCGGTCCGTCGACGACGCCCGTCTGGTGTTCGAGGCGTTGGCTGCGGTGCAATGCCCGGCCGGGACCGTCACGCCGGCAAGCCTGACTCTCGGCATCGTCGACCCGGACCAGACGGCGCCGGTCGATGACGACGTGCAGGCGGCCGTTTCCGCCACGGTCGAGCGGATTGAGCGGAGCGGCATCCGCTGCGTACCCTTCCGGCTTCCTCACGCCATGGCCGAGTACCAGCACCGCAACGGCATCATCATGGCGGCCGAAGCCTACGCGGCTCTGGGAGCCCGGGCCGAGGACTTCAGGTTTCCCATGGACCCCTTCGTCCGCCGGCGGTTGCTGTCGGGCAAGGAGATCACTCCGGGGCAGTATCGGGAAGCCCAGCAGGAACGCGTCCAGGCCAAGGTGGAGTTCATGGACAAGCTAGGCGGTATCGATTTCGTCTTGTTGCCAACGACGCCGCTGCCGGCGGTGTCCTTGGATCAGGTGGACGAGTCCGTAGCCCCGATGTCGCGTTTCACACGCTTGGCCAACTACCTGGATCTGTGCGCCATTTCCGTGCCGATTGATCGGACGCCACAGGGCCTCCCGGTAGGGCTTCAGATCGTCGCCCGCGGAAGCCAGGAGCGGTCTCTCCTCGACTTGGCGGGCTTTGTGGAGAGACTATCGACGGCGCGGCTAGAAAAGCGGTGAGAGCGTCACAGGAACCGCTCGAACCACGCCGCGGCCAAGCCGGCGGCCTTATCCCGCCACGGGGGTCGGTACACGTCGAAGTGACCGCAGGGCAGAATCCGCAGTTCCTTCGGTTCTCCCGCGCGCTCGTAGGCCCGCCGCACCAGATCGGGCGGGATAAGGGAGTCCCGTTCCGCCGCGATCATCAAAATCGCCGCCGGCGCCGATCCCTCGATCCCGACGGTCGCATCGAAGTCGCGGATTTTTTCCAGGGAATCGACCGTGATCCGGCCGCGCCACGAGGGAACCGACCATTCCGGCGAGCGGTACATCGCCAGCGCTTCCGGGACGGCGAGGACGCCGATGTCCCCCTCTCCCGCCGTCACCGGGATCGTTCCCTCGCCGCTTCCGAAGGCGTCCGGCGCGCTTTCCGCCAGACGGATCAACTGCGTGAGGATGCCGTTTTCCCCCCGCTCCATGAAGGCCGAATTCCCCGCGTTCACGACGGAGGGCACCTGGGCAACGACCGCGCGGACCCGCCGGTCGCCCGCCGCCAGACGCAACACCACCCCGCCGGAGAACGAGGTTCCCCAAACGCCTAGGCGTTCGGGATCGACCTCCGGTCGCTGGGCGAGCCACGTCAGGGCGCAGGCGTAGTCCTCGACCTGATCCAAGGGGAACAATCGACCGCGCGGTTCCCCGCCGCTGGCGCCGAAACAACGGTGATCGAAGACGAGAACGACGAAACCGGCCGCCGCGAAACACCGGGCGAAGGGCTCCAGCCCCTGTTCCTTCACGCACGAAAAGCCATGCGCCATGACGATCGCCGGACGCTTCTTTCCATCGTCGCCGGGGGTGAACAGCCAGCCGGCGAGATCGACCCCTCCGCTCGAAAAAACGACGTCCTCCCGCATTTCACCGACTCCGTTTCAATAAAGCGTCGTGTCGGGCGCGCGTTCGTCCAGAATCCCCTCCATCCTGTCGCGGATGCGCGCCTTCCATTCGGGGTGCGGCAGGACGTAGAAACGATTCTCGCGCACGGCGTCGAGCGTCCGGGCCGCCACCTCGTCGGGATCGGCCCCGTTCTCGACGGCCTTCATGCAATGCTCGTAGGCCTCCTCCTGATCCGGGGCGAAGGCCGCCACCTCGCCCGGGCGTTCGGTGGGCGGGCGGAGGCGCCCTGAATCTCCGATCCGCGTCCGCGCCCATCCCGGACAGAGGACCGAGACGCCGACCGCCGCCCCCCGCCTGGCCAGTTCGAAGCGCAACTGCTCGGAAAGCGAGACCACCGCGTGTTTGCTGACCTGATAGGGGGCCGAAAGGGCGTGATGGGTGATCAATCCCTGGATCGACGCGGTGTTGACGATGTGGGCCTCGCCCCCCTGTTCCAGGAGGATCGGCATGAAGATCCGCACGCCGTGGACGACGCCCCAGAGGTTGACGCCCAGCACCCAATGCCAATCATCGAGGGAGGTTTCCCAGACCGAGGTTCCGAAAGCAACGCCCGCGTTGTTGCACAGCAGATGGACCGCGCCGAAGGCCTCCACCGCCTTTCGGGCGAGTTCTTCCACCCGTTCGGGCGACGACACGTCGGTCGGCACGGCGATCGCCTTCGCCCCCGACTGGCCTAGCTCTCCCCGCGTCGCCTCCAGCGCCGCCTTGTCGATGTCGGCAAGCACGACGTTCATTCCCGCGCCCGCGCAACGAAGGGCGAGGGCACGGCCGATGCCGGTCGCCGCTCCGGTGATGACCGCCGTCTTTCCGCCGAGGTTCTTCACGTGGTTCCCCCATTTCCGCCGTCGGACACTGCCTTTCGGATGAGATCCGCCAGCACCGGCGCAATTTCACCCTTGATCATGCCGAAATGACTCCCGGGGGCCGGGTGTTGCCGGAAGAGGCCCGACGTGAACGGCGACCAGTCCCACTCTTCCCCGTCCGCCGCGGACTCCGGCGCCTTGAACAGGTGGATGTCCGTTCGGATCGGCCCGGCGGGCAGATGGGCGGCAAGCGAGGCCGCACGCTGGGCAAGTATATCCAGTGCCCCACCAAGGGCCGCCGCGTCGGTGCCGTTCGGCACGCGGTTCGCGCTTTTGAGAAGGGCAACGGCTGTCTCGAGGATTTCGTCGGGGTCGGCGTCGGCCCGGGTGTCGGGCCAGGCCGCCCCGTCCCGGTCGCCCAGCAGCATCCTGACCGTCAGATCGATCAGCGCCGGCCGCGACGGGGTATAACGTGTCGATTCCGTCCCCGGCGGAGCGGCGTCCAGCGCGACCACCGCGCCCGGACGGACGCCGGCCTTCTCCAATCGCCTCGCCAGTTCGAAAGCGACATGGGCGCCGAAGCAGTGTCCCACCAGGACGGCGCCAGACAGCCCCGCATCGAGATCGCGCTCCACGCGTCCCGCCAAATCCTCGATCCTCCCCGCGTCGGCCGGATACTGGACGCCGAAGACCCGGCGACCGTCGCCCAGCCACCGCGAAATCTCGTGCAGGTCCAGCAGTTGTCCGCCGAGGCCGGGAAGGAGAATGACGGGAGCCCCGCCGCCGCCGTCCCCCAGCGCCACGACGCAGCAGGGTGGGCGGCTCGCGTCGGCGTCGCGAAGGAACTCCGCCAGCCTGGCGACGGTCGGGGATTTCAGCATCAGGGACAGGGGCGGATCGACGCCGAAGCGGTCGCGTACCTCCACCATGATGCGCAACGCGGTGAGGGAGTTGCCGCCCATCCTCAGCAACGTGTCGTTCCGGCCGAGGTCGTCGGTCCCCAGGACGCGGCGCCAGATGTCCCACACCGCCCACTCGACGGGATCGAGCGGCGCTTCTGGCCCGCCTCGATCCGCTTCGCGTCCTCCCGTCTCGGGCAGCGCGGCGAGGTCGATTTTTCCCGCCGCGTTTTTCATCAGGGCTCCGACGATGGTGATCATCGAGGGGATCATGTGTTCCGGCAGGCGTTCGCGAAGCGCCTCCTGAAGCGCACCTCCGTCGATCTCGGACGCCCGCCGGGGGACGACGAAGGCAACCAGGCGCGCGTTCTCCTCCCCCAGTTTGACGACGACCGCCTCCTCCACGCCCGGCAAGCCGAGGAGCGTCCGTTCGATTTCGCCAAGCTCGACGCGATAGCCGCGCAATTTCACCTGACGATCCAGCCGCCCCATGAACTCGACGTCGCCATCCTCGAGCAGACGGGCGCGGTCGCCGCTCCTGTAGATGCGTTCGGTCACGCCCCGGACGTCGATCTCGACGAATTTCTCGGCCGTCGCCGCCGGGCGATTGAGGTATCCCAGCGCCAATCTCTCGCCGGCGATGGCGAGTTCCCCCGGAACGCCGGAAGGGAGCAGGACGTCGCCCGGTCCGAGGACGTAAAAACGCGTATTGGGCAGCGGCTTTCCGATGGGCAGGCTTGGCCGTGCCCTCCAGCGAGAGAGGTCTGCCGGAACGGTGAACACCGACGCCGCCATCGTCGCCTCGGTCGGGCCGTAGATGTTGAGCAAACGCGCCTCGGAGGAGAGGAAATGAAGCGCCTCCGCCGCCGTCCGCGCGTCAAGCGCGTCGCCGCCCGAGATCAGCCGGCGAAGACGCCGAAGGCTTCGCGGCTTGAGATGGGGGATCAACTCGCGCAGAAGCGCTGGCGGAAACTCCGCGACGGTGATCTCTCGCGTCTCGATCTCCTCCAGAAGAGTTTCGGGATCCATGAAACGCGAGGCGAGAAGGACGGAACAGGCGCCCGCCGCGTGCGCGACCAGAACCTGTTCCAGCGAGGCGTCGAAGGTCGGCGAAGCGAACTGAAGCACGTTGTCGTCGGGACGCAGGCGATAGACCCCGCGCACCGCTTCGATGTGGCTGTGGACCGCCCGGTGATCGACGATGACGCCCTTCGGCGTCCCGGAACTGCCCGAGGTGTGGATGATGTAGGCGGGATCGCCGGGCGCAGGGCCGGGGCCCGGATCGTCGGCGGGAAGGGAGCCGGCGACGGCGTTGAGTTCCTCGATCGTCGCGGCGATCGGGAAATCGGCGAAGACGGCCCGGTCGGCGGCGCGCGTCGCCAGCAGAACGGCGGCCGCGTCCTTTAGCTGAAGGGCCGTCCGCCGCACCGGCGCGTCGGGCGACACCGGCAGGTAGATGGCGCCGATCTTCCAGATCGCCAGCAACAGGACCGGCCAATCGATGACGCCGTCCAGCGCCGAGGCGACGACCGATCCCGGCCGAACTCCGCGATCGATCAATGCGCGCGCCAGACGGTTGGAGCGGGTCTCGACGCGCCCGTAGCTCATCTCGTCTTCGCCCAGGCGCAACGCCGGATAATCGCCCTGCCGCACCGCCTGTTTCCTCCAGACGTCGAGGAAGGTGCCGGGCGCGAGCGGCCGGCTCGTGTCGTTGCCCGCGGCGATCCGCGCCCAGGCTTCGTCCGACACCAGGGAAAGCTCGCCGATCGGCGTGTCGGGCCGCTCGCAGACCCGGCGCACGATCGCGAAATAGCCGTCGAGCAGACCGCGCACCGTCTCCCCGCGGAAAAGGGCGCTCGAATACTCCACGCGGACACGGACCGCGTCCTCGTACTCCACGAGATCGACCGCGAGGTCGAACATGGCCACGTCGGCGTACAGGTCGATCGTCTCGATCGTCGTGCCGCCAATAACGTCGGCGCGCCGCCTCGCCGTCCGCTCGAAGTTGAAGACGATGTCGAGCAGCGGGTTCCACTCGTTCGGCTCGATGAAGGGCAGCGCGGCGACCAAATGCTCGAAGGGGAACTCGGCATTCCGCATGGCGTCGAGAACCAGCGCCCGCACCCGATCGAGAATATCCGTGAAGGGCATCTCGGGATCGATCCGCCCGGTCAGCGGCAGGGTGTTGGCGAAAAGGCCGACGACATGGCCGAATCCCCCCGCCTCGCGCGGGGAAACGAGCGTGCCGAGCGTGATCTCCCGCTGTCCGGTGAACCGGTGTAGCGCGCAGAAAAAGGCGGCGAGCAGCGTCATGAACATCGTGGTGCCGCGCGAGATCGAAAGCGCCTTCACCGCACGGGAGTCGAGATAGTCAATGAGCGAGGCGCCCTCGAAATTTTTCACCGCCGGCCGCGGAAAGTCGGTGGGCAATTTCGGGCGCACAGGCAGGGTCCGGTGGCGATCGAGCCAGAATTTCCGTTGCCGGGCGTATTCGTCGGACGCGAGAAATGAGGACTCCCATTCGGCGAAATCGGCGTAGCCGCGATCGAGCGGTTCGAGTTCGTTTCCCGCGAGGACGGTCCGCATCTCCTCGGCGATAAGGGCGGCGGAGCGTCCGTCGAAAATCAGGTGATGGCAGACGAACACCACGATCCGGTCATTCGGTCCGACGGGCCGGACGACAACGCGGAACAGCGGCGGGATCGCGAGATCGAAGGGTTGATCGCAAGCCTCCACCAGCGCGCCGAGATCCGTTTCGGGGTCGAAATCCCCCTCGTTCGAAACCGTGAGACGGACGTCGACGCGATCGTGAACGTCGCAAACGAACTCCCCCGCCTCGAAACGGAAGGCGCACCGGAAGGCGTCGTGGCGGGCGACCATCCGTTCGGCAAAGGCCTGGGCGGCGTCGAGCGAGAAAGGACCGCGGACCCGTGCGACGTGGACCAGATGATAGGCCCGATCCCCGCCCGGCAACCGGCATTGCAGGAAAAGGCGACGCTGCGCCGAGGACATGGGCGCGCGCCGGGCCGCGTTCGAAGAAGAGGTCATCGGTCGCCGCACCCCCTCCCCCGCCGGGACCGGTCGCCTCATGCGCCGATCTCCTTCACGATGTCCGCCGCGATGGTCTCCAGGCTCGCCTGTTCCGCCAGGAAACCGAACGGCACCGAGACCGACAGCCGTTTCTCCACCCGATTGCGGAAATCCATCGCCATCAGGGAATCGAGGCCGAGGCGCATCAGGGAGGTGTCGGTCGGCACCGCCGAAGCGTCCTCGTGCCCCATGACCTTGGCGACGATCCTCCGGATCGCGGTCAGGACCGCCGCCGGGCGCTCCTCGGGCGTCGCGGCGCGGATCCGCTCGGCCGGCGATCCCGCGCCCGCCTCCTCCGCCCCCGGCGCCCGTTCGGGCGCGGCCGCTGTCTTGGGCACGGCCAATCGCGAGAACAAGGTGGAGGCGATGTCACCCGGCACCGTCTCCAGGAACCGGCCCCAATCCATGTCGGCGACCGTCGTCACCGGGATGTCGCGCTTGAGGATCGCGGCGAGAACGGCGACGCCATCGGCGGGCTTGATGCCGAGGATGCCGTTTTTCGCCATCCGCTCGCCCGCCTCGCTTCCCGTCGCGGCCATGCCGACATCGGCGAACGGTCCCCAGCACACGGCCGTACCGCTGAGCCCCAGGGAACGGCGGTGATCGACGAGCGCGTTCATGAAGGCGTTGCCGGCCGCATAGTTGACTTGCCCCCGGTTGCCCAGCGTGGCGGCAGCCGAGGAGAAGACGACGAAGAAGTCGAGCGGCCGGTCGAGCGTCGCCAGATGCAGGTTCCAGGCGCCCAGCATCTTCGGGCGGAGGACCGTCGTGAAGCGCTCCCAATCCATTCGCGCGATGGTCCGATCATCAAGGATGCCCGCCGCGTGGATCACGCCGCGCAACGCAAGGGGCGATCCGTCGATCCCTTCCATCAACCTTCGCACGTCGTCGGGATCGGCGATGTCGCACCGGACGGCCGTCACCTCCGTTCCGCCGGCACGCATCGCCTCGATCCGCGCGGCGGCTTCCTCCGAGGGCGCGCGGCGGCCAGTCAGCACGATTCCGCCAACCTTTCCCGCCGCCAGCCATTCCGCGAACTCCAGTCCCAGCGCGCCGAGGCCGCCGGTGATGAGATAGACCCCATCGGCGCGAAGCCGCTTCTCGCCCGACTGTCCGCGCCCGCGGATTTCCGCGCGGTGGGAGAGCGCCACGCGGCCGATGTGCAGCGCCCGCGACATGAAGCGGAAGGCATCGGAGGCCCGTTCGACGGGGAAGACCCTGACCGGCGGCGCGAAGAGGGCGCCACTCTCCATCTCGCGCAGGATCGCTGCCATCATGTCGGCACGACCGTCCGCCGACCCAGCCACGACGTCGGTCAGGTCGAAGGCCTGATACCGCGCCGTCGGATGGATCTCGCGAACCGCCTCCTCCGACAGAATTTCCCGCTTGCCAAGTTCCAGGAACCGCCCGCCGTCGACGAGCAGAAGGAGACTCCGCCGCAGGTGTTCGCCGGTCAGCGAGTTGAGCACGACGTGAACGCCGCGCCCGCCGGTGAGACGCCTCACCTCGTCGGCGAAGTCGAGCGAACGGGAATTGAAAACATGGTGCGCGCCGATCCGCGTCAGATAGTCGCGCTTGCGTCGCGATCCTGCCGTGGCGAACACCTCCGCCCCGGCGTTGAGCGCTTGCTGAACCGCCGCCAGACCGACGCCGCCCGCACCCGCGTGGATCAACACGCGCTCGCCCTTTTGGAGCTTCCCCAGTTCGAACAGGCCGTGGCGGGCGGTCATGAAGGCGATGGAGATTGTCGCCGCCTCCTCGAAGGTCAGGAAGTCGGGCTTGCGGGTCAGGAAACGACGCTGCGAGGTCTGATAGGCGCTGAAGCCGCCGCCCGCCATGTCGCGCGAGATCACCGCGTCGCCCGGGCGCAGATCGTCAACGCCCGCTCCGACGCGGGTGACGACGCCCGCCGCCTCCCCGCCGACACGGTTCGCCGTGTCACTCAACTCGCCCAGCGAACGCAACACGTCCTTGAAGTTGACGCCGGTGGCGACGATCTCGAACTCCACCTCGCCCGGTCCCGGTTCCCGCCGATCTTGCGGGACGAGGCGCATGTCGTCCAAACCGCCGCCGCCGATCTCCAGCGTGTACGGCTCGCGCGGCGCAACCGCTTCGTCGCTCCCGCCCGGAAGCCGACGCGTGAAACGCGCGACGAAACGCCGGTCGCCGCGCAGACACACCCGGGATTCCGGCCCGTCGGCCGTCATCTCGGCGGCGAGCGCCGCCAGTTCGACCTCGTCCGGATCGGGCGAGAGGTCGACATGGGTCGGTCGGCGATCCGCCATTTCCAGCGCCGCCACGGCCGTGAAGCCGTCGAGACCGCCCGCGCGAAGCCGGGGGCCGGCATCCTCGTCGAGGATCAGGCGGTCGCCCGTGGTGACGATCCACAACCGGGCGGGGAAGGTCGCCGAGGCAAGGGCTTTCGTCAGCGCGAGCGCGCCCTGCAGCCGACGATCGGCGTCGGCGACGAGATCGGCGGACGTGTTCCGCCCGAAATCTGCGGAAATGGCGGGCCGCATGTGGACGACGGCGACGGGATCGCCCCCTTCCAACCCCAGCCGCGCGAAGGCCTCGGCGAGGGCGCCCTCTTTCTCCCAATCGACGCCGAACCGTCGGCCGCCGCGATCCTCGGGACGCTCCGCCGGCTCCAGCCGGAAAACGCGACCCGGCAACCGGGCGGCGAGCGTTTCAAGCGCCGGATGGGGTTCGCCGAACAGCACCCAGGCTCGCGGTTTCTCCTCCTCACCTGTCGGGTGAAGCGCCTCCCTCGGCCACTCCTCGATGTAAACCAAGCGGCGGAGCTGTTTCAGGCTCTCCTCCCGTCGCAGGGCTTGGCGCGACACGGCGGCACTTACGAAGCCCTCGACCGAGACGACGAGTTGCCCCCGCTCGTCGTAAACGCGCATCGAGCTTTCGACCGAACCGCCCCCGCCCGCCGCCTTGGTCGCCTCGGTCCGGGTGTGGACGCGCGAAAGCCCCGGCGCGAACGGCCGGTGGACGGTCAACGACTTGACGTAGAAGGGAATGTGGATCAGCCCCTCGTCGGGCGCGGCGGCGCCATCGCCCATCAGCGCGACGGCGGGCGTCTGGAAGATGGTGTCGAGTTCACCTGGCGTGATCCAATAGTCGCGCGTGCGCGCGTCGCGTTCGGGAACCCGCCATCCGCCGAGGATGTCGTCGCCGGCGCTTCCCGCCTCCTCCACGCATCGGAAGAGCGGACCGTACTCGTACCCCAGACTGGACATCGTCGCGTAGAATTCGGCCCCGCTCACCCGGAAGTCGAGGCGGTCGCTCAACGCGTCCAAATCGACGGAGGGGCCGGGAAGCGGCGGTTCCCCGCGCTCGATCCACCCCTCGCAATGCTTCACCCAGCCGTCCGATCCCCCCTCGCGGCTCAGAAGCTCGAAGGAACAGCGGCTTCGGTTCACGTCCCGCACGACGATCTGCACCGTGCGGTCGGCGTCAAACAGGATCAACGGCTGGATCAATTGGATGTCGGTCAGACGGAACGGTTCGTCGGCGAACAACTCGCGGCCGGCGAGCCAGATCCAGCTCAGCAGGGCGGCGCCCGGCGCCGTTTCCACGCCCAGAATGACGTGTTCGGGGAAAAAGTGATGCCGACCGCGGGAGACGTCGGCCTGGAAGATCACCGCGCCCGGCAGCGCCGGCGTTTCCAGCCTTTGACCGATGATCGGATGTCCCGCGACGACGGACGCCCCCGACCGGGGCTCGACCGTCGGTTCGGATCTCTCCACCCAATGGCGCTGGCCGCCGAAGGGATGGGTCGGCAGGGCGACCTTGCGTCCGCCGAAGGGGGCGTCCCACGCCGCCCAATCGAGATCGACGCCGGCTTGATACAACTCGCCCGCCGCCTCGCCCAACGCCTGGAAATCGGGGACGCGGAAACGCGTCGACGCCGCGGCGCGCGGCCGATCGTGGCCCAAACACCGCTCGGCGAAGGAAAGGAGGGTGGGGCGGGGACCGACCTCCAGGCACGCGGCACAAGCGAGGCCGCGCAGGCTCTCCAGGGATTCGCTCATGCGGACCGTGCCGCGCAGATGGCGTACCCAGTATTCGGGATCGGTCAACAACCCCGGCCCGGCAATCGCGGCGGTCGCGTTGGAGATCAGCGGAATTCGAGGCTCGCGGAGGGTAACGGCCGAGACCGCGCGCCGGAACTCGTCCAGCACCGGCTCCATCTGCGGCGAATGGAAGGCATGCGAGACGCGCAGTTCCTGATACCGGAGTCCGCGCTTCTCCAATTCCTCCAGGATGGGTTCCATCGCGTCGGCGAAGCCGCTGATCACCGTGTTGTCGGGCGAATTGAACGCGGCGGGCGAGACGCGATCCCCGCGGCCACCGAGAAGCGGCACCACGACATTCGGCGCGGCCGAGACGGCGACCATGATTCCGCGGCCCGGCGCGCTCCCCATCAGTCGGCCGCGCAGCGAGACCAAGCGCAGCGCGTCCTCGAGGTCGAACACGCCCGCGACGCAGGCCGCGACATACTCGCCGACGCTGTGACCGATCACGACCGCCGGCTCCACGCCGAACGAGCGCCACAACCGCGTCAACGCGTATTCGACGGCGAAGAGCAGGGGCTGGGAATAGCGCGTGTTGTCGACGGTCGCGGAGGTCGCGTCCTCGCCGTACAGCAGGTCGATGAGCGAGGCGCCCTCGGCCTGGCGATAGATCGCGTCGCACTCCTCCATCGCGCGGCGGAACTCCGGTTGGGTTCGGAACAGCCCGCCGCCCATGCCGACGTATTGCGCGCCCTGGCCCGTGTAGAGGAAGGCGACGCCGCGCTCGCGGCCGACATGGGCGAAGTCTTCCTGTTCCAGAAGATCGGCCAGACCGTCGAGAATCCCCCCCTTGTCCTCTCCCGTCACGGCAACGCGGTATTCAAGATGGGAACGGCCGATCGTGGCGGTGTGGCAAATGTCGGCGAGATCGTCGCCGTCGAAATCCTTGAGAAAGGCGACATAGCGCCGGATCAGCGTCCGCAAAGCGTCCGGCGTGCGGGCGGAGAGGAGGAGCGTGTGGTGGGAGCGTTCCGCGACATGCCTTTGCGCAAGGGCGGGCGGCTCCTCGATGACGAGATGGGCATTCGTCCCGACGAAACCGAAGGAACTGACGCCCGCGATCCGGGGCTTGTCGCTGCGCGGCCAGGGATGGTTCGCCGAGGCCACCTCGACCGGCCAACGGTCCCACTCGATGGCGGGATTGGGGGTGTCGAAGTGCAGGTTGCCGGGAATGACGCCGTACCGGAAGGCGAGCAGAACCTTCTCCAGTCCGGCAATACCCGACGCCGCCTCCAGGTGTCCGATGTTGGATTTCACCGAGCCGACGACGAGCGGGTTCTCCTTTCCGCGGACCCCTTCCATGACATGGCCGATGGCCGTCAGTTCCGTGCGGTCGCCGACCCGCGTTCCGGTGCCGTGCGTCTCGATGTAGTCGACCTCGGCCGGATCGAGCCCCGCCTCGCGGAGCGCGCCCAGGATGACCTTCTCCTGCGCGCGGCCATTGGGGGCGGAGATGCCGGTACTCTCGCCATCCTGGTTGACGAACGACCCCCGAATCACGCCCAGAATCCGGTCGCCCGCCGCCAGCGCGTCGGAAAGGCGCTTCAGAACGACCAGGCCGCCGCCTTCGGCCCTCGCATACCCCTTCGCATCGGCGTCGAAGCTCTTGCACAACCCGTCGGGCGACAGGGCGCGGAGCTTGGTCAGGCAAATCTGCATGTCCGGGCTGAGCATCAGGTTGAAGCCGCCCGCCACGGCCAGGCCCGTCCGACCGAGCCGCAGACACGAGCACGCGTTGTCGATCGCCACCATCGACGACGAGCAGGCGGTGTCGATCGCGAGGCTCGGCCCTTCCAACCCGAAGACAAAGGAGACGCGCCCGGCGAGCGCGCTGTAACAACTGCCGGTCAGCGAATAGCTGGTGGCGTGAAGGATGTTGTCGTGAATACCGATGTCGGAATAATCGGTGCTCGACACGCCGATGAACACGCCGGTGTCGCTCCCGCGCAGCGAGAGGGGAGGCATGCCGGCGTCCTCGAAGGCCTCCCAGCAGAGTTCCAACAGGATCCGCTGCTGGGGATCCATGTCGGCCGCCTCCTTGGGGGAGATGTTGAAGAAGGCCGGATCGAAGCGGTCGACGGGCACGTCCATGAAGCCGCCGCGCGTCGTGCACATCTTGCCGGGAGCGGCCACGTCCGGGTCGTAGTACGCGAGCTTGTCCCACCGCGAGGCCGGAACATCCCCGATCACGTCAAGGCCGGTCGACAGAATCCGCCAGAATTCCGCGGGCGAGTTCGCTCCGCCCGGAAAACGGCAGCTCATGCCGACGACGGCGATGTGATCCCGGTCATTCCTCTGTCGCATCATGCCCGTTCGCGACAGCCGATTGCTTGGCCCTTCCCGTGGAACGCGGAGGAGCGGGGAGGCGAGGGAGAGGTCGCGGCCGATGCCGCTGGGTGAGTGGCTGCCTTCACGATTGGGAAAACAAGATCGGCGATACGCCCGGCGATGTCAGCGGCGATCTTGCGCCCCCTGGCGGCCAGCGAACCATCCTTATGCAGCTTTTTCGCTCCGAGATGGGCCGCCCCGATAAGCGCGAACTCAAAGAACATGGCCCGAACCTCGTCGGCCGATCCGCAGGACGCCGGTCGGCGGTCGAATCTCGGATCGGTTCCGATGCATTTTACGCCATCTCCATTTCAAGGAGGGGCTCTCCGTCCGGAAGAACGACGCGCACCACACACATAACGCCCCTTGAAATCGATAATTAGAATGACAGTGCGCGGAACATCCAACC
Organism: Shumkonia mesophila; assembly: GCF_026163695.1. Lineage (NCBI taxonomy): Bacteria > Pseudomonadati > Pseudomonadota > Alphaproteobacteria > Rhodospirillales > Shumkoniaceae > Shumkonia > Shumkonia mesophila. The sequence goes on along the minus strand of NZ_JAOTID010000014.1, from coordinate 118,230 downwards.
CACACATGGTCGTATCGCCGTCCAGGGGCATTGTCCAGTTGCCATTGACAAATCAACCTCCCTGGCCAGGCCGCACCCCCGCCAAGGCCTTCGTCGAAGGCCTCCCGAAACCTCGAAACGGAAAGGAGGAAACCAAACAGAAAGCCGCTTAAAATACCCCGCCAGGAGCGGCACCTGTCAGGCGATTACCGTATCTGTACACCCAATCTATCCCGACAGCCCAAAACCGTCTAGTCAGGTCGCGGAAGCGGATACTTCACGGGCGACTTGGTAGCAAGGCGGTTTTTCGAGGAGTACTCATCCGAGTGTCTCCTATATCGGCTATATCGGCTTTCGCATATGCCGCTCGTGCTCTTGAATCCGAGCCATCACCCGGTCGATCGCATCCGGGCTGGGGTCCGGGGTAGGCATCTTTCTGAGAAGCATTTCCATCCACCGGGCTTCCTCAAGCGCATTCTGCGCTTCCAAGGATGTTTTAAGCAAACCTATAGCTTCCGACCGTTGGACCGACGGCCACTCGAACGGATACCCTTCGTATTGGTCGAGAAGTTCGCAAAACGTACTTAGCCTCATTCATCCCTCTCTAAAGGCCTTCTAGACCTTTCGTCGCGCACAGCCCTACCTTCGTGAGGTGACGCTTCTGTTCTGACCTCCTGTTTGCTCGCGATTTCGCGCCAGGCATCTCGCAGTTCTCGCAATCCGTTGCCTATACGAGCGAGACATTCCGAGGCGTTCGGCTTCCCCACCGTCCCCATCAGCGCGACCATATTGTTCTCGTAGCCGTCACGCAGTCGCTCGGCGAGTATTCCGCCGCGCTCTAGATCAAGGGCCGCCAGCAGAACGCGCAGGATGTCGGTGGCGCGCCGCACCTGGTCGAACTGCACGCCGAAGTCACCACTTTCAGCGGCTTCGGCGGCAGAACGCAGGCATACCAAAACCTCATCATAAAACGACACGACCGCGAGCAGCGGTGGCAAGGTCATATTGGCGTTTCGGTAGGCGGACAAAGCGTATCGGGAGTCCATCGAACAACCTCCTAGTCGAGACCGCTTTTCAAAAACGCTTGGAAAAGTTTGATGGTAGTTTGGGCCTGCGAAATACGGTTAGCCATCCTACCGTACAGTGTAGAGAGGTATTGGGCGTAACCCTTAGTCGAAGCCTCAAGGGCCTGGATACGCTTATCGACGTCGCCGTTCGTCTTGCTCAACGACGAGATCAATCCCGACAAGATGCCATTGTCGGCGTCTGCGAATTTGTCCGCCACGTAATGCATCCGGTCGGCCACGCCTTGGCTCAACTTGACAGAGATGGTTTTCGAGGTTCTGCCAGTATAGAGCAGTGCCAGTCCCTCGTAGGCGGTGCCTGGCTTGCCAATGATCGCGCTGCCGCTGACGCTAAACGTCGAGGTATCGCCGTCGACGTCGGCTCCAGTCACCTTACCGTCCGCATCCACAGTGACGTTTAATTCGAAAGTGAAGCTGGAGTTCGGATGGCGCAACAGCGTCAAATCGCCGGACGATATCGCCGCCCTATAGCTGAACAACGTCTCGACGGCATCAAGGTCGTTCAGCAAGGCTTTGTTTAAAAGCCCGTCATTGATCGTAAGCTTGTTATCCGCGTCGAATTTGATACCGAGTTCTCCGAGCCCTCTGCCATCTACGCTTGAACTCAGGATATTCTGGATAGCGGCGACGGCGCGTAGATTGACGTCGCCGAACAAGGTGGCATTTCCGTCGGCACTACCGTCGGGCTTGGTTGCCTGGCCGGAAATGACGATGTCGCGGAGAGCATTGTAGGACTCGACGAACGAGGTGACCGCCGTCTTGATGGTGTTGAGGTTATGGTTGACCTTGAGCGTCAACACTTCCCGATCCGGAGTCGGATTGTAGATGCGCAAGGTAACCCCCAACAGCACATCATCCACGTCGTTACCACTACGGATCAGGGAGACTCCATCAACCGTGAATTCGGCGTTCTGTGCCGCCTGAAGCACATTCTCGGCCTTGACGTTACCGCTATTGTCGATCAAGCCGAACTTGGAAGCATCGGCGAGGAGCGAGTTCCCCGCGGTATCCGCGAGACGAATCGTCTTCCCGGTTTCGGTAGCGGTGAGGATCAATCGATACTGATTGTCCGCGACTTTCATCACCGAGGCCGCAATCTTGGTGACGCCGGTTTCGGCATTGATCGCTTCGGCAACCTCGGTTAGGGACATGTCCACACTAACGGTCACCGTGACATTAGGCGCGGTTCCCGCACCGAGGGTAAAGCTACCACTCCACCCCAATGCGTCGTTCTGTGACGAGCGGACAGCAGAGGAGAGAATGTTCGCCTTGGCGACCTTGGAAACTGAAATCGAATGGCTGTTAAGCGCGGTATCGTTCCTCACCGAGGCCGACAGGTAGGTTTCCGCTCTAGCACCGGAGGACGTGGCGAGTTTAGCCTCGCGAGCGCGGAACACGTCGCCCCCCCTTCCCCCGCTATCGGGCGCGGCCCGCAATGCCGTCGCCGTCCTGCCGAGTGCCGAAAGCTTACTTCGCAGATTGCTGTAAGCCGAAATTTTCGCGCTATTAACCTTGACCTCGTCATTCAGGCGGCTAATGCGGCTCCTACGGGGTTGTAGTTTGGCTTCGATCAGCGCCTTCGTATCGAAATTGTCATACCCCGCCCCGGAAGGGCCGGTCGTCATTGTGGCGCTCGATATGTCTCCGATGGCAGTCATGACACCTCATCACGGAAAAGGAAGGGGAGCGGAAGCGCTCCTCTCCCCTTCGTCGACACCAGACGCAGTCTCGGAAGACAGCTTTTTAACTTCTGAGTAGACTCAAGAGTTGCTGCGGCATCTGGTTCGCCTGCGTCAACGCGGCGATCGCCGCCTGGGATTTGACGCTAGCCGAAGCGAGCTTGGACTTCTCCGCCGCTACGTCGGCATCCATCACTGTGGACTGGGCAGCACTGAGGTTCTCATGCGATGTATTGATAGTCTGAGATCGGAAACCAAACCGCGACATGCTCGCTCCTACACTGGCGCGTTGGCTGGAAATTGTTCCAATCGCGGTATCCAGGGCGGCGATCGCGGTCTTCGCATCGGCCTGGACATCGACCTTGGTGGCATCGATAGCGAGGGTCGTGGAACTAGCCGAGGCGATTTTCACGTTGATCACATCGGCAACATCGGTACCAACCATGAAATCGACCCCCGCCCCGTAGACCCCGGCGCCGTCGAGCAGCGACACGCCGTTATAACGGGTAGAAGTGGCGATACCGTCGACTTCCTTGATCAACTCTGCATACTCGGACTGAACATATTTGCGCTCGGCATCGGTCACCGAGCCCGAGTTGGATTGAGCGGCCAAGGATTTCATCCGCTGCAGGATGTCGGCGATGCGTGCGAGACCACCGTCGGCGGTCTGCAGGATCGCGGTCCCTTGCGAGGCGTTGGTGGAAGCTTGGCTGAGCACCGTCACATCGGACTGGATACGAGTACCGATAGCAAGACCTGAGGCGTCATCCGAGGCCTTGGTGATGCGCGAACCGGAAGCCAGCTTAGAGGTAATGGAGGATTCGGCGGCAGAATTCAGGTTGAGGTAACGGAGCGCCGAGTTGGCGGCGGTATTCGTAGAAATGACGGGCATAGTGATGTCTCCTTCTGATCCATGTCATCCCGTTGGGGAAATCGGCCGCTCTTCAAGCGGTCACGGATAGAACGGAGGAGCCCCCCGATTCAGGCGATTTTTTTAATCGTCGGCGAAAATTTGACGAATGTCGTACTCCGAATGGCGCAAACGTTCCCGCAGCTTCTGGCGCCCACGCTTGACCAAACCCTCCACCGCCTGCCTCGAGGTACCGAGCACAAGCGCAATCTCGCCGTTCCCCATTCCATTGTAGTAGGAAAGAGTTAAGGCCGCGCGCTGTTGCACAGGGATGGTAGCTATTGCGTCCTCTAGGCTGTCGTAAACCTGACGGCGATGCATGGAGGTCTCCGCATTGGGTCGTCCGTCCTTCGGTTCAGCCACGTCATCAACACACATCTCTTTTGGTCTACGTTCCAGGTCGATACAACGATTGAACACCACTTGGTAAAGCCACGTGGAAAACTTGGCTCGCCCCGACTGCCAGGAGTGGCGATGAGTCCAGGCCTTGACCAAGGATTCTTGCGCCACATCCTCAGCATCTGCTGGATTTCGTAGCATTCGCAGGGCAAGAGCAAACGCATAATCAAGGTGGCGCTTCACAAGAATACTGTAAGCCTCTGCATCATCGAGCTTGAGCCGCTCCAAAAGAATGCTGTCATCAAGATCGCAATCCGCCCCCGAAGCAGGAAGACTGGACGGCAAGGTTTCGGGCTTCATCGTGTTTATTTCCCTTAATTGGGGGCCTTGTTGGCCTCGACATCAAATTCATTTCTAGTAACATCGCCATCATCGTAAAACACACTCAGAAAAATTAAATCACTGAACACGAAAAAAACAATCTAAATCATTTTATGTTCTAAACATTGGTTGATTTAAATAACAAAACAACAAACAATATTAAACATTTTTCACACCAAAACAGCCGCCACCATACCCCACCAACCAGCACTCTTATGGAAACGGCGTTCGTCACAGAAGATTTCAATTACACAAAACTTGAAGACGAATCTGGAGCAGTATGATGGGGTTTTTGTCGACAACCTGTGGAGGTATGATGGAGGCAACAAAAACCTCCTGCACCGGTCCACGGTTATCGAGACACTGGGTTGATGGCTATGCCGCCGCTGCGGGCGGTGTGATCTGGTGGGCCGAGGGTTTGTATCCGTGCCACTCAAGTATCCATTCCTCGTTGTAGCGGCACCAGAAATCGATGAAGGCCTGGCGGAGATCCTCGACGGTGTCGAAGCCTCGCACCCACAGCAAGCTCTCCTTCAGTGTGCGGATGAAGCGCTCGGCGCATCCGTTTCCCTCCGGGACACGGACGAAAGAGGGCGAGCTTTCAATACCGAGGAAGGCGATCTCGGCCTGAAAGTCGTGCGCCGCGTACTGGCTTCCATGATCATGACGGAGTTTCAATCCTTTGGCCGCATCTTTGGCGAAGACACCGAAGCGGTCGCGCACGGCCCGACGGGTGGGCTCCAGGGCCTCGAAGCGGGTCGCCCGTTTCGAGGCGTGTATCCCTACGCATTCCGCCGAACAGTGATCGACGGCGATCACCACCGCCACTTGCCGCTCGCCGGTCCAGGTGGCGGCCAGGTCCGTGCCCCACATCTCGTCCACCGTTTCGAGCGAATGACACCGTCATGATTGCACGGCTCTCTGGGGCGCCCTTGGCACTGGGGAGCTTGGAGGCCGTTCTCCCGCATCAACCGCATGATCCGGCGTTTGGCCGTTCGGATGCCCTTGATCCGGAGCCGCGCCCAGACCTTGCGATAGCCCTCGCCATGGAACGGAGACGCCATGAGCATTTGCCCGGGTCTCGTCAACCAGGCCTGCATCTGACAGGGAAACGGGGCGGGCCACGGCGCCGAGGCGGAACCGCCGCGGCCCGGTGGCGGTAGACCGAAGCCCGACCGATCCGCCAGACCTGCGTGACCCGAGCGATGCCGTAGGCGCAACCACTCGATGGCGACATCCTCACGCTCATCGCTTCGATCTCCGTCGGCCCAAAGGCCGGCCGCTCTCCATCACGTCGATTTTGCTCTCCAGCGGTTCCTTGGCCAGCAAGACCTCGCCCAACTTGGCGCGGAGGCGGTCGATCTCCAGGTCCCGGTTATCTTTCTCCCGCGTCGCTAGCGCCGCCTCTCCGGTAGCCAGGAACTCGTCCCGCCATTCGGACAGGCGCGCGGCCGTCACCCCCGGCGAGCGCGATACCCGCTCCAAATCCTCGCCTCTCAGCAGACGCGGCACCGCATCACGCTTGCACCGCCACGGACAACGCCCGGCCCGGGGACTTCTCCACTCGCCCTCTGGGCTCCTTCCGAAGACCCCGGGCCATGCGTCTTGCTTTCGTCCATGCTCCACCTCCACGCGGTTACCTACCGGTTATGAGGTGTCTCGCGAAACTCTAGACCGGGGGAGGCCGAAGCTTCCGCGACCGAGGAAGACTCTCCGCCACACCGCGACGCTCCCTTCTTTTTTTCGCCTGAATTTCTGTGTGGCTCCGTATCAGAGGAACCATTGATCGGCCACCAACACTTATTCCACTATCTATTCAAAAGGAAAACGCCAATATTTGAAAACAATGTATAAAAATAATAATAAACGCAAATACAATAAGTAAAAATAAATTTTGTTTACATATAAAAACAGACGAACGGATAAGGAGTTTTGTGCAATGACAGAAGCGTCTCGCCTCAGCGTAACCTCTGCTCAACCGGCAAAAATGACCTCTCAAGCGAGTAGATCTCCGTCGTCGAACTACGACACGTTCTTACGTTTGCTCGCCACTCAGCTCAAAACGCAGAACCCGCTGAACCCCGTAGACAGCACCAAATTCACGGAGCAGTTGGCAACTTTCTCGGCTCTCGAACAACAGATCACAACCAACAAAAAACTCGATTCAGTGCTTAGTCAGTTCAAGGCGTTCTCAATAACCAACGCCGCCGGGCATATTGGAAAGACCGTCACGGCCATCGGCAATACTTTCGCGATCGGATCCGGCGGCACGTCCGACACCAAGTTGACCTATTCGCTGAGCGGTACGGCCAAGGACGTGAATCTTTCAATCGCCGACGGTAGGGGCAACATCGTGTGGTCTGGCAAAGGCGAAACCTCCACGGGGAACCATGACTTCGTCTGGAACGGCAAGGACATCAAGGGAAAGACGGTCCCCCCAGGCGACTACACTCTAAAAGTCGCGGCCACTGACGCGAACGGAAAGGCCGTCGCTACAACCACCACCCTAAACGGCAAGGTCACCGCCGTCGTTTCCGGGCAGGGCATCACCCTCCTCGAAATTGGCAACACCAAGGTGGACCAGTCTGCCGTCATCCGTATGACCGCCTGATCGGAAGAATGATCATGAGCTTGTCCAGTGCGATGTTCACCGCCGTTTCGAGTCTCAAGGCACAGAGCCGCGCCCTTTCGGTGATTTCCAATAATCTCGCCAATAGCGGCACTACTGGCTACAAGACCGTCACGACCAGTTTCTCGTCACTGGTCACTCAGATGTACAATGGCACCAATTACCCCGGTGCGGGCGTCACCTCATCGGCTCGCCAGCACGTTGCCAACCAAGGCAAAATCGAAGGAACAGCCAAGACCACCGACATTGCCCTCGACGGGAACGGCATGTTCCTGGTGCGCCGCGGCACTGGCGATGACTCGCTCTATTTCAGCCGCAACGGCGAGTTTCAACAGGACAACGAAGGTTATCTCGTTAACAACAACTATTACTTGCTGGGCTGGCCAACTGACAGTACCGGCAAAGTGGTCTCCACCCAGTCATCGGCGGCACTTGAACGCATCAACGTCACGAAAAACATTTCTTCGATTCAACCGAGTAGCGCCGCGACCGTGAAGGCCGACCTCGGCCCCAGTACCGCTATCGGGGGAAAATCGACCTCGTCGATGGAAGTCTACGACGCGCTAGGTAATCTCCATACCGTCACCTCGACTTGGGAGAAGACTGCCACCAATACCTGGACCCTGGGTTTTTCTTGCCCTGACGGCACCTCCTCTTTAGGTGCTACGCCGCTGAATTTCGATGGTACCGGCAAGCTAACTTCGCCAAGCCCCGCCAACATTACTCTTCCTTTCAACTGGACCAATGGTGCCGCCGCTAGTTCGATCGTCATCGACCTCACCAACGTGACCCAAACGAACAAGTCGGTAGGCGTCGATCAAGTGTCCGCCACGACTAACGGCCACACCACAGGTAAGCTACTCGGGGTTTCCATCAGCAACGATGGCGCGGTGACGGCCACCTACGATAACGGTGAATCGCTCCCAATTTACAGGGTCGCGGTCGCTACTTTTGCCAACTACGACGGTCTCTCTGCACTCTCTCACGGGATCTACCAGAAATCGCGGGATTCCGGCGACTACAGTCTACACACCGCAGGCGCCGGGGGTTCCGCCACGGTCAAGGGAAGCAGCCTGGAGAGTTCGACAGTGGACACTGCCGACGATTTCTCACGGATGATCGTGGCCCAGCAGGCTTATTCTGCCAGCTCACAGGTGATCAAATCCGCCAAGGACATGTACGACACGCTACTGAGCGCCGTACGTTGAGCTGCTTTGGAGAGCAATGATGAGAAGAGAATTGTCCTTCCGTACGATCGAGGACGTCCTCGCCAACGCCGAAGCCGCCGAAACCCGCGCTGGACACGCCATCGAGGCCGCGCGAACACGACTCACTTCCGAGGTTTCGAAAGATACGGAAACCGAGGAGATCATCAAGATCATTACCGAGGAGCGTTCACTCTCCCGAGAGCGGCGGTTGCGGATGCATCGCGTGGCTTTGGTGGGCGTCCAGGAGATGGAAGGGGTTGTGCGCACCCTTAACGAGCACATGCAGATGCTCTCATCGCAACTGAACAAGATGGCCGAGCACACCAGCGCCGCCACTGCTTATATCCGAAACGCACACCGCGATTGACGCCCCCCTCATCGAAGCTTCAGGAGAAAAGCCATGATCGAGAAAATTACCGTACCACACCTTAGCTCTCTGCCTCATATCGCAAGCGATCGCCGCACCGGATTGCCCGAACGCCTGCTGCGCGTGATCGCTGAGCTGACCAAGCAAATTGAGCGAGAAAACGCCGACCTCGCCACAGGTTTCCCCGCGTTGATGACGCCCGGCATCGAACGCAAGCACGAACTCGCCGACGCCTATGTGGAACTCTACGGCGAACTGCACGAGACTGCTCCGGGCTTCCTCTCCCTCCCCGACGATCTCGCCGAGCGGATGATAAGTGCGATACTGCGTTTGCGTGAGGTCACGAACGAGAATTTGGCCCGCCTCGATGCGGCAATGGCAGCCTCCCGCCAAAGAATCCAGGCGGCGCTAGCGGCAGCGCGCGACGCCCAACGGCAACAGGGCACCTACAGCGCAAAGGGTGAAGTCCCCCTGCGGGCAAACCTCACCGCCTTCGGTGGGGATTACCACGCATAAAGGGTGACATCGCTCCGCACACTCCAAGGAAAACGCCATGTCCCTTTCCACCGCGCTCGGTTCTGCCACTTCGTCATTGCGTGCCATTCAAGTGCGATTGGCACTTGCTTCCTCCAACATCGCCAATGCCGACAATTCTAGCTACACAACCAAGCGCGCGAAGCTCGCGCCGAGCGTCACCGGTGGCGTCGGCACAGGCGTCGAGGTAACCGGCGTCGGCAGTGGCGTGAACGCCAATCTGTTGCGGGACATAGTCAATTCCACCTCGGAGAACGCCGCCGCTCAGGCATTCTACAATTTCATGAAGGCGCTATCGGACACTCTTGGGCACGTCAACAGTGACGGCAGCGGCTCGTCGATAGCTTCGAGATTGTCCAAGTTTCAATCTCGGCTGGACTCGCTCGCCACCACACCGGAAAGCGCGACTCTCAAGGGCGAGGTGATCACGAGCCTTGACGACGCTGTCACCTCCATGCGCAACGCATCCGAGGAGGTTCAGCACCAGCGCGCCCAAGCCGACGCCGCGATCGCCAAAGCAGTTGGGGCCGCCAACGACGCATTACGCGACATTCACACCCTGAACGAATCGATCCTGCGTGCCGGAGCAACCTCCCAGCCTACCGCCGACCTGGAAGACCTCCGCAGTGCCGCTCTCAAGTCCCTCGGAGAACAAATCAAAATCAACGGCTACATCTCCGCCAACGGCGCAATGACGGTCTACAGTGGATCGGGCGAGATCCTGGTAGGAACGGAAGTCCACGAACTAACGTTTACCGCCGCCGCCAAAGTCTCCGAAAGCGCTGCCTACCCCACGGACCTTTCGGGGGTTCGTGTGAATGGTCACGACATCACTGGCTCGCTCGCCTCCGGCAAAATTTCCGCCCTACTTACTCTCCGCGACGTCGCTCTCCCGGGTATACAGTCGCGACTCGACGCGGCGGCGGGAAAGTTGAAGGATTCTATCAACACCCTTTCCAACGGCGGTAGCGCCGCGCCCCCACCCAACACTCTGACCGGCACTTCCTCGCACAACACGGCCGATGCCCTGTCTGCAAGTGGCTCCCTACGGGTCGCCGTTACTGACGCGCAAGGTGCCGTAACGGAGACCCAAGATCTCCCCCTCTCGTCATATTCCACTGTGGGCGATTTGATCGGAGCCTTGAACGGCATCCCAGGGCTGTCGGCCAGCCTCGATGGCGACGGACACCTCTCCTTGCGAGCGACCATCACGAGCAATGGAGTTGCTGTGGCCGGCGGCAGCGTCAACGGCAAAAGCTTGTCCGGGTATTTTGGGCTTAACGATCTGGTTGTCGGCAGTGGTGCCGGCGATCTCGCGGTCAAGGTGGATGTGCTCGCCGACAGTACGCGTCTACCGACCGGCTTGATACCAACCTCTGGGACGCTGTCGACGGGAAAGACCGCTATCAGCACCGGATCGAGCAAGCTCGCCACCGCGATGGCCGACGACCTGCGCGCCTCGGGAGTCATCGCCATGGTTTCTGACCTCATCGGCGACATCGGTGCACGGACCAACAGCGCAAAAAGCCGCGCCGCTACTGCCGAAACCAGTCTCAACGCACTGACCTCGCGCTTCTCCTCGCAATACGGCGTCAATGTGAACGAGGAAAATGCGCGGATTTTGCAGCTTCAGAACGCCTACGCAGCATCGTCCCAAGTCCTTAGCGCCGTGAAATCGATGTTCGACGATCTGATGAAGGCGGTGAGATAAGAGATGATCACACGCGTCTCCACATTTGGCCTTGGCTCAACGATGATGAACGCTGCTTTGACCGTTCAGTCAAAATATGCCGAGACCGCCACTCAGAAGGCCTCTGGTCTGGTCGCCGCGACCTACGGTGAACTTGGGGCCGGTGCCGTGCCTCTGCTCTCCGCCGAGGACATGATGACGCAGATGAAGGTCTGGAAGAGCAACACCGAGATCGCAAAGAACCGGGTACAGTCGATGTACTCGGCGGTGGGAAGGATGATAGAACTGCTGACCTCCTTCCGGAGCAGGCTCAGCGCCGCAAAATCGGACGCAGGCAGCGCCGCAACGCTGAACCGGGCCGGTCGCGATTTGATTAGCGATCTCGCGAGCCAAATGAATCTGCGCATGGACGGTCGTTATTTGTTCGCGGGAAGCAGCACGGGCTCTCCACCGGTGGACACCGCCAAGCTCGCCGCGCCAATTTCGTTCCCATCCGCGACCAACACCTCCTACTATACTGGGGACGACGAGCGTGCCGCAGTGCGCATCTCCAGCCAACAGACCATCGTCTACGGCGTCGGCGCAAACTCCGATGGCTTCGAAAAAGCACTACGTGCGGCCAACATAGCCGCTCACTTGGCGAGTTCGCCTCTCAACACGGTCGCGCTCGACGAAACCTACGATGTCGCCACCAAGGCGCTTGACACGCTGATCGCCACCCAGAGTGCCCTCTCCGATATCTCCTTGCGACTGGAAAGCGCGGAAAAGCATCAAACCCTGTCACTCGACCTATTGAACTCTATAACAAGCGACATCAAGAATGCCGACCTCGCCCAGGTCACCGTCAGGCTCTCGCTGTACGACACTCAGTTGCAGGCGTCCTACTCCGCCTTAAGCAAGGTCACACACTTCAGTTTGGCAAAATATCTGTGAATTGGAGTCCGCCATGGAAAACGGCAAAGCTTGCCGTTGCGGTCTCGCGGATCAGTTCTTACGGATGGGTGATCGGCGTAACGCCTCGGCAACGACACGATCTGAAAGCCCCGAGGGAGCCTTCGGCGGGTTTCTAAGCCCCGTTTCCAAGGCTTCGGCCCGGCGCATCAACTCCTGCGCCTCAACCGACTCGGCAATAAAAGTAGTGGCAGAGAGACGGTATAATTCCGGCCATGAGTTCAGATCACCGCCAAAGCGGTCGAGCAAACTCTGGAATTCTTCCAGCGTGAGAGAAGAAACTGACATGATGCCCTAATCTTTCTGATCCTAGCAGGCCGAAATACTGCAAACTGCTATAGTTGTAATCGAACTCCCAGAAGAGGGCAACTTTATATGTGCTCGGCATCCATAACCATGATGGTGATCGACTGACCTGTGTGTCAAATCGCTTCCAACCGCGCCCCCCTTTTCGCTTCCAATAATGACCCTCTGGGGTGAAGGATTTGGCTTATCCGCGTAGTGCATAGGAGGGACCCGCGCCCGTAGCGCAGCGCCGTCGGCGGTGTGCGGAGCGGAGGGCGTGGGAGGTTCCTGTGCGCCCACGAGGAGAAGCCCGGGAGGGGGTCTGGGGGAGGGTTTTGTCAGTTTCGGTTTTTGAAGCGCCAGCTGGTGTTGCCGGTCTCGATGATGTCGCAGTGGTGGGTCAGGCGATCGAGCATGGCGGTGGTCATTTTGACGTCACCGAACACTTGCGGCCAATCGGCGAAGGCGAGGTTGGTGGTGATCAGGAGCGAGGTATTCTCGTAGAGTTTGCTGATGAGATGGAACAGCAACTGCCCGCCGGATTGGCTGAACGGCAGATAGCCGAGTTCGTCGATGACGACGGGATCGTGGCGGAGCAGCCTCTCGGCCAACCGCCCGATCTGGCCTACGGCCTTTTCCTGTTCGAGCTGGTTGACGAGATCGACGAGATTGAAGAACCGTCCCCGCGCCCGGTTACGGATGACGGCGGCGACGGCGATGCACAGATGGGTTTTGCCCGTTCCGCCGATGAAGATGCCGTTGCGCTTGGCGTCCAGGAAGGTGCCGGTCGCGAGCTCGCGAACCTGCCCCTGATCCACAGGGGTGTCGGCGAAGACGAAGCTGTCGAGATCCTTCAACACCGGGAACTTGGCGCCTCTGATGCGATAGCTGATCGATCGCGCCTGACGGTGGCCAGGCCGTGATCGAGCACCGCGCCCAGCACCTTGACGAACTGGCGATCTCCATCGGCGTGGCTCTTCAACTTGGCACGAACCTGAGCCAAGGCGACCGGCAGGTCCCCGTCCTTGAAGGGAGCGCCGTTGCGCAACGCCCCGGGCTTCTTCACCAGAACCGGCAGGTAGTGCCAGGGATCGTAGATGATCTGGTCACGCCGGAAGTGGCGCGGATGGTCGGCGACGATCTCGTCGTTGCAGAGGACCACGATACGTTCAGCGTGGGAGCGCACCAGAACCATCCGACCCGCCGCGCGCGTCCACGCTATAGCGGTTGTGATCGGCCATGATCAGGCAGGTGGTGCTGGCCCTGACCGCCTTCTCGACGAAGCCGTCGAACGGCGCACGCAGCGCCATCAGGCTGGGCCGTTCGTCCTCGAACACCTCCCAGATCGTCCGCTCCTTGAACTCCGGGTGTCGGGTCCGCCGGGCGTAGGCGAGGCACTGATCTTCCAGCCAGCCATTCAACTCGGCAAGGCTCCTCACCCGCGGCTTGGGGCGGAAGAGCCGATCGCGCAGATCGCCGACCTGGTTCTCAACCTGCCCCTTCTCCCAGCCGGCCGTCGGCGTGCACGCCACCGGCTCGATCAGGTGGTGCAAACACATCTGCAGGAACCGGCGATTATATTGCCGCGCCTTGCCGACGAAGATCGCCTCGACCGCCGTCTTCATGTTGTCATAGATGCCGCGCCGGCAGACCCCGCCGTAGAACAGGAACGCCTTGTCGTGGGCGTCGAAGACCAGATCCTGGGTCTCCCGGAAGTAGGCGCGCACGAACGGCATGCGGCTGTGCGACAGCTTCATGTGCGCCGCCTTGATCATCAACGGCAGCCCCTGGAGCGTGATCGTCTCGTGGCTCCAGTCAAACTGATAAGCTTCCCCGGGAGCGAAGCTCATCGGCACGAAAGCCTCGGCTGGAACCCGTGCCCGCTCGTCCCGCCAGACCTTCACAAACCGGTGTACGCTGCCGTGCGCACCGTCATAGCCGCGCCCGCGCAATTCCTCGACCGGGCCACGCGGTTGCTGATGAGGACCGTACCCGGCACGATGAACAGAACGAAGAGTGCCGGCCGCCAGTCGAGAATCAGAATGGCGATTGCGGTCATGACGACCGCGCTGAGCAAGCGGCCGAGCTCGTTCGCGGCTTCGGTCACCAGCGATTACAGCCCGTCGATGTCACTGGCGATGCGCGATTGTACCTCGCCCACACGGGCTCCGGTGAAGAATCGCAGCGAGAGGCTTTGGAGATGGGAGTAGAGCCGTACCCGCAGGTCGTGCAGAATCGCCTGTCCGATGCGTGAACTGAGGATTACCTGGCAGGCACCGATAGCAGCCGACAGAAAGGCGACGACGACCATACCCGCCACCAGCCAGACGAGCAACCTCAGATCGTGCCGTGGCAAAGCTTTGTCGATGATCGCGCGTAACAGGAACGGGCCTGTCAGACCGGTCGTTGAAGCGACCATCATAAGCAGCATGACCGCCGCGATCCGCCCCCGAAAAGGGGTGAACAGCGCCAGCAGACGTCGAATGGAGATATGCTGCGCGGCAAGATCGTCATAATCGTCGGGATCTTTGAGATGTGTGGACCTTGATATTCTCAGCCTGAGACAGGCAACACCCCGCGCGGCAGCCGGATTTCAACGGCTAGACCGGGGGTGCGGGAAGAAAGGATCAGCGCATCGCCTCCATGCGCCTGGGCAATCGCCTTGACGATTGGCAGGCCAAGACCGGAGCCACCACCGCTACGCCCTCGCGAGTCGTCCGCGCGCCAGAACCGCTCAAAGGCGCGCGCACGGCTTTCTTCGGGAAGGCCGGGTCCGGTATCGATGCAACGGAAGAAGACGTGCTGCCCGGCGACGCCGGTCTCGACGTGCACCGCACTTAGCGCTGCGTAGCGGCAGCAATTTTCGAGAATTGCGACGAAGGCCTGTCGCAATCGCGAGCGATCAGCACTCGTGACTGCGCTGCTCAACTCCCGGGTCGTGGTGATGCCGGCCTTGCCGAGTTGATCCTCAAGCGAGGTCAGCGCCGCCTCCGCCTCCACCGCCAGATCAAGACGTGAGTATTGCAGATCCAGCTGACCCGCATTGCTCAGCGCCAGCGTGCGCAATTCCTCTACGATTGCCGACAGATCGTCCACATGGTCGATGAGCCGGCCATAGAGCTCGGCGCTGGGGGTAAAGACACCATCCAGCAAGCCCTGCAATCGCCCGCGCAGAATGGTCAGAGGCGTACGCAGTTCATGCGCGACAGCCGAGTTCGAGTATTTCAACTCGGCCTCGGCGCGCTGCAGCCGCTCCGCCATCTGGTTAAAGTCGTCGACCAGATCGCTCGCCTCGCCGAAATTGCCGCGGCGCAATGAGGCGCGCGCCGAAAAATCTCCCTTCGCGACCCTGCGCGCGGCCCCGGCGACCGATTTCAACGGATCCACAATCCGCCGTGCAAGAATCCAGCCCAGCAATGAGGCGGTTGATATGCCTATTCCCAGGAGGAGGCCCAGCGTTACGATATCACCGGTACGCAAGAAATCGTCGTCGGTGAACTCCGGATAGAGCCATTCGTAGATGAAGGAGAAATAGGCGAGCAGCCCGAAATAAACGACGGCAAAGGCTAGCAGGGTAAGTGCGATCATCGCGCGAACGATCAGGGAATTCAGGTTTCTAGCCATGTGTGTTGTCCAGTCGGTAGCCGACGCCACGGACACCGGCGAGCAATCCGTCCGCCCCAGCCGCCGCCAATTTGCGGCGCAAATTGCTGACATGACTGTCCACGGTCCGATCAAGTGCTTCACCTTCCGGCAGGCAAGCATCGACCAGTTCCGAGCGCTCGAACGCCCTGCCCACGCTCGCGGCCATATGAGCCAGAATACGAAATTCCGTCCGCGTCAGGTCGAGCGTCACCGGCCCCGCCGCGTTTTCGACCTCCACCCGATAAGCCCGCGGATCGATGGTTAGCGGCCCGACGCGTAGCATCCGCTCGGTACCGCGCCCGATGGTTCGGCGCAGGACGGCCTTGGCGCGCGCCACAACCTCAAGCGGGTTGAACGGCTTAACGACATAATCGTCGGCACCGATGCGTAGAGCCTGCAACTTGTCGAGATCCTCTGCCAGCGCAGTGACCATGATGACGGGCGTATCGCCGCGCCGACGGATCGCCGCCAGCACCTCGTAACCGTCCTGCCCCGGTAACTTGATGTCCAGCACCACAAGGTCGGGCCGCAAGCGCAGGTGATGGGCAAGCCCGACTGTCCCATCACCCGCGGTGATGATCCGGAAGCCTTCGCGCGACAGGTAGGTCCCGATGATTTCGGCGATCTCGGGCTCGTCTTCAATAATAAGGATCAAAGCATTGTTCATGGCTATATTTTCGATCTTTGAGACGCTGTCTCCAAAGGTTCATTTGGCTGAGATCGTGTTTTTCTTCAGATTCTTCTCCCATGATTTCGGCATGGTCAATCGACTGACAGCAACGTAAAGCACCGGAACGAAGAAAACCGCCAGCACTGTCGCGGTCAACATCCCGCCGAACACGCCGGTCCCGATTGCATTCTGGATTTCAGAACCGGCACCGCGTGCGATCATCAGCGGCACGACACCCAGGATGAAGGCCAGCGAGGTCATTAGAATAGGCCGAAGCCGCAACCGGGATGCCCGCAACACTGCCCGAGAGAGGCTCATCCCCTCATGCCGCAGGTGTCGGGCGTACTCGACCAACAGAATAGCGTTCTTGGCGGAAAGCCCGATTATGGTGATGAGGCCCACCTTGAAAAACACGTCATTCTCCATCCCACGCGCCAGCACCGCCAGAACTGCGCCGAGCACACCCAGCGGCACGACCAGCATGACCGCCAGCGGGATTGACCAGCTTTCGTAGAGTGCCGCGAGCACGAGGAAGACGACCAGCATCGAGGCGGCAAGGAGCGTCGAAGCCTGCGCAGCGGATTGCCTTTCCTGCAGGGATTGGCCGGTCCACTCCAGCGCAAAGCCCTTTGGCAGCTTTTGCGCCAAACGCTCCATCTCGGCCATCGCCACGCCGCTGGAGACCCCCGGCGCAGCCGAACCTGAGATGCGAGCAGCTGGATAACCGTTGTAACGCGCCATTTGCAGGGGTGAGGTTTCCCAGACGGGTTGGACGACTTCAGACAACGGAACCATGCCGCCGTCAATGTTGCGCATCTGGAGACGCAGTACATCCTCGACATGCATCCGGGCGGGCGCATCCGCCTGCACCACCACCTGCTGAAGCCGGCCCTTGTTGGGAAAGTCGTTGACGTAGCTCGATCCAATCGCCGTCGAAATCATGTCGCTTATCGCCGAGAAAGACACCCCAAGCGCCAGCGCCTTCTGACGATCGATCTTGAGCGCAATGCTCTGGCCATCGGGCAGGCCCTCCGTCATCACTCCGGTATACAATTTGCTTTCGGATGCCAGCGCGATGAGCTGGTTCTCGGCCGCCTTCAGTGCGGCCGGACCTGAATTGCCTCGGTCCTCCAGCCGCAGCGCGAAGCCGGACGTTGTGCCGAGCGATTCGATGGCGGGGGGCTTCATGATCATCGCCGTGCCTTCAGGGATATCCGCCATCGCCGCCTCAACTGCCGCGATCTCTTCGTTCACCGTCGTCTTGCGTTCGCTCCAATCCTTCAGGCTGGTGAATGCTTGCGCGGCATTGGGACCAGAGCCGGAAAAGCCGAAGCCCAGAATCACGGTGCTCTCGACAATATCGGGACGGGTCGCGGTATGCGCTTCATAGATTGCGACGATCTCGCGCGTACGTTCGGCGGTGGCGCCGGCCGGCAGCTCGAACATGGCCATGAAGTTTCCCTGATCCTCTTCCGGCACGAACGACGTTGCTACCCGTGAATAACCAACGCCCAGGGCCACGAGCAGCAAGGCATAGATGACCAACATCCGCCCGCCGCGCCGCAACATCCAGCCGACGACACCGGTGTAGCGCGCGGTCAGGGCATCGAACTTTCTGTTGAACCACGCAAAGAAGCCACCTTCGGCATGGCTTTTCGCGGGCCTTAGGATCGTAGCGCAGAGCGCGGGCGTCAGTGTCAGCGCGAGGAAAGCGGAAAACAGGATCGAGACCGACATCGACATGGTGAACTGGCGATAGATCGCGCCGACAGAACCGCCGGCCATGCCCATTGGAATGAAGACAGCGGCCAGAACCAGGGTGATACCGACGATGGCGCCTGAAATCTCGCGCATAGCCTGACGAGTGGCGTCCCTCGGCGACAGGCCCTGCCGGGACATGATCCGCTCGACATTTTCGACGACGACAATGGCATCGTCGACGATGATGCCGATGGCTAGCACCATGCCGAACATGGTCAGCACGTTGATCGAATACCCCGCGGCCATCATCACCGCGAAGGTGCCCAGAAGCGCGATTGGCGCAACAATGGTTGGGATCAGCGTATAGCGGACCTTCTGCAAGAACAGCAGAATCACCAGGAAGACCAGCACCATAGCCTCGACCAGCGTCTGGATAACCTTGGTGATCGACACCTTTACGAAAGGCGCCGTGTTGTAGGAAATTGAGATCGCCATATCCTTCGGCATCGCGGTCTGCAACTCGGCCAAGCGCTTTTCGATCGCGGCTGCGGTGCGCACGGCGTTGGCGCCGGGCGCCATCTGGATCGCGGCGGCAGCTGTGGGCTTACCGTTGCTGCTGACGCTGAAGGCATGTGTTTGCGCGCCGAGTTCCACCCGCGCAACATCCGACAAGAGAAGACGCGACCCATCGGCCTGCGCTCGCAACGGTATCGCGGCGAACTCCTCCGGCGTGTTCAACTGGCCATGCACAGTCAGCGGCGTCGATATTCTCGTCCCCGGAACCGTCGGCTCGTCTCCGACCCTGCCAGGCGAAACCTGAGCGTTTTCGCGCGTGATGGCCCCGGTCACATCAGCCATGGTAAGGTCGTAGGCAGCCAGTTTCGCCGGATCCACCCAGACGCGCATGGCGCGTTCGGAACCGAACTGTTGGACGCGGCCGACGCCCGGCAGGCGCTTCAATTCTTCG
This sequence comes from Shumkonia mesophila, assembly GCF_026163695.1. Taxonomy (NCBI): domain Bacteria; kingdom Pseudomonadati; phylum Pseudomonadota; class Alphaproteobacteria; order Rhodospirillales; family Shumkoniaceae; genus Shumkonia; species Shumkonia mesophila. The sequence goes on along the minus strand of NZ_JAOTID010000014.1, from coordinate 99,210 downwards.
CTCACGTTGCGGGTCAGATAGTCGCCAAGGGCCAGTTCTTCGGTCCCGCCGCCGCGCGACTTCAGTGTAATAACCATCAGAAAACCCGATTCAGCAGCTTCGACATTGATGCCACCGCGCCGGACGGCCTCCGGGAGACGCGGTTCGGCGTTCTTGAGGCGATTCTGCACATCCACCTGTGCCAGTTCCGGGTTGGTTCCGGGTTTGAACGTCACCATGATGTTGGCACCGCCGGTCGAGTCGACGGTGGACTCGTAATAGAGCACGTTCTTGACGCTCGAGAGTTCCTTCTCGATGGGTGTGACCACGCTGTCATTGACGGTTTGTACCGTCGCGCCGGTATATGTCGCGAAAATGCCGATGCTCGGTGGCGCGATTACAGGGAAGCGCGCCACCGGAAGTTGCGGAATGGCGATAATTCCAGCCAACGCTATGAAGATCGCAATCACCCAGGCAAAGACCGGGCGATCGATGAAGAATTGTGGCATGATAATCTGGCCTTTACAGCTTGTCGGCCGCCGGTGCGGCATCTTGCAAGACGGTAACCGGGTTCACGGTCATCCCGTCCTGCACGCGGTCCTGTCCGCGAATGACGATCACCTCGCCCGCCTTCAGGCCCGACGTCACGACAAGACGCCTCCCAATCGCGTCGCCCAGGACCACGTCGCGTCGTTCGGCCCGCCCGTCGCCAGCCACGACCATGATCTGCGCCCCGCCTGCACCGTTGCGAACCACGGCATCTTCCGGCACCAGCAGAGCATTGGGAAGAAGGCCACGTGCTATTCTTGCACGAACGTACATTCCGGGCAGAAGCCGCAATCCCGGGTTCTCCGCCTCAATCCGGACTGTCGCATTACCGGTCCCCGTATCCACCGTAACGTCCGACAGCACCAGCGTGCCTGGACGGGGGTGTGGTTTGCCTTCCGTGTCTAGTATCTCGACCGGACCTAATCCTTGCTCGGCGGCGGACTGCAATCCATCGAGCTTCGTCGCGGGCAAGCGCAGATCCACATACACACGGTCCAGTTCCTGCACCACGGCGAGCGCTTCCTGACTCGAAGTAGACGCGAGAGCGCCCTCGTCGGCCAGCGTGCGCCCGACATAGCCTTTGATCGGTGACCTTAGGGAGGCGAAATCACGATCGAGCTGGCGGCGGTGAAAGACCGCCTGGGCCTCGGCGAGGTTGGCCTGCGCCACGGTCAGTCCATTGCGGGCGTCTTCGTGATCCTTCCGGCTCGTCGCATTGCTCGCAAGCAGGGCATCGGCACGTTCAAGCCCTCGACGCGCGTGCTCCACCGCCGCCTTGGCTCGCGTCAACCCTGCCTCCGCTGTCTCCAGATCGGCCAAAAGCAAGGCCGGTTCGATTTCAAACAGGATTTCCCCAGCCTTAACCTGGGTCCCACCTTCCACAAACCGCTTCTTGATTATGCCGCCGACCTGAGGCCGTATCTCTACCCTTCGATAGGCGGTCACACGCCCAGGAAGTTCATCGATCAAAACAACACGTTCTGGCGCAAGTGTGGCCGTGGTGACCCGCGCGGGAGCTTGCGCGCCCAAGGAGGCGCCGTCTGGCTCCGAGACCGCACTCCCCCGAAACACCAGCAGTGTCGAAGCGATGGATGCGCAAATTACAAAGGCAACGAACAGGAAACGGCGCGACATGGTATGTGTCCAGATTGGAGTTATCATCCACTCATTGACATGCGCTCTTCAATACCGGGTCGAGAATTCGTGGAGATTCTGTGGAGACGGACGATGGGAACCCCTTATGATTTTGGTTAAGAAATTTCTCTGTGCCCAAGGACGCGAAGAAATGCGTACACGGACTTTTGTCTATGTAGTTCTGAGTTTTGAAGAAGGGGCGGTGTTGCTGGCGCTGGCACGGCGTCGCAAGACTGCTCAATGCCTGGCGATACGCACGGATTGCTCTTCTTTGTGCTGAGCCGGCGCGACGCATTCTGGGGAGAAGCCGGTCATCACGGTATGCGCAATGTCTGCTGGTCGGCGGTCGAAACGCCGCCACCGAGGGCGCGATAAAGCATTGATTCACTGACGATTTGCGCCAGCCGAACATCGGCAAGAGCGGCCTCGGCGGAGCGACGGCGCTCCTGCGAGTCCAGCCAGATGCGCAAGGTAATTGCACCGGCCCGATAACGTGCCTCTGTCAGCTTCTCCACTTCCTGCGCGGCCGCATAGGCATTGCGCAGTTGGCGTGCCTGTTCGGCATAGTTGGCGCGAGCACCGAGCGCATTGGCGACATCGGCGAACGCGTTGAGCAAAGTGGTACGAAATGCAGCGACAGCCTCTTCATACCGCGTTTGTGAAACGGCGACCGTCAGCTTCATATCCTTCAGGTTGAGGAATGAGAGGACGGCACCGGCACCCAGAGTCGCGACCGGGTTGGAGATGAAGGAGATGAGCTGATCGCTGCTGGTGCCGAGTCCGCCGGTAAGCGAGATCGCCGGATAGAAGCTGGCGCGCGTCGCATCGACGTCCCTCAGCGTGGCACGCAACCGCGCCTCCGCGGCGCGGAGATCGGGGCGACGGGCAAGAAGGTCGGCGGGCAAGCCCGCTGCGATAACGGGCAGTCTCCGTTGTGGCAGGCTCTGCGGTTCGGGAACCGGGCTGGGCACACCATTCGAAAGAACGGTGAGCACATTGCGCAGGACGAGGCGTGCCTGCCGCAGTTCGGATATCCGCGCAGCTTGCGTCTCGACGGCTTGTTCGATTTCGTGAAGTTCGAGGTCGGAAACAACGCCGATTTCCACCTGTTTTCGGACGAGGGCCTGAATTTGACGTATATAGGCGAGGCTTTTTTCGGCCGAAGCGATCGATTGATTGGCGTGGGCGATGCGGAAATAGGTTTCGATCGTCATGCCGATCATTGCAAGGCGCGCGGCCTCATAGTCCTCGGCGGTTGCCTGGGCCTCAAAGCCCGCTTTGTCGCGCTGCGCCGCCAGCTTGCCCCACAGATCGACCTCATATGAGATGCCAATGGACGCAGACGACGATGAGGCCGAAGTAGCGTTTCCCTGGAGGGGCTCGTTACGGGAGGTGGCAAGATTTCCGTTCAACTTCGGGAACAGCGCATTCGCCGCAAGGTCCGCCTGCAAGCGTGCTCGCTGAGCACGAAGGGCCGCCGCGAAGACGTCGTTGTTGCGGGTAACCACTTCGCCGACCAACGTTGTGAGTTTTGGATCTCCAAAGGCAACCCACCATTGACCGGCCCTCACCGTGGCCGGGCCCTCGGAAGCGGTGGCCGACCATGTTGGCCCCGCAGGCAGATTGGGGCGCAGATAGGGTGTTGACAGGCTGGTGCACCCGACAAGCAAGACAAGGGAACAAGGGGCAATCAATCTGAGGAAAACCATAGCTACTCTCTGGAAAGCGCATCGACCGGATCGAGGCGCGAAGCATTGCGGGCTGGCAGGAAACCAAAGACGAGACCGACTAGAAGCGCGACCAGACACGCTGCGAGGATGGCGTCGATAGAGATGACCATAGGGAATTCGCTGCCTGGACCGCCGAAGGCGGTAGCGGCGCCGAGCGCCAGTCCAACGCCGAGGAGGGAGCCGGCAATGCAGATGGTGACGGCTTCGATCAGGAACTGAAGCATGATGTCCAGGCGGCGCGCGCCGACCGCCATGCGCAGGCCGATCTCGTGGGTACGCTCGGTGACGGAAACCAACATGATGTTCATGACGCCGATGCCGCCGACGATCAGCGAAATGACTGCGACTGAAGAGATCAGCAGCGTCATCGTCCGCGACGTCTTCTCCAAGGTGCGACGCAACTGGTCGCTGTTGAAGACGAAAAAGTCCTGCGTGCCATGACGGCGGGTCATCAGGCCGACGATCGCGCGCTCCGCGACAATCGTGTTAACATTGTCAGTAATGCGAACGGTCAGCCCGGCGAGGCTGGTCGCCGGACCCAGTAGCCTGCCCGTTAGTGCGGTATAGGGAAGATATATTTGCAGGCTTTTACCCGATGTGCCTGAACGGCGGACCACCGTGCCGATGATGACCACCGGAAGCCGGTCAATCATGATGATCTTGCCGAGCGAAGATTCGCCGCCTGGGAAAAGCGTGGAAGCAGCCCGGTCATCGATCACCGCCTCCTGACGACGCTCGGCGATGCTGTCGGCCGAGAAGCCGGTTCCCCGAACGATATTGAGGCCGTTCACCCGGAAATAGTACTGACCGACACCGTCGACGTTGGCGGTGATGGACGTGCGGCCGAACCGAATACGCTCGTTCGTCGACACCAGCGGCGTAACGCTGTCGACATAGTTTTGCGCTGACAAAGCCTCAGCGTCGGAAACGACCAGCGTCGTGATGCTGTCGGCGCGCTCGTCGTCCCAGCCACGTCCGGGATAAATGGAGAGCGTGCTGGCACCGAGGTCGCTGATCTCGGCGAGGACCTTCTGGCGCGTCCCTTCACCCAGGCCGACGACGGCGACAACTGCAGCGATGCCGATGATGATGCCAAGCATGGTGAGGAATGTGCGGACCCGATGCGCCGCCATTGAGCTCAACGCCATTGGAAAGGCTTCGGCAAACCGCCATTGGAAACCTGCCAGCGCGCTAGCTGGCGTACGGTTCACAAAGGAGGGCGATGCAGCCGTGGCTGCAGGTTCGCGGCAAAGCCGATCAGACAGGACAAGACCGTCACGGATTTCTATGATGCGGTCGGCGTGGGCAGCGACTTCCATATCGTGAGTGACGATAATGACGGTATGACCGTCTCTGTGAAGCTCCTTGAGGATTTCAAGCACGGTTTCGCCGCTCTTACTGTCGAGCGCGCCGGTCGGCTCATCGGCGAGGATGATGCGACCTCCGTTCATAAGCGCGCGAGCGATGGACACGCGCTGCTGTTGGCCGCCGGAAAGCTGGTTGGAACGGTGGTCAATGCGTTCGCCGAGCCCGAGCCGGTCCAGCAGTGCTCTTGCCCGCTCGCGCCGGGAGGTGGCATCAAGGCCGGCATAAACGGCGGGCATCGCCACATTGTCAGCCGCGTTGAGCGCACCTAACAGATGGTAACGTTGGAAGATAAACCCGAAATGCTCTCTTCGCAGCGCCGCTAGTTCGTCGGCGCTCAGTCCGGCGATGCTGCGCCCTCCGACACGGTAATCGCCGACAGTCGGCTGATCGAGACAGCCGAGGATATTCATGAGCGTCGACTTGCCCGAGCCGCTTGCGCCGACAATCGCAACGAGTTCGCCGCGGTCGATATGAAGATTGATCTCCGCCAGCGCGGTGATCGTCTCTTCGCCCGTCTGAAACAGTCGTGAGACGTTCTCTATTTCCAATAGTACGGTCACATCATCTCCATGGCGTTGGGGTCCGATGCTTGACCATCGGCGGGAATGACGACCTCCTCGCCGACCTCCAGACCATCGATCACTTGCGCCTTGATCCGGTCAGTCAATCCTATTGTGACGAGGCGCTCTGAGAGTTCGCCCGAAGCAGAGCGGACACCGACACGATAGCGACCGTTCTGGTCGCGCTCGGTCAATGCGGGCCATGGCACAAGCGGCACGCCTTCGGCACGCCCCGCCACGATGGTCACCACAGCGGTCATCATCGGCCGCAGCCGACCATCGGGATTCGGAGTCGTGAATGTTCCGTTGTAATAGACAGCCCGAGCCGTCGCCTGTCCTCCGGTTGTGCCCGCAGTCGTCGAATCCGTAGCGATTGATGCCGATGCCGGCTCGATCTGCTCCAGCCTGCCGGCAGTCGGGACTCGGGCATCACCCAAGATCGTGAAGCGAACTTCCTGACCGGGCTTTACACGGGTGATATCGGCTTCCGATATCTGTACCTTAACCCGCATGACGTTGAGCTGGGCCAACACGACGACCGTCGGCACGGCTAGGTTGGAGTTCAGTGTCTGTCCGGCCTTGGTCACCACAGCAACCACGACGCCATCCATCGGTGCGAGAACCTTTGTGTAGCCGAGGTTGGCTTTCGCGTTCTCGACCTCGACTGTGGCCTGGGCGAATTGCGCTTCCAACGCCTCGACCTCTGCCTCTAGCGTCCTAAACGCCGCCTCCGCCGTCTCAACTTCGGCGGTTGAAACCGCCCTCTGGCGGGCCAAGCTGTTCTGTCTGCTGTATGCTTGCTCCGCCTGCCGGAGCTGGATGGTGCGTGCCTTATACTGCGCCTTGACATTGGCGAGAGCTGCCTCGGCTATACGAAGAGCGTAGGCCTGTGCGGTGGGGTCGATCTCGGCAATCAGGTCCCCGGCCTTGATGTTCTGACCGAGTTCGACATGCAGCACCTTCAACTGGCCAGAGACCTGCGCGCCGACACTGACGATCCGGGCGGGTTCGAGCACGCCGTTGGCAAGAACCGTTTCTTCGATTGTTCCGCGCAGGACAGACTCGGTGAACGCAGATGCCCGCGGCTTTTCTTCGAGAACGCCGCGCGCCGACGCAATTGCGATCAGCGCCACTATGACTATGCCTCCGATGGTCAGAGATCGGCCAATGTTACCCGACAGTTTCATTCTTGTTGTCGCCAACTGCAGTTTATTTACGAGAAAAGGCGGCCGTCAGTCGAACGGGCTCAGCTCTGCCCACGAGACTACTGGCCACGATTAATATCCGCCGCGCCGGGGAGATGATTGGCGGCGGGTAGGTGGTTCGCCCGCTTTGAAAAGGGATGGCGAACAAAAAGGTGTTGATGCAGGCGATTGAGAAAACCCCCGCGAATATGATTGCTCCCCTCGAGGACTTTCCACACACCAATGAAAGTTGAGCGCAGGTTGCATGGAGATTGCGTGGACGCGAGCTTCCGCCTCGACTTGGCATCCATTCATCATTGGAATGGGCAGCCTTGATGTCCGCCCCATCCAATAGTTGTTTCCGCATCGCTGACGAAAACTGAAAGAACATGGTGACGGACGTCATCATTGCCGCACGGACAATACGGCAGGCCCACGGAAGCAATCGGTGAACGGCCGCGGCGGCACCGCCGGCAAGCTCCAACGCCGCGCCTCCCGCGAACACGCCGTTCTGCATCTGCTGCCCCAGCCAAGCCATGACCTGATCAATCATGGTTTGGCCCTCCCGCTACGGGGGGCGCATATACAAAGAACCCTTCGCCGCAGGCCATCCGGCCTCCAACGGAAGGATTGAGATCGAATTTGAGAATCAGGTTGTCGCTTGCCGCGAGGCTCTATCCGATGCGCCGGTCGGCGTCAAGGATTCTCCGATGCAGCTAAGAGCCTGACCCGAAACTCCGATTTGGGCGGGGAAGTGGTTGGGTGGCCCCGCCCGTTGTGATTCATCACCGACACCGAGGGCCACTTGGTTGGGTTGACGGTCCATACGGCCGACATCCAGGACCGGGATGGGGCGGTCGGCGTCATCGCCTCCATTCGACAGCTTTACCCGTGGTTGCACCATCTGTTCGCCGACGGCGGCTACGCCAGTGAAAAACTGACGAACGCTCTGGCCGATCTCGGCACGTGGACCCTCGAAATCATCAAGCGCTCCGACACTGCCAAAGGCTTCGAGGTCCTGCCTCGGCAATGGGTCGTCGAGCGGACTTTCTCCTGGCTCGGGCGCTGTCGTCGCCTCACCAAGGACTTCGAGGCGACCATTGCCAGCGCCGAGGCGTGGATCTTTATCGCATCGATCCGCCTCATGCTGCGCCGGATGGGAACTCCGCGTCATGCGTGATCCGAGTTTTGAGTCAGGCTCTAAGAAACCCCAGGAAACTGTGCGTTTTTAGGGGTTTCGTTCTTACTTGGATTCCCGTCTAGCCAAGCGTTCCTTTCCGTCTGCGATTTTTGATCTAGCCTTTGCAGCAACGGCCTCCGCGGTCAGCCCGAAGTGCCGGAAGAGTTCGGGGCCGGGAGCCGAGGCTCCAAAGTCGCCCAGCGCGATGACGTCCGTTTCGTCGTCGACATAGCGGGTCCAACCGAACGGGCTGGCCGCCTCGATGGCAATGCGCGGTCCGTCGCCGAGGACGGCCCGGCGGTCGGTCTCGGGTTGCTCCTGGAACAGTTCCCAGCACGGCATGGAGACGACCGCCGCCCCGATCCCATCCCGGTCCAGCCGGGTCCGGGCGTCCAGGGCGATCTCCACCTCCGAGCCGGTCGCCAGGATGGTGATGTCGCGTCGCCCCCCTTTGGCCTCGGCCAGAACATAGGCCCCCCGCTTAGACAAAGTGCCTCCCGTCTCGCTTGTACGAACCGTCCGCAACGACTGGCGCGACAGCACCAGAACTGTCGGCCGCCACGGCTCATTGAGTGCCTCTTCCCAGCATTCCACCGTCTCCACCGCATCGGCCGGCCGCATGACCCTCAGGCCAGGCATGGCCCGCAGCGACGCGAGATGCTCGATCGGCTGATGGGTCGGGCCGTCCTCTCCCTGACCAATGGAATCGTGCGTCATGACATAGACGACGGGCAGTCGCATCAACGCCGAAAGGCGGATCGCCGGCCGGGCATAGTCGGCGAAGCAAAGGAATGTCCCGCCAAACGGCAGGAATCCGCCATGGAGCGCCAGGCCATTCATGATCGCCGCCATGGCGTGCTCGCGAATGCCGAAATGGATGTAGGTGCCCGCATAGTCATCGGCGCCGATGGGGTTCGCGGCGCGGGGCTTCGTCAGGTTGGATCCCGTCAGGTCGGCCGAACCGCCCACCAGTTTCATCGAGGCGGCGGACAGCGCCTCGATGGCCATTTGGCTGGCCTTGCGCGTCGCCAGGGCCGGTTTCTCCCGAATCAGCATGGCCTTGAGTTCCGACAGGGCCGCCATGGCGTCGCCATCGAAGCCCTCGGTCATCACCCGGCGCCAGTCCCGGGCCTTCGAGGCGTCCGCCGCCGCGAGGCGGGCTTCCCAGGCCGTTCTCCGTTCCGCCCCCTTGTGGCCGACCCGTTTCCAGAAGGCGGCGACATCCGGCGGAATCTCGAACGCCTCGTAGGGCCAGGCGAAGAAATTGCGAGCCTGGGCGATCCCCTCGGCCCCGACCGGCGAACCATGGATGGCGGACGTCCCCGCCTTGTTGCCGGCGCCGAACCCGATCTGCGTTCGGCAGGCGATCAGGGACGGACGATCGGATTGCCGGGCCCGCTCGATGGCCGCCGCGATCGCCTCGGGATCGCCGCCGTCGACGGAATCCACGTTCCATTGGCTGGCCTCGAAGCGCTTCGACGTGTCGTCGGAGGTTGCCAAACGGGTCGAGCCGTCGATCGTGATTCCGTTGTCGTCCCAGAGAACGATGAGCCTGTTGAGCTTCCAGTGACCGGCGAGCGAAATCGCTTCCTGGCTGATGCCTTCCATGAGACAGCCGTCACCCGCGATGACGTAGGTGTGGTGATCACAGAGCTCATGCCCGAAGCGGGCCCGCAGATTGGCCTCGGCGAGGGCCATGCCGACGGCCGTCGCCAGCCCTTGCCCGAGCGGGCCGGTCGTGGTTTCGATGCCGGCGGCGAGCCCGTACTCGGGATGTCCGGCAGCCCGGCTGCCGAGCTGGCGGAACCTCTTCAACTCCTCGATCGGGAAATCGGCGTAGCCGGTCAGGTGGAGGAGGCTGTAGAGGAGCATAGAGCCGTGTCCCGCCGACAGGACGAAGCGGTCGCGGTCCGGCCAATTCGGCATCCGGGGATCGAACTTCAGGAACCGGCTAAACAGCCCCGCCGCGGCATCGGCCATGCCGAGCGGCATCCCCGGGTGGCCGGACCCTGCCTTCTCGATCGCATCGACGGCCAGGAATCGAATCGCGCTGGCCATACGACGGAGTTGTTTCCGGCTTTCCTCGGGACGGGTGAGCGGACGGGTCATCTCGACTTCCTCCTGTGAAGCGGGTTTCGCGGACGAGCCGCACCTCGTCGCGGCCTTCTCTCGGAGGGTTCGGCGCGGCCAGGGTGGGACTAGGGGAGGGGGTGATTTAGCGAGCGGCGAGTTTCCCGTGCACCATGGCGCGCAAGGTGCGCGTATCCTTGGCGAACGAGCGGATGCCTTCCGCTAGTTTCTCCGTTGCCATGGCATTTTCGTTGAGCTGCCAACGGAAGTGCGGCTCGTCGAGGGCAAGGCGCCGGAGCGAGGTGTCGATGTCGCCCGGCTCGAGGCGGCGGGGGACGGCGCCCTCGGTTGTCCTCAGTTGCTCCAGCAGTGTCGGGTTGATCGTCAGGCGGTCGCACCCGGCGAGCGCGGTGACCTGCTCGGTCGACCGGAAGGAGGCGCCCATCACCACCGTTTTGTATCCGAACGTCTTGAAGTATTTGTAGATTTCCCGAACCGAACCGACACCCGGATCGTCATCCGGTCCCGAGATCGCCGTGCCCTGCACCTTATACCAATCGGTGATGCGGCCGACGAAGGGCGAGATCAGAAAAACGCCGGCCTCGGCGCAGAGGGCGGCCTGGACGAGGCTGAAGATGAGGGTGAGGTTGCACTTGATGCCATGCTTTTTTAGTTCCGCCGCGGCTTTCACGCCTTCCCAGGTGGCGGCGATCTTGATCAAGACGCGCGATGTATCGACGCCCGCCTCGCCGAAAAGGTCGATGATGCGCAGGGCCCTGCTCACGGTCGCGCCGGCGTCGAACGACAGGCGCGCGTCCACTTCCGTAGAGACATAGCCGGGGACAAGCTTGAGGAGTTCGGTGCCGAAATTGACCGCCAAGCGGTCGATCGCCAGATCGATCCGCTGTTCGGCGTCCGTCCTTTTGCCCGTGGCATAAGCGATCGCATCCTCGACCAGCGCGGCATAGTTCGACATGCTGGCGGCCTTGAGGATGAGGCTCGGGTTGGTGGTGCTGTCCTGGGCGCCGAAGGCCTTGATCGAGGCGATGTCGCCGCTATCGGCGACGATAACGGAATGGCGCGACAGGTCCGCGAGTTTGCTGGTCATGGCTTGATCTTCCCTTCCCTACCGTTTGCAACGGACGATGCTCACAAGGTCATCGTTACGGACGAACGAAACGCATCGACCTCTTCCCAGGTCGGGCATCCGAGTCGTCCTCCAAATTGGGTGCATTTCAGCGAGGCGGCACAGCAGGCGAAGGAGGCGCTCGCCTCAAGGCTCCAGCCTTCCAGCAGCGCCCGCGCGAAGGCCCCGTGAAAGACGTCGCCGGCCGAGAGGGTGTCGACGACGCTGACCGACGGGGCCGGGACGTGGCGGATGGCCCCATCTTCCATCCACATGTAGCCCTGGCGCCCGCAGCTTGCCCCGACGTGTCCTTGGTGTTCGGCCGCAACAGCCTTGAGAGCGGCCTCTACGTCGGCTATCCCCGAATAGACGGCGAGGCCGGCATCCGAAAAGACAGCATAGTCGGCAAGGGGAACGAGGCGGTGCAGGATGTCCGGCGCGGCGACATCCCCGTCGATCATGCTGGGAATGCCCATTCGCCGGGCCGCCGTCAGCGCGACCTCCGCCCCCTCGGGCCAGCGGACATCGCAATGCACCAGCCCGGCGCCGGCGAACTCGGACACGGGAAGCCATCCGGCGGAGCGGTCCGTCGTCTGATCGTGAAACGGAACCACCAGGCGGTCCCCGTGCCCGTCGACGATGACTGCGACCTGCGATGTGCTCGAGCCGGGGGCCAGATGCAATCCGTCCGCGTTGACCCCCTCGGACGAGATGATCCCGGCCATGCGATGCCCCTGCTCGTCGTCGCCGATCACCCCGTATATTCTGGCACTGCCGCCGAGCTTGACGAAGGCGAACGCCGCGGAAAGCGCCATGCCATCGACGACCTGAAGCAGCTCGCTGGCCACGATTTTGGCCGGCGCGGGCTTGATCTGCTCGACCCGATAAATGGCCGTCGCGCAGATGGCGCCAACGGCGATCATCTGCTTGCCGCGCCCGACGAGTTCTCCACCGAAGTCAGGCATCGGAGTCCAAACCGATCTTGGAGACTTGTCTGGCCAGCGCGGTGATCGACGGCCAGTCGTGGGCCTCGATCAACGACGCCGAGGCCACCCAGGAACAGCCGACCGTCCGGCAGTTCGGTAACTTCATGTATTCCGCGATGTCCTCCTTCTTGATGCCGCCGGTCGGACAGAACGTCACCGCCGAAAACACGGGCGCCATTATTTTCAACCAAGCGGTCCCCGCCGCGCCGAACGCCGGGAAGAACTTGAGCTCGGTGAATCCCAGAGCCATCGCCTGCATGATTTCCGAAGCCGAGGAAACCCCTGGCAGGAACGGCAGGCCGTGCTCGTTGACGGCCTCGCCCAGTTCCCGCGTCAAGCCGGGCGAAACGCCGAAACGAGCCCCGGCGGCGATGGCGCGCTCGACGTCCTTCCTATCGAGAAGGGTTCCGGCGCCGACGAACGCCTCGGGAACCGCCTTGCGGATCTGTTCGACGGCCGCCAGCGCCGCCGGTGTCCGGAGCAGGACCTCGAAGACATGGAGACCGCCATCCATCAAGGCCTCGGCCAGGTTCACGGCGACGGATGCGTCGCGGATCGTCACGATCGGTATGACGCGAACACGGCTCAGCAGATCGATCATCCGCAGTTTCGCCTTCGACATGAGAAAACTCCTGTTGCTGGGGCTCGGCCTCGAGCTTGGCCGGGGATCCATGCGCCATGATTTCGGTGACGAATCACGCCACCGATGATCGGAAAATCCGCTTCCGTAGTCGGCTACGGCGCCCCGCGGCTGGCGGGGTCGACGCTGGCCGAAAGTTCGTCAGGGGCCGGCGTGCCGCAGATTTCGCGAAAAAAATGAAGGCAAGGAATCCGGAGGCGGTCCGATGCGAGGCTGACGCTCCCTAATGGCTGTGACGCGCCTCGCCACGGGTCTCCAAGACGTTGAGGTAGAGAACGGCCGGTTCCAGGCATCCACCGGTTGCAAGCTGTCCGACCATGCCGCGGTAGATCTCCTGCCATGGCGTCCGGTTCACGAGTTCAACCGGATGGGCCTCTTCCCGACGCGCCTCGAGTTCCTTGTCGTCAAGCAGGACGTCGACGCGGCCGGCACCAAGATCGACTCGCACCACGTCGCCGGTGCGCAGCAGGCCGATGGTGCCGCCCACCGCGGCCTCGGGCGAAACATTGAGGATGGAGGGGCTGCCCGAAGTGCCGCTCTGGCGGCCGTCCCCCATCGTCGGCAGGATCTGGACGCCCTTTTGCAGCAAGGCGTCCGGCGGCTGCATGTTGACCACCTCGGCGCTTCCCGGGTAGCCGACGGGGCCGCAGTTGCGGATGACCAACATGCAATTTTCGTCGATGTCGAGCGCGGGATCATTGATCCGGGCGTGATAGTCCTCGGGCCCCTCGAAGAGGACGACACGACAATCGAAGCGGTTCGGATGGGCAGGATCGCTGAGGAACTTCTTGCGGAAATCGGCATCGATGACCGACATCTTGACGACAGCGCTCTCGAAGATATTGCCGTGCAGCACGACATAGCCGGCCGCCTTCTTCAACGGATTCGAATAGCTGCGGATCACCTCGCGATCCGTTTCCTGGGCGAAGGCCTCCAGGTCTTCGCGCAACGTCTTGCCGGTGACCGTGCGGGCCTCGCCGTTGAGGCGGCCGGCCCCCAGCAGCTCCTTCATGACGGCGGGCACGCCGCCGGCGCGGTAGAAGGCTTCGCCGAGGTAGCGGCCGGCCGGCTGGCAATCCACCAGAAGCGGCACGTCCGGCCCAAGACGCTGCCAGTCGTCCAGGCTGTGTTCGACCCCCATATGGCGGGCAATGGCGATCATGTGGATCGGACAGTTGGACGACCCGCCCAGCGCGGCGGCAGCGGCGACGGCGTTCTCGAAGGCCGGCTTGGTCATGATGTCCGACGGACGCAGATTTTCGCGCACGAGCCCGACGGCGCGCTTGCCGGTCTCGTAGGCCATCCAGGAGCGTTCACGGTAGGGGGCCGGGATGGCGGCGCAGCTCGGCAGCGACATGCCGAGGGCTTCGGCGAGGCAGTTCATCGACAGTGCCGTGCCCATGGTGTTGCAGTGACCGATAGACGGCGCGGACGCCGAAACCAGATCCATGAACTGGTCGTAATCGATCTTGCCGGCCGCGTGAAGCTTGCGGGCATTCCAGACGGCGACGCCGGATCCGGCGAGCCGGCCGTTCCACCACCCGTCGAGCATGGGGCCGCCCGACAGGACGATCGCCGGAATATTGACCGTCGCGGCCGCCATCAGGCATGCGGGCGTCGTCTTGTCGCATCCCGTCGTCAGCACCACCCCGTCGAGTGGATAGCCGTACAGCACCTCGACCAGGCTGAGATAGGCAAGATTCCGGTCGAGAGCTGCCGTCGGGCGCTTGCCAGTCTCCTGGAGGGGATGCACGGGAAACTCAAGCGGTATGCCTCCGGCATCGCGGATTCCCTCGCGGACCCGTGTGGCCAATTCGATGTGATGGCGGTTGCACGGGGTCAGGTCGTTTCCCGTCTGGGCGATCCCGATGATCGGCCGGTCGGACTGGAATTCCTCGCGGGTAATCCCGTAGTTCAGGTACCTTTCAAGGTAGATGGCCGTCATTCCCGGATCGTTTGGATCATTGAACCAACGGCGGCTTCTAAGTTCTTGAGACATCTTTATTCTCTCTTTTCGAAGAACAAAACCACTGTTCGTGGAATAGCCTCGATATGCGTGTTGATGTATGGTAATTTTTATTGATGAAAATCACTTCATACTACGCATCCTCAAATAGAAACGCCGATACCCCGATGGGTCAACGCGGGTCTTTGAGCCAAAATTCTATTGCAACGAAAACGACGAACGGCTAGGTCCGGAGTTCAGACATGGCGGTCACCAAAAAGGGGTTCCCGCGACCTCGTGCGAGCGACTATATGGAAACAGTTTCCAGTTTTCAATGCCCTTCTCTTCGGAATCGGAGACATCGCGATGGCCAACTTTAGCGTCTCCTCAATGGAGCGCGGTTTGGCGCTCCTCGAGCTTCTCGTCGCCCATACGGACGGCCTTCAGATTAGCGAGATTTCCCAAAGCCTGGCCATTCCGCTGGGGGCGACCCATCGGCTTCTGCAAACGCTGATCGCGACGGAGTACGTCAAGCAGGACCCGGCAAGCGGCCGCTATATGCCGACGTTAAAGCTCGGGACTCTCGGGCTGCGCCTGATGGCGGACATCAACATCGTCGATATTGCCCAACCGATTCTCGATGATCTGGCGCGCGTCACCGGCGAGCTGGTGCGTCTCGCCGTCGTCGAATTCGACGAGATGAGCTGGATCGCCAAGGCCCAGGGATCGACCTCGTCGATTCGCTGCGATTTCATCAGCGGCCGCCATGTTCCGATCCAGACCACGGCGATGGGGAAGGCCTGGCTGGCGCACCTCCCGGAGAACGAGGCGCGCGCGCGGCTCGAGCGGAAGGGATTGGACTGCGAACTCGTCGGGCCGAATGCGGGGAAGACGATCGATGACGTTCTGGAACGGGTTCGCGTCGCCCGCGAAGCGGGGTTCGCCCTCAACGAAGAGGAATCGGAACTGGGGCTCAATGCCGTTGCCATCATTCTCAAGGATTTGAAGGATCCCGGCAGGGTCGTCGGAGCCGTTTCGGTCGCAGGGCCGGCCTTTCGACTCGGGAGGGAGCGGCTGATATCCTTTGTCCCCGCCCTCAGGGAGGCGGTCGCGAAGCTCGAGCGGACCTGGGTGCCGGGTATCGCCAAAATCACGGGCCTGCCGTAAGCGTGACCGCGATCCGTATACGACGGCGTTACGCCGCTGGGTTCGGCCTTGGAAACCTTCGTCTTGCCCGAGAGCCAGGCCGGCTTTCCGCGAATCTCCCCGCTTGTCCCTTTTGGCCCTGAACGCGATGCCGGAGCGGCGGCGCGCCTTCCCCGTCATGGCTGCGTCAGTCGGTTTCCCTTCCGGATTTCATGAAATCAGATGCGTTCGCGTCCCATCCCTCTACGGCCCGTCACACCTCGGACGAAGCCTATCCTCGGACCGTCCCCTCACGCCGGCCATGCCGATTAAGTGAAACAAATCCTTGTCAAGGCGTGATGCGGTGGTATATAGCTTTACAAAATATGGAAATTGTTTCCAATTAAAGTGGAGACATAAGAAAACCATTTGAAGACGTCATGTCTTGAGCCGACACTGGAGCATACCTAGAGGCGTACACAGTAAAATGTCGCTCGCAACGGAATCTTGGCATGACTATCGCGTGTCTAATGCTAGTCGCAATACTTCTGATTGTTGTGCAAGACGGGCAGATCTAATCTGCTTGCGTGTATGGTATTGTGTGTCTTGGGAGGTTTTTATGTCGTCTAGATTGTATGGATTGATGTCCGCCCTCACCGTCGCGGTGCTGGTGTCGAGCGGGGTTCATGCGGAAATCGTTGCCAAACTCGGGCACGGTATGCCGGCCAGCCACCCTCAGGCCGTGGCAATGGAAAAATTCGCCGAACTCGTGGGTCAGTACACGAATGGCAGCGTGAAGGTGAACGTCTTCCACGGGGCCATGCTGGGAAGCGACGAAAAGCAGATGCAGGCCACGCAATCGGGCATCCAGGAATTCTACATGGGTATCCTGAGCCCGCTGTCGACCCGCGTCAAAGAGATCCAGGTCTGGGACCTTCCCTTTATGTTTTCGAACACGGAGGAAGTCACCCGGATCATGAACGGGCGCATCGGACAGGCCATTTTTGACAAGATCGAGCCGGCCGGGCTCGTCGGTCTCTCATGGACTGGCATCGGATTCCGTGATCTGTCCAACAGTGTCCGCCCGGTCATCAAGGCGGACGACATCAAGGGCCTGAAGATCCGCGTCATGTCCAATCCGATCGCCCTTGAGACGTGGAAGGCGCTCGGCGCCAATGCCACCCCGATGGCCTATTCGGAGGTTTTCACCGCGCTCGAGATCAAGGCCATCGACGGGCAGGAGAATCCTCTCGTCCACATGTACGCCAACAAGATGCAGGAAGTTCAGAAGTACATCTCGTTGACGAACCACGTCTATACCAGCGCAGCGCTGGCGGCTTCCCAGCGCTTCTGGGCAAAACTCGGCGATGTCGACAAGCAGGGGATCGAGAAGGCGGCCAAGGAAGCGGCCGTGTACCAGCGGCAGTTGCTCGAAAAGGCGGACAAGGACGTGATCGAGAAGTTCCGCCAGGAGGGGATCGAGGTCGACGAGATCGCCCCCGAGGAACTCGCCAAGATCCGCGAGCGGACCAAGCCGGTCGTCGATAAGTTCGCGCCCGACATCGGCAAGTCTTTCATTGAAGAACTCAATGTGGAACTCGCCAAGATCCGCAAAGGCGCCAACTGAAGGCCAGCGTGCCCGATAAAGTGCTGAAGAGAGTCGGCCGGCTTCGGCCGACTCTCATGGCATTGACTTCTTCTTTCGCGACGATGTGAAGCCGCTCACGCGACTTCAGTGCTTGTGACGGAAAGAAAATGAATATCTACAAGCTTTACACAAGACTTATAGATGTCATTGTGTTTGTCTGCATGATAACCATGCTTGTGTTTGTATTCGTTAATGTAGTCCTCAGAATTTTTTTCAATTCAGGAATCGATATAGCCGAGGAATTGCCAAGGTATTTGTTCGTTTGGATTGCCTTCCTCGGTGGTGTGATCGGCGTGCAAAAGCGCACGCATATCGGGGTCGACATTATTGTTCTCTTGTTGCCGTCCGTCGGGAAAAGGGTCTGCTGGTTGATCATGCAGATCGTGACCGCCGTTTGCGGCTATTACATCCTGTACGGGACATGGCTGCAGCATGACGTCCTGGTCGGCAACGTGTCCCCCGTCATGCAGATCAGCACCATCTGGGTGTTCGGAGTCAGCTACTTCACCGGCGCGGCGATCATCATCGTTTCCGTGCTCAATCTCGGTCGTCTCGTGTGCAGCAGGATTCCCGACGACGAGCTGTTCGGGGCGCCGCTCGAGGAACCCCTCGGCGAGCAGGCCATGACGGAACTACCGAAATGACCCTGGCAATCTTCGCAGGCTCCCTGCTTGGCTTGATGGCGCTGGGTATTCCGGTTGCCTTCTCCTTGATCGGCTGCGGTCTCGCCTTGATGTTCTACCTGGGGCTGACAGACCCGCCAATCGTGGTCCTGAACATGTGGGACGGGGCGAACAGCTATCCGCTGCTCGCCATCCCATTCTTCATGCTGGCTGGCGAGTTCATGAATGCCGGCGGCCTGACGCGGCGCATCATCGCCATGTCGTCGGCCTGGATCGGGCATATCCGGGGTGGCCTCGGTTACGTGACCGTCTTCGCCGCGGTTATCATGGCGTCGCTCTCGGGATCGGCCCTGGCCGATACGGCATCGCTCGCCGCCGTGCTTTTCCCGATGATGCGGGATGCCGGATACAATCGATCCCGTTCCGTTGGGCTGATCGCTAGCGGTGGCGTGATCGCTCCGGTGATTCCGCCATCCATGGGCATGATCATCTTCGGCGTGTCCGGAGGGGTATCGATCACCAAACTTTTCCTTGCGGGCATCGTGCCGGGCGTATTGATGGGCCTCGGAATCATGGTCGCCTGGCGCTGGTGCATCAAATCCGACCTGATGGAGGCGGAACCCAAGGCGTCGTACGAGACCCGCTTCAAGGCGACGCGCGACGCTTTCTGGGCCCTCGTCATGCCCGTCGTCGTCATCGGCGGCCTGAAGGCCGGCTTCTTCACGCCGACCGAGGCCGCCGTGATCGCCGCCATCTACTGCCTGTTCGTCGGCATGTTCATCTATCGGGAAATTCCCGCGAAAAAGATCTACCCACTTGTCATAAGCGCCGGCGAAACCACCGCCGTGGTGATGTTCATGGCGGCCGCTGCCGCGGTTTCCGCTTGGTTGATCACGGCGGCCAACATTCCACAGGACGTCGCCCACATTCTACAGCCGCTTATTCCCCATCCAAGGCTGTTGACCTTCGTCCTGATCGCCCTCGGCATGGTCATCGGCATGGGCCTCGACATGACCCCCACCATCCTGATCATGACCCCGGTCCTGATGCCGATCGTCAGGATGGCGGGGATCGATCCGATCTACTTCGCCGTCCTGTTCATCATGAACTGTAGTATTGGCCTTGTCACACCACCGGTCGGAACCGTGCTGAACGTTGTCTGCAACGTCACGCGCGTGCCCATGAGCGATGCGATCAAGGGAGTCTTGCCGTTTATGATCGCGGAGTACGGCGTTCTCCTGCTCCTGGTCATCTTTCCGCAAATCGTTCTGGTTCCCTTGAACTGGATGGCCCCGTGATCGGTAACGGCAACCGGGGGGGGGTGCGATGTCTCACATCTGCAATGTGTCCCGGAGACAATCAGGTGACAACCCTGGGGGCGACTTCCTCCGCCGGCCTCCTGACCACGCAGAACGCCAATAATCTGTTCCTTTGCAAACCTGCCCTTCTTCATTGTCCATCTCCCGATGGCAGACCCAAATATCAACTGCAGGATTCTGTGGGGAGAAGGTCGTCCGCCAACTCCTATCCCCAGATGGCGTGGCCGGTGAAATCGTCGTAATGGCGGGTGTTGTCGCGTCACGCCCGTTCGAGGCGTGTCAATCGGCGCCGAAAAGTAGGCCACACCGGGGGTTGTGTTTGGCCTGTTGTCCACGGAGCCCATAGAGGGGACCCGTCCCCGCTGCGCAGCGCTATTGCGCTTGCGCGGAGCGGCGGGGGCGGGGAGCGGCGGGGGCGGGAGTAGCTGTGGTCCCCTGTGTTCAACAGGCCGAGAGGGGGTCCGGGGGAGGGTATTGTCCGCTGACGCGTTCAGTTGCACTTCCGCCCTGTTTTGGTTTCAGCTTCGGTGGTTGAAGCGCCAGCTTTCGTTGCCGGTTTCGACGATGTCGCAGTGATGGGTCAGGCGGTCGAGCATGGCGGTGGTCATCTTGGCATCGACGTGAAGACGGTGGCTACCCGGGCGAGACACGCCGACGTGTCAACCACGCTGAAAAACTACGTCCACGATGACCCGACCTTGCAGAAGGCGGCGGCGGTCAAGATCGACGCCACTTTAAGGGCGTTCATGCGCGCCTAGAGAGGCTGATTCTGAAAATCGGGTTGCAAAACAATCCGAAAAGAACAAAACAAGACCGCATAAAAAGCCTTGAAACTGGCGGGACGGGTGTGATGAAAAGGGGCACTGGTCGTTCAAGATAAAAATCGTGAAAAAACGAATCGTTAGGAAAAAACAGCCCTGACCATCTGGGACACCCTGCCGACCAAAGCGAGTTGAAGGGTCGATCAGCTACTGGAATTGAATGATCCCGGACCCTAGGTAAAGACACACCATTCGAACGACGGAGATAGGGGGGGCAATGACCTATCTGCGAAACCACAGGGTTTTATCTTCGACGGACCTGGATGAGGTTCGTGAATCCATCATCAATTTGACCGCTCCACATGATTTTGATGTCAAGGGGAAGCCCGCGCAGCTGAATGTCTGTGTGGCGGCTGCGAAATGTGGCGATCTTTGCTTAATGCATGTGGCTTTCGGAGACGTCGAAATCCGTGTGAAATCGCCGGAGGAAAATGCGGACGGACTAATCCTGTATCTGGTTACCAGTGGCTCAGGTGTCGTGCGGCATGCTGGGAGGGAGACGGAATTCTCGATGGGCAGAGGGTTCATTCGCGACTTGGTGGCCCCTGTCAACGCCAGTCAGGAGGGCTTTGGCGCCTTTGCGCTTCCCCTGTCCAAAAGAAAATTGAAAGCTCATGCCCGTTCTTTGATTGGGGACGCGGTGGATCTGATGGGATTGACATTCGAACCCGAGATTGATTTCACCGCGCCCGGTGGAAGGATTATTCGTAACACCATCCACTATATCGCTGAAGCCCTGGACGCTCCCCTGCTCGAACTGGACAACCCGATCCTCACCGCACAGATGGAAGACATGTTGTTGACCCAGTGCTTGACCCTGTTGCCCAACAGCTACAAGGACGTTCTGAACGGTCGTTCCGTGGCAACAGTTGTCCCATACCACGTCAAGCGCGCGCGTGAATACATTCACGCCCATGCAGACAAGAAACTGGGACTTGCTGACATCGCAGCTGCGGCCGGATGCGGCTTTCGGGGTGTGCAGAGAGGGTTCATGGATGCCTACGGTGCTTCTCCGATGGCCTATTTACGCATTGTGCGGTTAAAACGGATCCGGGCTCTGTTGCTCTCAGGGCAGGGCGGAGGCGTGATCTCTGACATTGCAAAGAAATGGGGATTCACGCATATGGGGCGCTTCGCTCAGGCGTATTACCAGGAATTTGGCGAACTCCCCTCGGAGACCGTGCGCGCGAGTACTTAAATTGTCGCGACAGTATCCACGAAACGGACGCAGCATCCGAAAAACGTCACAAACGTCCGGCCGCGTATCATTACACGTTTAACTGTATCAGTTCCTGTCCACATTCGGTGCGGGGGCGAATGAACCGTCGGATTTTTTCCGGCGGATATTGGAAACCTCGAATGCGGCACTTTTCGCGTGCCTGCAGAGGACCATTTCGAATTTTTCCATGATCTCCTTCATCCCCGATGCTCGTCTGGGAGCAAATCCCATGGCATTCGCGCGTGACCTTGAGGGTGGGCGTCGCAGAGTGCGGGCGAGGACGAAGGAACAGGCATGATTCAGCTAAGGAATGGCCAATGAACATCCCTTTCAAATCCGCGCTCAGAACCTTTCTGGCACGGGGAGCGCTGCTGGTGCTGGCCACTTTCGGCGTCACGGCGAGCGTGTCCGACGCGGCGGCGGTACAAACGCAGGCGGCCTTTTCCGAGGGCCATGCGCTTTGCGGTGCGATGGATTTGCGCACGGGCCAGGTCTTGGGGGCGTGCGGCTTTGCCAAGGCGACCAAAACCGGCAAGGCTGTCGGCAAATGCCCACAGGGGTCATTCTTCGATATCGGAACATGGTCCTGTTTCAGTTGCCCAAGTGGCTTCAACAGAACCGGGTTTGCAGTCGATACGCCCATGGCCTGTTCCAAGGAGATCTCCCCACAATACCAACGCGCGACGCGGGTCAGCGGGCAAAAGTCCTGCCCGGCCGGGTCGTTCAAGGATGGCCGTAATGGCGGAGAATGCTGGTCTTGCCCGTCCGGGTACGGCCGCACCCTGTCCGCCGTGGACGCATGGGATGCCTGCGGCAAGTTTGCAGAAACGGCGCGCCGGGCCGAATTCATCGACCGGGTTTGCGCCGAAGGCACGTTCTCCGACCCCAACGGCGGTTGTTACACCTGTCCCGCCGGATACCGCCGCACCGCTGCCGCGGTGACCGCGCAAAACGCTTGTTTCCGCAATGAACTTTTGAAGGCGGCGACCAAAGAGGCGGCGTTGACGTGCAAGGCCGGGGAGCACTTCGATTTTGTCGATGGGGGAACGTGCTGGTCCTGCCCGGAGGGTTCGACCCGCTCGGTCTCCGGCGTCAAGACGAACAATGCCTGCGAGTACACAAACATGCGCTGGGAATCGGCCAAGCGCACACCGAACGGTTTGTTTGCGCTGCCGGGCGCGCATGAGATCGCGGCCCAAGTGGTTTTGGAACGCACGCGGATCGATGCGGCCATCGCCAAATTCAGCTCAGAAAGCAAACTCAACAAAACCAAGAATGACGAGTTAACGACCAAAGCTTGGGACCTGATCAAGACGGAACCGGAAACCTCGCCGATCCTCAAGGCGGCTGTCTATGATCACGTTTTCGAGGTGATCAAAAACGGCGCGAAGACCAAGGCCGAACGGGATTTACTGAGCTATATGGCCGATTACGTTCAGCAGTCCCGCCTTTTGGCCGCTTCGGAAATGCAAAAGGTCTGGCAAAGCTGGGTGCGCGGCCGTCAAGCGCTGACCGCGTCGCGCGGCAACAATTTGGTGAACGCGTACGATACGGGTGTCGCCCCGCCGGATATGGCGGGCCTGGTCGGTGACGTCATGTTGCTGGGGCCTGGCGCCGCGGTCGTCATGTCGTTTATCGGGGCATCGACGGCCGAGGCCATATCGCCGGCGGTCGCCCAGCTCACGGCGAGATTCGCCATGGCGATTTTCCCGCACCGATTCAGAGACGCAACGGCAGCAGCAGTCACCGCGGCGCGGACCGGAACGACGGCGGCCACTAGTGCATCCTCCGCCGGGATCGGCGCCTTTGGTGGGCCGTTGATCATCCTTACGGCCACGTCGATTCTCGCGAGCATCGCAACCGACATCGCTCTGGAGCAGAACAAGCAGGAAGCCATCGTCAACGATGCCCTGCAAATCGCGCAGCGCCCCGTCAATCTGGCCCGCCTTCTGTTGACCGAGGAAGGGCGGACCGAGGTTGCGAGCAACTGGACGCTGATGACCCAGGAACCGTACAAGCCGAACGCACGGACCTGGGCCGCGCTGATGCCGCAGACGCAGCAGGCGCCGGCGGGCGGCAATGCGGCGCAGACCCCGGCTTTGGTTGGCGATCGTGTCGTCGTGAATGCCCCCTCGGGGGCGGTCGCGCAAGGCGCTTCGAAGTGGGTGAAAATCGACGGCGCGGCCCGGGATGTCGCGATCGGGTCCGACGGCACCGCGTATGTGATCGGTACGACCCAGGAAGGCAGCGGCTATCAGATCTTCAAGCGCGCCAAAACCGCTACTACCTGGAGCAAGTTGTCCGGCGCCGCGACCCGCATTGCGGTTTTCGGCACCCAAGCCTGGGTGGTGAACAGCAAGGGCATGATTTTCGCCCAGTCGGGCACCGGGTGGAAGAAGGTTCCGGGCCCCGCCGCGCAAGACATCGGTGCCAGCGCCAAGGGGGTGTGGATCATCGGCGTCGATGGGAAAATCCATCAACGTGCCGGTAATGGATGGCAGCATGTTCCGGGAAATGCCCAGCGGATCGACATCGATCGGGACGGCAGGCCGTGGGTCGTGAACGAGCAGGGCAACATCTTCGTGCACAATAACAACCTGCAGTGGGACAGGCTTCCCGGCGCCGCCGTCGACGTGGCGGTCGATGCCCCGGGCGCTGCCCAGGTCGTCGGTTCCGACGGCAAGGTCTATGTGTTTAACGGCACGAAGCTGAACTGGGATCCGGTTTCACAGGACACGGACGCCCAAGCGATCGGTGCCGGCGATGGGCAGGTGTGGCGGCTCACGAAGACGAACGACATTTATCGTCTGCAATAACCAGCGGAGGGGTTGAGATTGGCAGACGAACAGTGAAATGGGGGGAAAATTAATGCGCAAAGCGTCATTTCGGTCGGCATTGATGCTGTCCACCTTCCTGGTTGCCGCGTGTCAGACGGCGGGTGTCGACGGCGGGCCGGTTACCGCGGCAGCCGAGGCCGACCCGACGGCGATCAGCCTGACCGTGCAAACGAACGCCGTCAAAGAGCTGG
The DNA here is from genome assembly GCF_026163695.1 of Shumkonia mesophila. Taxonomy (NCBI): domain Bacteria; kingdom Pseudomonadati; phylum Pseudomonadota; class Alphaproteobacteria; order Rhodospirillales; family Shumkoniaceae; genus Shumkonia; species Shumkonia mesophila. The sequence goes on along the minus strand of NZ_JAOTID010000014.1, from coordinate 74,976 downwards.
TGCGCGCGGGCACCCGGGCGCTGGAGGACGGCAAGCTGGAGGAGGCCTCCCGGTTGACCAACCTGGCGCTGAAGCTGGACGTCACCAATTCCGACCTGCAGTTTCTCAACGGCCTGGCCTATCACCTGATGGGTAAGGCGGGGGATGCCAGCAAGTTCGATCTCGCCGAGCAGGGTTATTCCCGGGCGCTGAAATTCGATCCTGGAAACCTCGCGGCGCGTTACCAGTTGGGACTTCTGTACATGGACCAGCGCCGCTACGGCTTGGCCAAGGGCCATTTCGCCGCCGTGGCGCTGCACCGGGGCGACGATCCGGCGGTGCTCTACAGTCTGGCGGCGGCCTCCTACTATGCGCGCGATCCCAAGACCGCCGAGGCGGCGCTGAAGCGGCTGATGGTGGTCTCGCCCGACACCCCGGAGCGGCCCGATGTGCTGAAGGCGCGGGCGCTGGCGTTGGCGGCGATGGACGACCGCGCGGGCGCGGCGGAATTCGTGGCGGCTTATCGTCAGGCGGTGGCGGACACGCGGACTATCAAGCGGCTGGAGCGCAGGGTGAACAGCTGGCAATCCTTTTATGACAGCGACGCCAAGGTTCTTCTCGCGCAATATGGGGCCAATCCTTACGGTTCCGACAGCAATCCCTACGGGGCCCAGGCCAGCCCCAACGCGCCGGGCGCGCCCAGCGCAGTCGGCATTCCCCAGCCGGGCAGCGATTTCGCCGATTCCAGTATGGTGGTGGTGGATGTGGTGCTGATCGGCACCCAGGAAGACGTGCGTAATTCCCGTGGAATCAACCTGCTGAACGGACTGCAGTTGCAGTTCGGCGACCCGCTGACCGGCACCGCCGGATTGGGGCTGACCACCACGAAGACCAAGGACTATCTGAATTCCGGCCTGGCGCAAAGTACCCAAACGATCACGCGGATGATCTCCATTCCGGCGGTAACCTATTCATTGAACATTGCCAATTCGGCGGATGCCAATAATCAGATCCTGGCCAAGCCGAGCCTGGTGGCGCAAGCGGGGCAGACGTCGGAATTCTTTTCCGGCACGGAAATCCTTGCCGCTGCGGTTTCAGGCGGCAACGGGGATTCGGTGTCGGTTCAGAAGGAGGTCGGCGTAAAGCTGGCGGTGACGCCGGAAATCCTGCCCGACGACATGATTCGCCTGCACGTGGTGGCGGAACGGACCTTCCTGACCGATCCGTCCAATTCGGTCGTGTTCGAGTTCCGCCTCGACACCACCAAGACCAACGTCAACTCCACGGTCACCATGAAGTTCGGCGAGACCCTGGTGTTGGGCGGATTGAGCGAGCGCGAAACCAATAAGATCGCCGACGGCGTGCCGCTGTTGATGGATATTCCGATCGTGAACCTGCTGTTTTCCCAACGGGTCGAGCGCGAATTCGAGCGTTCCATCCTGATCCTGATGACGCCGCGCCGCCCCATCTACGCGCGCCAATCGGCGGAAGATCGTAAGAAAACGATCGATGAAATGTCTGATCTGGAGCGCGACGTCGATCGCCTGGAGCAGCGCCACAAGGATTGGTTCACGCCGCGTCCGGCGTTCAACGAGATCATCGGCAAGCTGCAGGGACGGGAGTTCTTCGAGGAATTCCGCGCCGGAGATATCCAGGTTCAGTCCTGGCGGAATGATCCGAATGTCCTGGAACAGTTCGCAATGGTCCGCGACCGGTTGCTGGTGAACTGAAAAACCGGCTCACCCTATAAAACCGTCCACCGTCCGCGAAGGGGGAACCGCGTCGTGATCTGGCCATACGGTAAACATCTGCTGCTTCTGCTTTGCCTGGTGACCGGTGTGAGCCAGTTAAGCGGGCTTGCCCGAGCGCAGGGCAGCCCGGCCGAAGCCCCGCAATGGCACCGTCTCCCCGGCACGGCCGTGGACATCTCCATCAACAGCGAGGGCCAGGCCTACGCCGTCGCGCCGGATGGAACGCCGTGGCGCTGGGATGCGCTGGAACAGCGCTGGCGGCGCATGTCGGGCAGATTCGTCCGCATTACCGCAGCGGAAGCGAACCGACCCTGGGCGGTCGGCGCCGACGGCGTGGTGTTCCGCTATAACGGCCTGTGGTGGGAGAACAAGGATACCGACGTCGCCGATGTCGCCGCCGATGCCTTGGGCAACGTCTATATCGCCAAGGTCAGCGGCGAGATCAAAAAGTGGAATCCCCTGCGCAGCGAATGGCGGCCCCTGGAGGGGACGGCCAGACGCCTGGCGCTGGACCGCGCCGGCCATCCCTGGGTCGTGACCGGGAACGGGCGGATCCGCGCCTTCGACGGCAAGACCTGGACGGACCTGCCGGGCCTTGCGCTGGACATCGCCGCCAACGGGGACGACACGGTGGTGATCGCGGATGCGGAGGGCGAACTCCGTATATGGAATGCCGCCGAGAACCGCTGGGCGCTGGTGCCGGGGATCCACAAGGTTTCCGCCGTGGCTGCGGCTCCCGACGGCGGGCCCTGGGCGGTGGTGGAGGGCGGCGTCATCATGGCGACCACGCTGCTGGTCGTCGAGGAACGCATCAAGACCAAAGAGGGGCTCGCTCCACAGGCCGTGGCGCCGCAGGCCCAGGCTCCGCAAGCCAGCGCCCCGGTGGACAGCGCGCCCCTTGCGGTGGCATCCGCCTTGCAGGCCGCTCCCGCCACGCCGGAGACGCCCACCGCGCCTCCGGCGCAGGCGCAGCCGTTGATGGCGCCGGCCCCGACCGCGAGATCTCCGGCGGCAGCTCCGCCGGCGGCAACGGGGACCAAGGCGGCGAAGCCCGCGACGGTGGAACCCGATTCAGGATTGACGGCGTCGACGGATCCCACCGCCATAACGGCGAAAGGGCCGATCACCTTCGTCAACACGCGCAAGACCGCTTCCGATCTTGCCATCGGCAAGGACGGCAGCGTTTTCGGTCTCGACGCCGGCGGAAACGTACTGCGCTGGTCCAACGCGCGTCGGCGGTTCGAAGGCTTTCCCGGAACCCTGGCGCGTATCGCCGTGGACCCAGGCGGCAACCCTTGGGGGATTTCCACATTGGGGCGCGTGTTCCGCCACACCGGCGAACTGTGGAAGCAGATCCCCAATGCTATCGGCTCGGACATTGCCATCGGCGGAGACGGCACCGTCATGATCACGGATGCTACGGGCGGTCTTTACCGGCTCGATGCCGCCATGACCCGTTTCGAGCGCATCCCGGGGCAAGGTCTGCTGGTGGCGGTGGCGCCCGACGGCACGCCCTGGACCATCCGTTCCGACAGCCTTGTTCAGCGTTGCGGTGGGTCTCCGTGCAGGGTGCTGCCGCAAAAGGCCACGAGCATCGCCATCGGCCCGGACGGCAGCGTTTACGTGGTGTCAGACCGGAGCCGCTTGATGCGTCTCGGCGCGGACGGCGAGACCTTCGAAATGGTCCAGACTCCGGGCCATACGCCGTTGCGCGTCGCGGTGGGGCCCAACGGTTATCCGTGGCTGGTGACCAGCGCCGAGTTGGTGCTGGCCTCCGCCTTCTTCGAGCGTGACGAGGCCCAGGATCGTGCCGTTGCCGCCGGCACGGCAGGTGACACAACAGGCAGCGGCGGCACCGGCGCGGTGGTCAACCTGCCTTCCTCCACCGGCTTCACGTTCTCCAAGAACATGAAATTCGACTCCTACAGCACCGGGCTTACGAATTTCAGTAGCCTGATCGTCGGGCGGAACGACGAGATCTATGTCTATGGCGAAAAGGGGGGGCAGCAGCAGCAGCTTCCGCCCAAGGTCCTCTTGCATTTCAACAACAAAACGAAGGCGTTCGAGGAGACCTTGATTTCGTTTCCGACGGACGTCGAACAAATTGGCGTTGATGGCAACGACAATTTTTGGGGGTTCAAGAGCGGAACTGTTTACAAGTTGAATTCGAAGGGAACGCTGTCGAAGACGTATTCGGTGGTTTCCGGTTCGGCGAACAGTTTGTCGATCGGCGCAGACGGGAAGGTCCATATCGTTGTCGGCTCGACGCTTTACCTGTTGAAGACCGGAACCAATGCCTTCACCAAGTTCAGCAACGACGATGTGAAAAAGGTCGCGGTCGGACGCGCCGGGGATTTGTGGATACTGGACGACAACAATATCGTCCAGCAATACACGGGAACGAAGTTCGAGAATCGCCCCCTGGGACAGAGTATCGAGGGGAGTGCAATCGCCGCAGGCACCGACGGGACCATTTATATCACCCATTGGAACGGCAGCAAAATGCAGCTGAGAAAGTGGAACGCCACCAACAAAAGCTTCGACACGGTCAACAATGAGGAAGCGGACAAAGTAGGTGTCGATTCGTCCGGTCGTCCCTGGATTGCCTACACCAGCATGAACAACGACGTGAAAAGAGCGAAAGACTAATACGGTCAGGGAAAGATGGGCCGTCTTCTGAACTCACGGAAAAACGGCAATTCCCATCCAGAACCGAAACCTCAACTCCGTGAGCAATTTCGAACGTGACGACCGCCAATGGCTATTGCTCGAATTTTATGCTTCGCCAGCTTTCGCGGCCAAGCCTGATGAATCGCCCCCGCAAGTCGCGGAAAACTGGCGATACAAAAATAGGCACTTTTTGAAAACTCTTTCAAATATAACGGGTTATAGGAAATTGTGGCGGAGAGGGGGGGGGATTCGAACCCCCGGTGCCCCGTTAAGAGCACGACGGTTTAGCAATTCTCCGTCCGGACATGGCTGTTCGTGGCAAACCAAGCTGAAAGCTGCAGAAATATTGGCTTTTTGCCCGCCGCGGAACGCGCGACAACCGCGGAACGTGCCGGCACAAGAGTCGGCACCGTGGCACGCCCGCCGGCCAGGCGCGGACCGCTGCCGTCAGGCGGGAACTTCGGAAGCGAATGCCCCTTCCGGAGGTAAAACGCATCTTCGAAACGGAAGATGGCCGCCTTCGGCCAATGCCATGGCGCCGTCGCACCCGGTTTCCTCGCCGGCGGTAATCGCCATCAGAACCCCGGCCCCATCGCCGATCCGCTCGGCCTCGGTGATTGCCGCGACGACGAAGGCGGCCAAGCCGCTCTTCATGTCGCTCGATCCGCGCCCGTACAGGCAGCCGTCGATGATGTCGCCGGCGAACGGGTCCTGCGTCCACGGCGCCGCGCCCAGCGGCACCGTATCGATTTGGCCGGTGAACGCCAACGGCGCCCGTTGCGCCTTTCGATCGCCCAACCGCGCGATCAGGCTGGCGCGGCTGTCGTCCAAGGCATGCAAGGCGCAGTCGAATCCGGCATCCGTCATCAGATCGGCCAGGGATTGGGCGCAAGCCCGTTCCTGCCCCGGGAGTTGATGGTATCGAAGGCGATAAGGCGGCGGGTCAGGTCGACGGGATCGGGAATGCGAGGGCTCATCATTTTATCCAAGGCAGTTCATTCCTCGGGAAATTGTTCAGCCAAGCGGACCAGGTCGGCCAGCACGGCGGGTCCCTCGGTCGCCAGAGCGCTCGTCGGAAGCAAGGCGCCATCGAGGTGCCGGTCGATCTGTTCAAGCCGCCCCCGGCCCTCGTCGGTCAACACCATGACGACCTTCCGCCGGTCCTGCGGATCGACCTGGCGATAGATCAGCGAGGAATTGACCATGCGATCGACGATGCGCGTCAGCGTCGAGAAATTGAAGCCGAGGATTTTCACCAGTTCGCCCATGCTGACGCTTTCATGCCGGCGCATCTCGGCCAGCACCAGCCACTGTTCGAACGGAATGTCGAGTTCGCGGGCAAGCTTGTTGTAGGAACGGATGGCGGCGCCATAAGCGCGCGTCAGGGCGGTCAGCAGGCGATGCCTGAGGTCGGCCGGCGATGGCCGACGGCTTCCCTTGGGCCTGTTGCTTGCCGTCGAAACCGCTGCCCGAGGGCCGCCGCTGCTGCGTGTCATCTATTCAACTCGATCCAGCTGGCCGTCGTCGCTCAAAGCGTGGGCAGATGAAGAAATACTAAGCACCCGCGACGGCCCCATTCAAGCGCTCTGCCGCATCAAGTGGCGGAATTCCGGGAGAAAGCCATGGCACGCGGCTTGCGTGAGGAAAGAAAGCGTCATCAATGATGGTGAGTGTTTGCATCGTGTGAACCTTGGCGTCAAGGGAGCCGGCGCGGCAGTCGCGGCCGGCTCGGAGAATGCCGTCATGGAGAAGTCACTGACTTTTGCCGTCGTCGCGCCGGCGAGTGGCCTACTGGGCATGATGGGGCCCTCGACGCTGGCCGCGATGGGATTGGCCGTCGAGGAGATCAACCGGAGCGGCGGCGTCTGCGGCCGGCCACTCAGCGTCCAACGCGTGGATGCCGGGCTCGGCATCGATGCCGTCGTCCAGGGTATCCGGGGCGCCGATGCCGAACCGGCGGCCATCATCGGCACCCACCCCAGCCATCTGCGCGAGCAGCTGGTCGAGCGGCTCGATGGGCGCATCCCTTACATCTACACGCCGCACTATGAGGGGGGTGAACATCATGCCGGCGTGTATGCCATCGGCGAAACACCGGAGCGGCAGTTGCGGCCGGCCATCGCCCGCCTGATGGATCGACTGAACCTGCGTCGCTGGTACCTGATCGGCCACGACTACGTCTGGCCGCGACGCGCCGCCTCGGCCATCGTCGGGGCCATCCACGCCGGCGGCGGCAAGCTGGTGGGCTCGCGCTACGTTCCGTTCCGCCACCTGGATTTCCGAGACGACGTCCGCGCCATCGCGACATCCGGCGCCGAGGCCGTCGTCAGCCTGCTGATCGGCCATGGCGCGGTCGAATTCCACCGCGACTTCGCGGAGGCGGGATTGAGCGGCGACGTCGTGCGGTTCTCCCCCGATATCGAGGAAAACCTGCTGCTCGCCATCGGTCCCTCCAATGCCGACAACCTCTACAGTTGCAGCGGCTATTTCGAAAGCCTGGACATGCCGTCGAACCGGACCTTCCTGGCCCGTTATCGGGCCCGCTTCGGCCGCCTCGCCCCGCTTCAAAGCAGCTATACCCAGTCGCTCTTCGAAGGCTTGTGGTTTGCCAAGGCCCTTTTGGAAGCGAGAGCGGACAATCCCCGCTGGCTGGACCGCGCCGGCGAGCATTTTGCCGTCCACGGCCCGCGAGGCGCTGCGCGGTTCTCCGACCAGGAACTGCGGCGACCGACATACCTTGCCCAGGCGCATGAAACCCGCTTCGACGTGATCGAAACCTTCCCGATCGGTTGACGCCAGCCACCGCCGATTCTGCGTCCTGGAAGTCCCCTTCGATAAAATTATTTGACAATTCAATATTTGCATATGCAAATTATAGCACGGTCCCTTGGTCGTGATCAATGAAAAGGAGTTTACCCATGTCGCGTTCCCGCCCAGAAGCCTCTCTTCGCGGCCGCCTGGCCGCAAACCCAAGTCGCCGGGCCTTCTTGGGCGCGGCGATGGTGCTGGCCGGCATCGCATCGTTGCCGGCGCAGGCGCAACAAACCATTAAGATCGGCGTTCCGGTGGGCCTGAGCGGCGCCAACAGCGTCGTCGCCCCTTCGGTCGTACAGTCGGCCGAGCTGGCGGTCGAGGAAATCAACGCCGCCGGCGGCGTTCTCGGCAAGAAGCTCGAACTGGTCGTCGCCGACGATGGCAGCGGCGCCGCCGGCGCCCAGAAGGCTTTCGACCAGCTGGTCTTCCGCGACAAGGTCAATGTCCTGATCTCGATGGAAACCTCGGCCGCCCGCAATGCCGGCCTGCCGATCGTCTCGCGCGGCAAGGTGCCGTTCATCTACACCTCGTTCTACGAGGGCCGGTCCTGCAACAAGTACCTCTATGTCGACGCCTGGGTGCCCGATCAGCAGGTTGCCCCGATCGTCGACCACTTCATGGACAAGAAATCGGCCAAGACCTTCTTCCTGGTCGGCAGCGACTACGCCTTCGGGCGCGGCATGCTGGAATTCAGCCGCAAGTACATCGAATCCCGCGGCGGCAAGATTCTCGGCGAGGAATACGCGCCGATGGACGCCACCGATTGGACGCCGATCATTTCCAAGATCCGCTCGGCCAATCCCGATGCGCTGATCACGTCGACCGCAGGCGGCGCGCCGAACGTCACGCTGACCAAGCAGCTTCGGGCCGCCGGCATCGACAAGCTTTACGGCAACCTGGCCGTGGATGAAGGCACCGCCAAGAGCATGGGCGCGGACGCCGCCGGCATTTACATCTCGGCCTCGTACCTTACCAGCATCGACTCGGCCGAGAACAAGACGTTCTTGGCCGCTATGGGAAAGAAGTTCGGCACCGGTCTGAAAACCCCGAACGACCTGTCGGTGCCGCAATACGAGGCGGTCTATCTGTACAAGGCCGCGGTCGAGAAGGCCGGTGGTACCGACGCTGAAAAGGTGATCGACGTACTCGACGACGTCTCCTACAAGGGGCCGCGCGGCGTCATCCAGATGTCGAAGCAGCGCCACGCGCCGCTGACGATGTACCTGGGACAGGTCAAGCCCGACGGCAGCGTCGAGGTCATCGCGTCCTTCGCCAACGTCGATCCGGGCGACCAGTGCCCGAACCTGAAATGATCAACGGCATCCGATCCTGAAGCAACGGCGTGAAGCGCCCTCCCGCGCTTCACGCCCCTCCTCCCCGCCGACCAGGACGCTTATCATGCAGGTGCTGATCCTCGACATCGTGACGACCGCGGCAATCCTCTTTGCCGTCTCCTGCGGGCTGCTGATCTCGTTCGGCGTTCTCAAAATCATCAATTTCGCCCACGGCGCCTTCCTCACCATCGGCGGCTATTCGGCCCTGGTGGTCACGCAGATGGGCTGGCCCCCCCTGCTCGCCTATCCATTCTCGCTGCTGGTCGGCCTGGTGCTCGGCGCCGCCGTGGAACGGTTCATCGTCAAGCCGCTCTACGACCGTCCGCTCGACGCCATCCTGGCGACCTGGGGGCTCGGCATCATCATCAGCCAGCTCATCACCATCGGTTTCGGCCGCGGTGTCCAGTTCGTGCAAAGTCCGATGACCGGCGCCGTGGAACTGTTGGACGGCTCCTATTCGGTCTACCGCCTGGCCGCAACCGGCGGCGCCATCGTCATCGGCGGGCTTCTCGCCCTCTTGATGCACCGCACCCGCTTGGGCCTCAACGCCCGGGCTGTGATCATGAACGAGAACCTGGCCCAGGCCCTGGGCATCAACAGCTCCAGCGTGCGCCTGATCGCTTTCGGCCTCGGCGCCGGCCTGGCCTCGCTGGCCGGCGCCATCATCACGCCGCTGTCCAGCGTCGACCCCAACATGGGGGTGCCGTGGCTGGTCAACGCCTTCATGCTGGTGCTGGTGGCCGGCTCATCGCTGCTGGCGCTGCTCATCGGATCGGTGGTCCTGGGCGGCCTGCAGCTGGTGATCAGCACCTACGGCAGCCCGATCCTGGGCGGCCTCACGATCGCCGTCGCCGCCGCCCTGCTGCTGCGCATCCGCCCCAAGGGCTTCGTCCTCGACTGAGATGAACCATGGCCATTGAAATGACTTCCGCCGCGCCGATCATCCGCAGGCTGCCCTGGGGAAAGGGCGCCGTCGTCGCCGTCCTGGCGGTGGCGTCGCTGATCGGGCCCTACGTGCTCGACCCCTACCTGGTGAACGTCCTTATTCGTTCCTTTTTCTACGCCAGCGTCGCGCTGACCGTCGATCTGCTGTGGGGCTATACCGGCATCCTGACCTTCGGACAGTCGACTTTCTTCGGCATCGGCGCCTATGCCGCCGCCCTGGTCTTTACCCATGTCGGCTTCGATCCGGGTATGGTCTGGCTGGCAGTGGTTGGCGGCGTGGCTGTGGCGGTAGCTGTGGCGGGCTTGGTCGGCTGGCTTGCCTTCTATTACGGCGCCTCGCCGCTCTACGTCGCGGTGGTGACGCTGGTGCTGCCGATCGTGGCGACGCAGCTGGTGCTGTCGGGCGGCACCTTTACGGGCTCGAGCAGCGGCATGGTCGGCTTTCAGGTCATCGATCTTGGCATCGAAACCTGGTTCAGTATCGCCGCCGGCGGCCTGCTGGTGCTGACGGTCGCGACGTGGATCTTCGTCAACAGCGACATGGGGCGTCTTCTCGTCGCCATCCGCGACAACGAACAGCGCTGCCAGTATCTCGGCATTTCGTCTTCGCGGGTGAAGACCTGCCTGATGATGGCGACCGCAGCGGTAGCCGCCCTGGCCGGCTTCGGCTACGCCAACTTCACCATGGTGGTGGCCCCCGAAATGACCGGCTTCGTGTTCGGCACCGAGCTGGTCATCTGGGTCGCCCTGGGCGGGCGCGGCACGCTGATTGGGCCGGTGGTCGGCACCATCCTGCTCGATGTCGTCAGCGCCTATCTCAGCGGCAGCATGCCGTTCGTCTGGAAGCTCGCCATCGGCTGCGTGTTCGTCGGCGTCATCCTGTTCCTGCCCAATGGCCTGGTGCCGATGGTGGGCAGTTTCATCCGCGGCGGGCTGCGCAAGGTTGGGGTGCGGTGGCCGGAAACGGTAACGGTAGCCGACGTCACGCCGCTGACGCACGGCGTCGAGGGTGCGCAGGCCTATACCGACGCCCCCGCGCTGGACATCGCCCACCTTGAGAAGCGCTTCGGCAGCTTGACCGTGCTGGAAGACATCAATCTGCTCACCCGGCCCGGCGAACTGGTCAGCCTGGTCGGCCCCAACGGCGCCGGCAAGACCACCCTGATCCGCTGCCTGAGCGACGGTTTCGAGCGCACCAGCGGTTCCGTCGTCATCAACGGCAACACTCTCGACCGCCAGCCGCCGCACGACTGCGTCGCCTTCGGGGTCGGCCGAAAGTTCCAGGCGGCCAACGTATTCGATTCCCTGACCGTCGCCGAGTGCCTGCGCCTGGCCCGCAACCGCCACGAACCCTTGAGCGCCATCCGCCGCAGCCGCACCCTGAACCTGCCCGAGCCCGCCGTGCGGGTCATCCGGACCACGGGCCTGGACAGGATCATGGGCACCGAGGCCCGGCACCTGTCGCACGGCATGAAGCAGGCCCTGGAACTGTCGATGGTCCTGGCGCTGGAACCCAGCATCCTGATGCTCGACGAGCCGACCGCCGGCCTTACCAAGGCCGAGCGCCACCTGATCGGCGACATCCTGGTCGACCTCGCCAGACACGATGCCTTCTGCATCCTGCTGGTCGAACACGATCTCGACTTCGTGCGCCAGATCAGCACCCGCGTGGTCGTGCTCCATCATGGCCGCATCGTGCTGGACGGCTCGGTGGCCGAGGTCGTCGGCTCGGAGCTGGTGCAGCAGGTCTACGCCGGGTCGGGCAAATTCGGAGAGCGGAAATGACGGACGCGGCCAAGACCCCGGCGCTCTCCGTCCGCGGCGTCAGCGGCGGCTATGGCGCGGCGATCGTCGTCAAGAACGTCGACCTCATCGTGCCGGAAGGGCGGGTCGTCGCCGTGCTGGGCAAGAACGGCATGGGCAAGACCACCCTTTTGAAGATGATCATGGGCTTCCTGCCCCTTCATCAGGGCGATGTCCATCTGTTCGGCTCGCGGATCGATGGCGAGCCTCCCTATCTGATCGCGCGCCGCAATATCGCCTTCTGCCCTCAGGAACAGCCGCTGTTCCAGGACCTGACGGTCGGCGAGAACCTGCGCCTGGGCCTCTTTGACGACGACGCCTTCGAGGCGAAGCTGGCAAAGGTCGGGGTCCATTTCCCGTTCCTGCCCGAGCGCCTGCGCCAACGGGCCGGAACGCTGAGCGGCGGCGAGCAGAAGATGCTGATCGTCGCCCGTGGCCTGATGGCTTCCCCCCGGATCATGCTGATCGACGAGATCACCGAGGGACTGCAACCCTCGGTCATCGAGCGGCTGGCCCATGTGCTGGCCGAACAGCGGCGGACCGAGGGTACGGCGATCCTGCTGATCGAGCAGCACGTGACCTTCGCGCTCGCCATCGCCGACGAATACGCGGTCCTCAATCAGGGTGAGTTCGTCGACCGCGGGCCAGCCAACACCGCCGACGCCGCCGAGCGCATCAACCGTCATCTCAGCATTTGAGGGGAAGAACCGTGACCAAGCCCCTTGTCGGCACCTTTTCGATCGTCGCCCGCTGTCCGCAAAGCGACCAACTCGGCATCGCCATCAGCACAGCCATTCCGGCGGTCGGATCGATGTGCCCGTTCATTCGCCCCGGCGTGGGCGCGGTCACCACCCAGTCGTGGGTCAACCCCTACCTGGCCATCGACATCCTCGACCGCCTGGCGCGGGGCGAGGCGGTCGGAACGGCGCTTGAGGCCACGCTGGCCGACGACCCCGACCGTTCCCTTCGCCAAGTCGGCGTTGTCGGTATTGACGGAACCGCCGCCAGTTGGACCGGCGAAGGGTGCACGCCGGCCCATGGTCATCTCAAGGGCGAAGGGTACGCGATCCAGGGCAACATGCTGGCAGGAGCCGAAACCCTGGCCGCCATGGAAGCCGCCTTCCTGGCGAGCGACGGAGAAGACCTGGCCGAACGGCTGGTCGGCGCGCTGGAAGCCGGCCAGGCAGCCGGCGGCGACAAGCGGGGCAAGCAATCCGCCGCGTTGCTGATCCACGGCCTCGAGGCCTATCCGGATCTCGACCTGCGCGTCGACGAACATGCGGCGCCGGTGGCCGAACTCAGGCGCGTGTTCACCGTCGCCCGGCGCCAGCTTCAACCCTTCCTCGCCAGCATGCCCAAGCGCCATGGCCGCACCGTGCCCCTGAGCGACGCCGACAAGGCGCAGATCCTGGCCACACCCGCCCAGCGGGGCGGACCGTCGAGCGGCAACCGGCGGGCGGAACTGGAAGCTGTCTACGAGCCCATCCGCAGGGAGATCGAGAAGCTGCGCTCGCTCGACGTCACCGACTTCCATCCCGCCGTGGTCTTCGATCCGCGGATCGGCCTGCCCCGCCGGAGGAATACCGATGAGTGAGCCCTTTTATCTGTCGGTCGCCACCCTCGGCGCGGCCTTTCGGGCCGGCGAACTCGATCCGGTCGCGGTCACCGAGGCATTCCTGGAGCGCATCCAGCACCTGAACCCGACGCTGAAATGCTTCAAGGCCATCACGGAAGGGGCCGTTGCCGCGGCCGAGGCCAGCCGGATGCGACATCGATCGGGAACGCCGCTTGGCCCCCTGGACGGAGTCCCCGTTGCGGTCAAAGACAACTATTTCACCCGCGATCTGCCGACCACCGCCGGCACCACCGCGCCCGGCATTTCCTTCCCGATGGTGGATTCCACACCGGTCGGGCGGCTGCGCGCGGCCGGCGCGGTGATCCTGGGCAAGACGGTGACCCACGAGTTCGCGTGGGGCACGGTGACGCCTCCGGTCGCCAATCCCTGGGATACCGCCCGGGTGCCGGGCGGCTCTTCCGGCGGTTCGGCCTCGGCGTTGGCGGCCGGCCTGTGCGCGGCGGCGCTGGGGTCCGACACCGGTGGCTCGGTGCGCATTCCGGCCAGCCTGTGCGGCGTCGTCGGCCTGAAGGCGACCTTCGGCGCCATCAGCCGGCACGGCATCGTGCCGCACAGTTGGTCGCTCGACCACCCTGGGCCGTTGACCCGCACGGTCGAGGACGCGGCGCTGATGTTCGACGTCATGGCCGGACCGGATGAGCGCGATCCGGCGACCCTGCTCGCCGCCGACGCGCCGGACGGCGGCACGGCAAAGCCGCTGGCCGAACTGACCATCGGGGTCTGCCGCCGCCACTTCTTCGATCATGTCGAACCGGACGTCCTCGAGGCTGTTGAGGCGGCGATCCAGTTCTATCAGGCGCGCGGCGCCCGTGTGCGGGAGTTCGATCTGCCGCTGCTGGACTACGGCCTGGGCGCGATTTTTGCGATCGAGTTGGCGTCCTCGACCGCCTATCACGACGTGTCGCTGCGGGCCGGCAAGGTGGCGTCCTTCACCCCCGACGTGCGCGATCTGGTGGAGATGGGACGATGGGTCGCCGCGCCCGATTACCTCAAGGCCGAACAGTACCGTACCGCGCTGATCGAGGGCTTCCGCGCCGCGATGGAGCAGGTCGACCTCATCGTCACCCCCACCGAGCCGCTGGTCGCCTGGCCGATCGGTGAGTGGACGGCCAGGATCGGCGGCGAGGACGAAAGCGTGCTCGCCGCCTCCTGGCGGCTGACCTATCCCTTCAACCTGACCGGCATGCCGGCCATCTCGCTGCCCTGCGGGTTCGACCGCAACGACCTGCCCATCGGCCTGCAGATCGCCGGGCGGCCATTCGAGGAAGCCTGCGTTCTTGGCGCCGCCGCCGCCTATGAATCCGCCCACCCATGGGCCGGCCGCCGGCCGCCGCTATGACCGCCTTTGGAGATCACCCATGACCACCCGCGCCAGACCTCCCCAGAGCCCGCTTCGCGTCGCTTGCATCCAAATGGCCCCGGAGATCGGCCAGAAGAAGGCCAATCTCGAGAAGTCGCTGAGCCTGATCGAACGGGCGGCAAAGGAAGGCGCGTCGCTGATCGTGCTGCCGGAACTCTGCAATACCGGCTACGTGTTCGACAGCCGTACGGAAGCCTTCGAACTGGCTGAAGCCATCCCGGACGGAGAGAGCTGCCAGGCCTGGATCGGCTTGGCGCAGCAGTTTCGAGTCACCATCGTCGCCGGCATCGCCGAACGCGAAGGGCCGTCGCTTTACAATGCCGCCGTGTTGACCGGCCCCGAGGGATACATCGGGACCTATCGAAAGAACCACCTGTGGGGCGAGGAAAAGCTTTTCTTCGAGCCAGGCAACGTCGGCGTGCCGGTTTGGTCCCTGCCGTTCGGCCGAGTCGCCGTCGCCATCTGTTACGATCAGTGGTTCCCTGAGATCTATCGCTTGGCCGCGCTGCAAGGGGCGGACATCGTTTGCACGCCAACCAACTGGGTGCCGATGCCCGGGCAGCCGGAGGGCCAACTGGCGATGGCCAACATCCTGGCCATGGCCGGGGCGCACAGCAATGGCCTGTTCATCGCCGCCGCCGACCGCGTGGGCACCGAGCGCGGCCAGCCGTTCCTCGGCCAAAGCCTGATCGTCAACCCGACCGGCTGGATCGCTGCCGGTCCCGCCAGCGACAGCGAAGAGCAAATCATCTCCGCCGATATCGACTTGGCCGACGCCAGGCGAGCCCGTTCGCTCAACACCTTCAACGACCTCATGCGCGACCGCCGCGGCGATCTTTACGGCGACATGAGGCTCTGACGGATCCCCAATTGTCCTTCAGGTGTCGAACGAGTTCCCGCGCAGGTATTTCTGCTCCGGATGGTAACGGGATTTCCTGGGGTGCGCTGCTCTACGCCTATGCCGGCGGCTGGGCTCGGGCAGCCGTGCTCCGCCATAACCCGTTCAAGATGTGAAGCGCGTCCACATAGTGATCCAACATCGACGGATGTTCCGCCGGCTCCGGCACCATTTCCTGCAGTTGTTCAAATATTTTATGTTGCGTTCAAATATTTCGGTCAGATAGGCTTGCGGGAAATGAGGTGCGGAGGGAAAAAACGTGGCCATCAGCAGCGTCAGCAAGAGTTCGACCGTGCTTAGGGCGCTCAAGGTCCTGGAGGTCGTCGGCGGGACCCGGGAGGCCGTCTCGGCGGCCGACGTCGCCCAGGAGATCGGCGCCGATCGCAGCACCACCTATCGGATGCTGGCCACCCTCGAGGACGCCGGATACGTGGTGCGCGACGACTCCGCCCGGAAGTTCAAGCTGAGCTACAAGGTGATCTCGCTGGGGCGCAATCTCCTGGCCGAGGACGAGCAACACGAACTGATCAGGGCGGCCCTGCGCGAACTGGCGGCAACCACCGGCGAGACGGTCAACTACTCGGTGCTCGAGGGCCGCGAAACCGTCATCGTCATGCGCGCCAGGGGCACCCAGCTGGTGTCGGTCGACTTCCAGGTCGGCGATCGGGCCGCCGTCCATTGCACGTCGATCGGCAAGATCCTGCTCGCCTACCAAAGCCGGGCCTTCGTCGAGGACGTAATCGCCTGCGGCCTGCCGCTGGTCGCCAAGCACACCATCACCGACCCTGAGGTTTTCCGCGCCGAACTGCAGCGTGTCCGTTCCCAGGGCTATGCCATCGACGATGGCGAATTCGCCGACGAGATGCGCTGTATCGCCGTGCCGATCTTCGAGAGCGGCGGAAAGGTCAAGGGCGGCATCAATTTTTCCGGGCCGCACAGCCGCTTCACGTACGAGAAGCTGGACGAACTCCGGGAATTGGCGCTGAAGGTCGCCAAGTGCCTGTCGGAAAAGCTGGGCGGTGCCGACTGGCCAACCTAGCCGCACCCAAAAACCCCTCGCAATGTGGATATATTGATACACGTGTTCATTTTTCAGTTCACATTGTGATCAAAAAGAGCAATATTTAGTCTGTCGAGGCACCAAAAGATCGGGCGTCGTGCTTGACTGTGGCTCCGGCATCGACCAAACGGCCGCCTCGGAACTTCGCGTGGGTTTCACTTTTCAGGGAGACGACACCGATGTTTCGCAAAGCCAACTCCACCCCTTCCATAATGGCCGCCGTCCTTGGCATCGGCTTGCTTGGCGCCTCGCTGGCGCAGGCCGCGGATGTCAAGGTGGCACTTGTTCCGGGCGGCCCGCATCCGTTTTTTGCCCCCTGGGAACAGGCGGCCAAAGACGCGGCCAAGGATTTCAAGCTGGCAACTGCCGACTACAAGGTTCCCCAAGAATGGAAGCTGGATCTTCAGAACAAGCTGATCGAGAGTTTGGCGGCCCAAGGCTATAACGCCTTCGGCGTGTTCCCCGGCGACGCCACCGGAACGAACGCGACTCTCGAGGAACTGGCCGGTTTCGGCGCCCCGTCGGTCGCCATCGGCGGCTGCACCCAGAGCCCCAGCCCGGCCAAGTTCTGCCTGGCCACCGACGTCTACCGTTCGGCCTACCTCGGAACCAAGGCCCTGATCAAGGAAATGGGCGGCAAGGGCAACATCCTGCATACCGGCAGCCGCCTGGTCGATCCCAACACGCAGTTGCGTATCGCCGCCATCAACAAGGCCGCCGAGGAGGCAGGACCCGGTGTCAAGATCTACCAGCACCTGACCGACACCGACAGCCAGGAAACCGGCGACCAGAAGATTAACGGCCTGCTCGCCGCCAAGGGGGCGGAAGTCGACGGCATCGTGTCGACCGGCTACGTGTCCTCGGTCGTCGCAGCCCGGTCGCTGCGTAATATCGGCAACAAGCGGATCAAGATGATCGGCATCGATGACGACCCGATCGTTCTGAGCGCGATCAAGGACGGTTTCCTGCAAGGCACCATGGCCCAGAACCCTTACGGCCAGGGCTACATCGCCGCTTTCGCGCTCAAGCGTTTCGTCGAGGGCTGCAAGATCAAGAAGGACGCGAAGTTCCAGGAAACGCCCCAGAACAAGACGTTCATCGACTCCGGCACACTGCTCATACACGCCGGCAACATCGATACCTACAAGGATGAACTGAAGAAAATCGCCAACGAGATCATCGGTTCGCTCGAAGAGAAGTATCTGGACTGCAAGTAAAGCGGTCCCGGCAAGCTCGCCCGTTCATATCGCTCGACGGGCGAGCCCCCTCTTCAAGCACGAAGGCGTTTTCAATGCTCGAAACCCTTTCGTCCGCCCAACGGTTGAAGACCCGGTTCGAGTTGCTGCCCGTCCTTGTGCGCGCCGCGAACGTCGCCGGATTGGCTTTCGTCATCCTGTTGCTCGTCACCATCGTCGCCAGCCTCGCCCCCGGATTCCTTTCTCCGTTCAATCTATTCACGCTGACACGAAACCTGGCGATCGACACCGTCATCGGGTTCTCGATGATGGTGGTGCTGGCGACCGGCGGCATGAACCTCGCCATCGGCTCGATCGGCGTCTGCGCCATCATGGCAACCGGCTACCTGCTGGAGGCGCTCGGCCTGCCGATCATCGTCTCTATCGCCGGCGGACTGGCTGTTGCGGCCATCCTCGGGTGGCTCAACGGCATCCTCATCGTGCGCACGGGCATCCACAGTTTCGTCATCACGCTGGCGACCGCCAGCCTCTATTTTGGCGCCATGCTGATCTTGACCAAGGCCGAGGCGTTCCGCGAACTGCCGGCCGCCTTCAATGCACTCGGCAAGGCGCGCTTCGGCCCCTATTCGGCATTGCTGACCGTCACCTTTGCGGTGGGGGCGGCGCTGCTCGTCCTCTTCAAGTATTCCCTGGTCGGCAGACAGATCCTGGCGGCCGGAGCCAACCCGGTCGCCGCCAAGCTTTCGGGCACCCCGGTGGAGCGCGTCATCGTCGTCGCCCACGTGCTGTCCGGGCTGTGCGCCGGCATCGCCGGCGTCATGGTGGCGGCGCGGCTGGCCGCGGCCCTTCCTTCGGTCGGCCAGGACTGGCTGCTGCCGTCGTTCCTCGCGCCCCTTCTTGGCGGCACCTTATTGTCGGGAGGCATGGTTTCGGTGGTGGGGACGCTCCTCGGTGCCGTACTGGTGACCGTACTTCAGAACGGCCTCGTCCTTCTCAATGTGGGCAGCTTCTGGATCCAGTTCTTCCTGGGATTGACGCTTCTCGTCGCCGTCGGCCTCGACCGCTGGCGCAGCGTCTATGTGCAGCGCGCGGGGTTGAAACGATGATCAGGACCCCTCTCGTTCGCGATCTCATCCATGCCGAATGGATGCCGCTGCTGGGGATCACGGTCTTCTTCATCGTGGCGTTGTCGCTGATCGCGCCGGCCTTCCTCACGGAATACAACCTCTTCGTCATGTTGCGGATCCTGTCGGTGACGGGCATCTTCGCGATGTCGCAAATGATCGTCATCGCGGTCGGCCAAATGAACCTTGCGGTCGGCGCGATCGGCGGCCTCGTCGCCATCCTGTTCGGTGGGATGATGGAGGTTTACGGCATTCCCGTCCCGTTGGCCGCGCTGGCCGGCATGGCGGTGGGTATCGCCACGGGATGGCTGAACGGGGCCATCATCGCCTATTCGGGAATCAACGGTTTCGTCGTCACGTTGGCGATGCTGTCGATCTATACCGGCCTCAACTACGGCATCACCGAATCCATCCCATTCTACCACATGCCGCAGGCGCTGCTCGATTGGTACGACGGCAAGGTCGGCCCGATCCCCAACATCGTCGCCATTCCCATCGTATCGGCCATCATGGTCAGCCTGTTCTTCTCGCGCACCCGGCCCGGGCGATACATCCTGGCGACCGGCGGCAACCCGGCGGCGGCGGCCCTTTCGGGCATCTCGATCCAGGGCAGCGTCATCCTGGCCCACACGGTTTCCGGCGCCCTGGCGGCGTTTGCCGGCATGGTCGCGGTGGCCCGGCTCGGCACCGCGGAACCGACCATCGGCGTCGATTGGCTGCTGCCATCCTTCGCCGCCCCCGTCATCGGCGGCGCCATCCTCTCCGGCGGCCATGTGTCGGTCATGGGCACCATGATCGCGGTGGTGCTGATCGTGCTGCTGGAAAACGGCCTGCTGCTGGCCCGTACCGACCCATACTATGTCCAGTTTTTCCTGGGCATGCTGATCCTGGCGGCCGTCGTCTTCAACCGATGGCGGACGGTAAAAGCGGAAAAGGCCCCCACTCCGGTTGCGCAGGAGGCGGCCCCATGACAGCCGGCGCCCTGCTGGTCGAAAACGCGACCAAGGTCTTTCCCGGCGTCAAGGCGCTGGACCGTGTTTCGATGGCGCTCAACTCCGGCGAGATCCATGCCCTGCTTGGCGAGAATGGGGCGGGCAAAAGCACGCTTATCAAGATCGTCACCGGCGTCTACCGTCCGGACGAGGGCGAAGTGCAGATAATGGGCAAGGCCGCCAGCTTTTCCTCGCCCCGCGACGCCTTCGCCGCCGGCATCGGCGTCGTCCATCAGGAGCGCAACCTCATCCCCCGCTACTCGGTTGCCGAGAACATCATGATCGAACGGCTGCCCACCAAGCGGGGTCTGATCGACCGCGGCGAGATGAACCGCCAGGCGTCGCACTGGCTGGCGGCGCTCGACCTCGCCATCGCCCCCGAGATCCCGGTGAACCGCCTTTCGGTCGCCCAGATGCAACTGGTCGAAATCGCCCGCGCGCTTTCGCAACAAAGCCGTATCCTCCTGCTCGACGAACCGACCGCCTCGATCACCCACAATGAAATCGAGGTGCTATTCGGCCTGCTGCGCCGGTTGAAGGACGACGGCGTCGCCATCCTGTTCGTCACCCACAAGCTGGAGGAGGTCTTCGCCCTTTGCGACCGGGTCACCATCCTGCGCGACGGCCGCAACGCCTGCGCCGGGGTTCCGATCGCGGACATCGACAAGCGGCAGGTGGTCGCCCACATGGTCGGCCGCGACGACGCCCTCGGCGACATCGGAAAACGTCGGGCGAACCTGGGCGAGGTCAAGCTCGAGCTCAAGGGTGTTTGCACCGCGCTCGGCCATCGCGGCATCGACCTTCAGGTCCGCAAGGGCGAAGTCGTCGGCCTTTACGGCCTGGTCGGCGCCGGACGCAGCGAACTCGCCAAGGCGGTGATCGGGGCCGAGAAGATCACCGGCGGCCAGATCCTGGTCGACGGACGGTCCGCCGTCATCAGGAATGTCCGCGACGCCCTGCAAAGGTGGCGCATCGGTTACGTTTCCGAGGACCGCAAGCAGGAAGGCCTGATCCTCGCCCATTCGGTCGCCAAGAATACCGGCATCACGATCTGGCACCGGTTGGGGGGCATCCTGAAGCTGTTCACCGACAAGCAGGAGCGCAAGGCCATCGGTCCGTTCGTCCAAAAGCTCGACGTGCGAACGCCCTCCCTGGACCAAGACGTCGGCAACCTGTCCGGGGGCAACCAGCAGAAGGTCAGCGTCGCCAAGTGGCTGGCCGCGGAATCCGAAATCCTGATCGTCGACGAGCCGACCGTCGGTATCGACATTCGCACCAAGGGATATTTGCATCGTCTCATATGGGACCTAGCCGAACAGGGGGTTGCGGTGGTGTTGATCACCAGCGATCTCGCCGAGATGGTCCTGCTGGCCGACCGGGTCGTGGTGATGAGGGATTTCCGAGTGATCGGGGATCTGCTCAACACCTACAACTACGAGCAGATGAGCCGGCAAATCATGGGCCGCATTCACGAAGCCAGACTGGACGAAGAACATGAAGGCGGCGTCTCTGCATTCCAGGGAGCTTAGATCATGGCAGACCCAACAGTTCGCGTTCCGCTTGCGAAAACCGGCCTTACCGTGACCCGTCTGGGCATCGGCACCGCGCCGATCGGCAATCTTCTCAGCGTGGTGCCGGAAGAGGATGCGGCGGCGGCGATCGAAGCCGCCTTCCGATCGGGCGTCCGCTATATCGACACGGCGCCCTTCTACGGCTATGGCCTGGCCGAACAACGAGCGGGGCGCGGCCTCGCCGGGCGCCGGCGCGACGATTTCGTCGTCTCGACCAAGGTGGGCCGCCTCATCCGTCCCGGCAAACGGACCGGCAACGAGGTCTATGGCAACAACCAGTCCTTTTATCTGGCCAACGACGAAATGTGCTGCGTGCTGGACTACAGCTACGACGGCGTCATGCGTTCGCTGGAGGACAGCCTGAAGCGCCTCAACCTCGATCGTGTCGACATCCTGCACATTCATGACCCCGACGATCATTTCGAACCGGCCGTCAAAGGCGCCTACAAGGCCCTCGACCGCCTGCGAAGCGACGGGACGATCCGCGCCGTTTCGGCCGGCATGAATCAGTGGGAGATGCTGTCGCGCTTCATGGATCACGGCGATTTCGACTGCTTCCTGCTGGCCGGCCGCTACACGCTGCTCGACCAGACGGCGCTGCCCGAGTTCATGCCGAAATGCGTGCGCAAGGGGGTCTCGGTTATCATCGGCGGCGTTTACAACAGCGGCCTGCTGGCCGATCCACGGCCCGGCATCACCTTCAACTATGTCGAGGCGCCCAAGGAATTGATCGACCGCGCCCGCCAGATCGAGGCGGTCTGCCTGCACCACGGCGTTCCCCTGAAAGCCGCGGCCATTCAGTTCCCGCTGGGCCACCCTGCGGTCGCCACCGTCCTCACCGGGGTCCGCTCCGCCGAGGAATTCAAGGAAAACGAACGCCTATTTCGCCATCCGATCCCGGACGGCCTGTGGGCCGAACTCAAAGACGAAGGCCTGCTCGCCGAAGAAGCACCGGTGCCGAAGAACGAGGAGGGCGTGGCATGACCCGTCGTCTCGTCATCGACTCCCACCAGCATTTCTGGGACCCGAGTCGTGCAGAGTACCCCTGGATGACCGATGCCTTGGCGGCCATCCGCCGGCCCATCGGGCCGGAGGACATGCGGCCCATCCTCCGGGACAGCGGAGTCGATCGTACGGTACTCGTCCAGACCCGCTCGGACGTCGAGGAGACCCACGAGTTCCTGGCCATCGCTGCAAAGACGGATTTCGTGGCCGGCGTCGTCGGCTGGGTGGATCTGACCGATCCCGCGGTCGGCGACAGGCTGGCGGAAATCCAGGATGGGCCGCATGGCAAATGGCTGGTCGGCATCCGCCACCAGGTCCACGACGAGGAAGACCCGGCATGGGCCGCCCGCGACGATGTCGTCCGGGGTATCGGCGAAGTGGGCAAGGCGGGGCTGGCTTACGATCTGCTGCCCCGCGAACGCGAGTTGCCGGCCTGCCTGAAGACGGTCGACACGCATCCGGATATGCGGTTCGTGGTCGACCACATCGCCAAGCCCCGGATCGCCGAGGGGGTGATGGAACCGTGGGCATCGCGCTTAAAAGAGATCGCCGAACGACCGAATGTGTACTGCAAGCTTTCGGGCATGGTCACCGAGGCCAGTTGGACGGCGTGGACGGCGGACGATCTGAGGCCCTACATCGAGTTCGTCATGGAGTGCTTCGGCGAGGATCGGGTGATGTTCGGGTCCGATTGGCCGGTATGCCTGCTGGCCGCCGACTACGCCACCGTCAAGGGAACCCTGGAGGCCATCCTGGGGGCGACAGAATCAGCCGCCAGTGCCAAGGTTTTCGGCGCCAATGCGATGGCCTTCTACGGGCTCACCGAAGGAAAGCCGGGGGTGTCGCGGGCGAAGCAGACGACCCGCGCGTCATAAACCCAGGAATCGACCAACCATCGTCAACGGAGGCGCCAATGCCGGTGCTGTTCGGACAATCGTTCTCCCGCCGCGAACTGGCACGGCGGGTTGGCGACTTTTCACAGGTTTTCGGGGTCGAACTCCTTGCCTACGAAGACGGGCCGGAACGGGCGCTGCGTTTGCTGAGGTTTCGTACGGGTTCAGGCCTGAGCTTCGACATTCTGATCGACCGGGCCATGGACCTTGGCGGCATGACGTACCATGGCGTGCCGATCGGCTGGCATTCGCCGGCCGGCTTCCGTCACCCCTGGCTGCATGAGGTCGATGCGGAAGACGGCCTTGGGTGGCTACGCTCGTTCTCCGGAATGATGAACACCTGCGGGCTGGATCACATCATGGCGGCGACCGAGGACACCGCCGAACACTACTGCTACCCCGACCGCAAGCGCGTTTTCCATGGCCTCCACGGCCGCATCAGCTATCAGCCGGCGCGCCTCGCGGCATATGGGGAGCGCTGGGAGGATGAGCGCTGCTTCCTCTACGCCGAAGGAACGATCCGGCAGGCGGCGATGTACGCCGAGAACCTGGTCCTGGAACGACGCATCGAGGTTGAGGTCGGCACCGATACGGTTCATTTCCAGGACCGGGTCCGCAACTTGGGTTTCTATGCGACCCCGCACCTCCTCCTCTATCACGTCAATCTCGGCTGGCCGGTGGTCGACGAATACACGCGCCTGGTCGCTCCCATCGAGGCAACGCCATTCACCGCCCACGACCCGAGGGCGAGCCGGTTCGGTCCCATCGAGCAGGCCGAACCGCAGGCCCGTTTCCATCAGCAGGTCTATGAACACCGGATCGCCATGGAGGCGGACGGTACGGCGCATGCGGCGCTCGTCAACGGCGCCTTCGAGACCCCGGCGGGGGAACGCGGCATCGGCCTGGAAATCGCCTGGGACGGCAAATCGATGCCCGCCCTGTTCCAGTGGCAGAACCTTCAGGAAGGAAACTATGTCGTCGCCATGGAGCCTGCGACCGTCCACGGAGGAAGCCGCGAAGACTGGAAGGCCCGAGGCGAGATCCACATGCTCAATTACGGCGAGGGCCGGGACTATCGCCTGGCCATCACGCCGCACGCAGGTCAAGCAGCGATTGAGGCGCTGAATCACCGCTTGGTCCGATCGCGCTGACTGCTCGCCTCCGCCCACCGCCGCTGACCACACCACACGGCTTGCCCGCTTGCCCAAGAAGCAGAAGCAATGGCGTCGAATGCCGTCGACCCATTGACTCGCCGGAGCTACGCCGCCAGCGTGCGCGTTCGTTCGCCTGAAGCCGCGTTCGCTTGATGGGTAGAATGAAATTTTCAGACATATTAACAAGCAAAATCAAAGCGTTACTTGTTAAAAATGGCGGTGCAGGCAGTCTGGCGCGAACCCGTCTCTGGTCTTTGCTGCCTGTTAATCAGGGAAAATACAGGGAATTTCTGCGAATCCGACCTTTTATGGACTTGGATCTCCACTCTAACCCCCTGACTTAAATAGGCTAAACCGGCAATTTCCCTGAGGGACAGAACAAGGAACTTTTATCCCTTGGCAGGGAAACAAAGTCGATAAACAGGGAGTAGTCGGTCCCAAAAACGAGGGAGAAAAATCAGATGACTAATGCTTCAAATCGGTGGCTCAAAACCATATCGGTTGGCATTCCAAGCTGCCGCACAACTGTTCTAGGCTGTTCTGTCCCACGATGTGACGGCATGATTAATCATGCCCCGCCGACCAGATCTTCTGCTATGCAACACGCCGCCGTCGTCCCAAACAGCCGCCGCAACAGGTCGCCATCGCGGAAGCGGTCGTGTCGGTTCTTCGAGAAGGTCGAATGATCGGGGACCGTTCCCTCCAGGCCGAGGCGGCAGAACCAGCGATGGGCGAGACCGCCCGTTCGCCCATCGTCGCCGCTTCCTCCCGTTCCCAGGAGAATTGAATCAGGAAGTCATCCCCGCAGCAATCCTCACATTTCCAACAGAAACTGCCGTAGTCGGCCGGGCGGTTCTGACCTTAGCAGCCTGCCGGTTTTAATCAGACTCCAATGGGCTTACGTTCAATTGCCTGTCGTTTAGCAGCCGCTTGCGCCTGATATTGAGAATCGGCGGCACAACCAGGGCAAGAACGGACATCAGCAGGAAACCGGCGGACACGGGAGAACTGACAAAGGTGGTGAAATCGCCGTTGGAAATGAACAGCGCCCGGCGGAAATTCTCCTCGACCAGCGGCCCGAGTATGTAACCGAGCAAAACCGGAGCTGCTGGATATTTCAGCACCGACATCATGTAGCCAAGCAGGCCGAAAACGATGGCGATGAACACGTCGAAAACAGAGCTGTTGACGCTGTAGACCCCGACGCAGATCAGGAAAATGATCGTCGGGTAGAGGATCTGACGCGGTATGGCCAGAACCTTCACCCAGACACCGATCAGCGGCAAGGTCAAAACGACAAGCAGAATATTGCCTACCCAGAAACTGGCCACCAGCCCCCAGAACAGGTCCGGCTGTTCGTGGATCAATTGCGGACCGGGAACAACGCCGTGCAGGATCATCGCGCCCAGCATGAAAGCCATAACCGCGTCGCCCGGAATCCCAATGCATAATGTCGGAATGAACGCCGCCTGAACCGAAGCGTTGTTTGCCGCCTCCGGTGCTGCAATCCCTTCCACCGCACCCGTGCCGAAACGCTCGGGCGTCCGCGATACGCGCTTTTCGATCGCATAGGCCAGAAAGGCGGCGATGGCGGGACCGGTGCCTGGAAGTGCGCCAATCCACGAACCGATCAGCGAGCCTCGCACGGCCGGTTTCACAGCCCGTACAGCTTCCTCTCGCGTCGGGAGGAGGTGCCGCAAGCTAAAGACCTTGCTGTCGGTCGGCATTTTTACTTCGGGCCGGGTCAGACTGGCCAGTACCTCTGCGATACCGAAAAGACCCATCGCCATGGCAACAAGGCTGATGCCATCCGTCAGTTGGACAAATCCGAGCGCTAAACGATAGGTGCCTGACGTTACATCCGTTCCGACCACTCCGAAGATCAATCCCAGCACCACCATCGCCAGTCCCTTTACAGCAGAACCGAGAGACGCAGTCGAAGCGGCGATCAGGCCGAGCAGCATGACAGCAAAATACTCAGGCGCACCAAAGCTCAGGGCGAACTTCGCAAGCGGCGGCGCGAAAGCAACGAGGATCAGAATGGCAACCGACCCACCGAAAAAGGAACTCAACGTCACGATAAAGAGAGCCTGACCGGCCCGGCCGCTCCTGGCCATCGGGTTACCATCGAGGCAGGTCGCCGCAGCGGACGGCGTGCCGGGGATGTTCAAGAGGATTGACGATGTCGAGGCGCCGTATTGCGCGCCATAGAAAATGCCGGAGAGCAATATCAGCCCGTGAACCGGCTCCATGTAATAAGTCAGCGGAAGACAAAGCGAAATAGCCGCCAGGGCGCCGATGCCGGGAAGAGCGCCAACGAATGTGCCAAGCAGAACGCCACTAAAGCAGATGGAGAGCGCCTGCCAGGTCAGCGCGATTCCAAAGCCGGACGCAAGATCGCTCAATATGCTCATGATTCAGCCCCAGAAAACATGTAGTGAAAGCTTCAAGCCAAGCACGAATAAGACGTAGCCGGCCGCTGTCAGCGACAATGCGAGAACGGCTCCGCCGAACGGCTTCAAGCGGGGCTCACCAAAGACATAAAGCGCGATCAGCGCGATCGTGGCTGCCAGGAGGCCTGCTGTATTGATCAGCAAACCCCAAGCGATGATGCCAAGCGGAATAAACAACACAGGTGCGATACGGTGTGCTTCCCTCGAGCCAGATGCTTCCCGCAAAGACATAAGCGCCAAGACCATCAGAAGAACACCGAGCCCGACGGGAAAAACGCCGGGCCCGATGTCATTAAGATGATATCCCAGGCCATAATGCCACCCGGCCAGCGTCACGACAGCGCCGAGTATCAAGAGGGCACAGGAGAACACGAGGTCGGCACGCCGGCCAAACCGGAGGGAATTTCTCATTTTAGTTGCAATCCAACGAAGCGTTTAGCGGCCAGTATCGACCTTCTGGACGACCGGACGCCAAGTGTCGTCGATTTCACCCAGAAAGCTCTTAAATTCCGCCGGTGTCGTCACTTTCGTCAGCGAACCCAGATCTGCAAACTGTTTTTGCACGCCCTTGTCGGACAAAGCTACAGTCAGGGCCTTCGAAATGGCATTGATGACGTCGTCGGGCGTTTTCGCCGGAGCAAGCAAACCGGTGAATGTCACGGCCTGAAAGCCGAGTTTAGAAGCCTCCTTAAAGGTCGGGACATCAGGAAGCGTCGGTACGCGTTCATCCGAGGTAACAACAAGCGGAACAACCACACCTTCCTTGATATGCGGCAAAATAACCGAAATCTGGTCGAAGCTGAAGGCCGTTTCCCCGCCGAGCAGAGACGTAACAGCCGGTGCATTGCCCTTGTATTGAACGATCCGCCATTGCTTGCCGGATTTCTCCATCATCAACTCGGCGGCAAGGTGATTGGTCGTGCCAGCACCCGGTGACGCCATCAGCAGACCTTTCGAGTCCACTTGATCCAGAAGCTTCTGCAGGCTGTCGATATGAAGGTCCGCGCGGACACTCAAAACCATCGGCGTAATGGAAACCGCACCAATCGGAGCAAAGTCCTTTTTCCAGTCATATACATCTGGTCGCTTCATCGTCATGGGCGCGAAAAGCAGAGGCCCGTTGGCCGCCATGAACAGCGTGTAGCCGTCTGCATTGGCGCCCATTACATATTGCGCAGCGATCATTCCTCCTGCGCCCGCGCGGTTTTGGATGACGACCGGCTGGCCGAGCAGCTCTCCCATTTTCGGCGCGATGATGCGTGCTGCGCTGTCAACGTTGCCACCAGGCGGATATGGAACGACGATCATGACCGGTTTCGTGGGGAAATCGGCAGCGTGAGCAGCCATCGGCATGACGCTTGCGACGGCCACCGTCAAAATTTTGAGCAAGTTACGCATAGTGCCTCCCTAAAGCGTTAACGTTCTCCTCTTTCCCGGCAAAGACACGAATGCCATTCGCCGCCTGATAATACGAGTGACGGCATTCAAATCCGCAATCAACAAAGAAACGTCAAAACTTCCATAATATGGAATTTTGAGGAGTTTTTCTATTTTTCGCGCAGCCGGACAATGATCGTGTCCCTGGCAGTGACACACCGATTCCTACATGATCGCTCGCAAAGCAGTCTCTTGATGATCTCTCGAATCATTGTCGTCGCCCGGCTGGAGAGTCGATGCCGGCGACCCTACGCGCGCACGGTTAACGACCGGCAAACGACGCCCGATTCGGCTGCCAATTTTACTGCCTTTTTTCGGAGTCACATCCGGACAGTGACGGGATTTTTGTTTTCGGAGAACACCTTTTACCGCTGGAAGTCGAAGTTCGGCGGGATGGTGGTTTCGGACGCCAAATGGTTGCGGATGCTGGACTCCGCTTCATCAAACCCGATAAGCCGGTCCAGAATGCCTATGTCGAGAGTTTCAACGGCAAATTCCGCGACGAATGCCTCGACGAAAACTGGTTCGTCATCGGCACATCGCGGGCTGTGGTGCTGTTGGGTGGCGGCGGGGCGATACGGTATGCCGCGCTGGCGCCAGAACTATAACGCCCGCAGGCCACATTCGGCCTTGGGTGGATCATCAAATCGTACCGACACCGTCTGCGGGGCATGCCCCGGAGACGGTGTTTATTTTTGCCCTGCTCGTGCCGCCGTTTCTCGATAGCGGGCGCAAGCGGCAGCTAAGGTCAGAACCGGGGGAAGGGCTTCTCGGAAGATCCGGCCTTGACAGCCTCCTGATGGGACAGCTCAGAAATGTTTTCAGCCGCCTTGTGCAGGAGGCTTATCAGGCTAGGCAAACGCCTCTTGCTCTGCCGGGACAGGACCGCGATTGTGCTGATGGCGGCAATCGGCCGACCCACCACATCGCAAACCGGCATGGCGATCGCGCTTGAGCCCTTCACAATGGCCTGACTGATGTAGACATAGCCTCGCTGGCGGGCCACCGCAATGCGCTCTTGCAATACGGCCTGCGGCATTTTGAAAGGAGAAAGTCTCTCCGCATTCTTCTCCAGAATGTCCGTCGCTTCCGCCTCGGGCATCCGCGATAGCATGGCGACACTGTTGGCACTAATCCCCAAAGGACGGCGGGAACCGATCTCGATTGATAGAACCTGGATCGGATAACTGCCAATCTTGCGGTCCGCGCAGACTGTATCCAATCCGCTTCGCACCGTCAGGAAGACCGCGTCCCCCACTTCATCGCTTAATTCTCGCAAGGTCGGTCCCGCCAGTTCGCGAAAGCGGCGCACGCCGGTGGAGAGCCCCAGAAGGGTCAGCTCGCCACCGATAACATACCGCGCGCCGCCCCGAATACGCTCGATGAGGCCGCGCTCCTGCAGCTTTGCCAGAATTCTGTGCGCTGTCGGCTGGGGAAGCCCGGTCCTGCCGCTTATGTCCTTCAGGCGAATTCCCTGTGAGGAGGCGGTCGCAATCAGATGCAGAATATCGAAGGCCCGATCGATACTTTGCGCACCGGCCAGCCTGGTCTTTTCCATGACGCATCAAACTCCGTATTTCTTCCATAATATGGAACTTACAACCATTTTCAATTGCCAAATTCGCCGAGCTTGTGTCACGAAACACCCTCAATGCGCTCGCGGAATGGAGGAAGCGGCATGGGTCGGGATTTGCTCAAAAATGGGTTCAAGACGGCGCTTCTGGACAAGCAGCCGATGATCGGACTCTGGTGCACACTTGACGGCGACACGGCTACGGAAGTGGCGGCGGTGGCTGGCTACGATTGGCTGCTGTTCGATACGGAACATACCCCCAGTTCGGACCGGGATGTTCTGCGCAAGCTGCAGACCGCGGCGGCCTATCCGGTTTTTCCGGTTGTCCGCCCCAGTTCCAACGACCGGGTTCGCATCAAACGGCTCCTCGATATCGGGGTCCAGACGCTCCTTATCCCTTACGTCGAATCGGAAGCTGAGGCGGTCTATGCGGTGGGGGCAACGCGCTACCCGCCCGCCGGCAAACGCGGCGTGGCTGGTGCCATGCGCGCCGCGCGTTACGGCACAATCCAGGCATATCAGGTGCGTGCGGATGATGAGATCTGCGTTCTCGTGCAGATCGAATCCCGCGCCGGGCTCGACAATCTCGAAGCAATCGCCTCCGTCGAAGGCGTTGACGGGGTCTTCGTCGGCCCGGCCGACCTCGCTGCTAATTGCGGTCTCAAACTGCCGGAAGACAGCGCCGAACTCAGAAAGACAATCGAATCCGCGTTTGAACGAATTCATAAGGTCGGCAAACCCATCGGCATACTCTCAACCGTTGAATCGGACGCCCGGCACTATCTCAACCTCGGCGCCACCTTCGTCGCCATTGGTGTTGATACCAGCCTGCTGATGCGCTCGAGTGCGGACTTGGCCAAAAGGTTCAAAGAATAGGATGTAAGGCCTTTTCGCCGATCTCGGGATGCTCAGCCAAATGGCTGCCTCGAGTCAGATTGCGCCTTGGGTAGGAAGCAGACTTTGGCTGCGAGTTGAACGAATGGCCGAAGTGACCAGGACACGATCATTCGAGGCTTTTGGAGCCATGGCCGTTGCCGTTCTTGCCGCCCTGGTGGCTGTGGCCGACCGTCAAATGAGGGACCCTTCTTGACACTGCGCTGAACCGACAGCAAGACGGCCGCCTTCGCCAAGGCCGGCTTCAGCACCGCCACCGGCTATCGTATTGAGGTCGGTCCTCGGCTTCCCTCTACCAACCAGATGCCGCAATCACGGCAACGGCGCGACGGACGACTACGATCAGCATGGTCAACCCCGGTTACAACATCAAACGTCTGGTCTTCCCGGGAAGCGCCTAACCGGGACGAGCCGAGCCTGTGAACAAAGGGCGCGGCTCCCTACTCGCGCTCCGTTCGAACCACCGGAAAGCCATCACTCCAGTCCGTCTTCTTCGTCCGGATTCATTACCCATAAAAAGCTCAAGCGACGACACCGACAGGAACTCTCCACGTTCAAGATGTGGACGTTCTCCGCAGGTATTCGATTGAAGGACCTATTGCCGGGTGAAGGCCTCTAGAAATTGAAATGCGGCCGAGTCGGGCTGTTCAAGCCGTGCCTCGACAAGCAAAGAAGGGTGTTCCATGACTACCAGTTTTTCTCTACCCACCAAGATGTTGTCCGGTGCCGGATCATTGAACGACATCCCGAAAGAGCTACAAAACTTCGATGCCCGGAAAGTTCTCATCGTCACGGACCCGGGATTGTTGATGACCGGATTACCCGAACAGATCGTCAAGAGCCTGACCGCCGCCGGACTTTCCGTCGACATCTACTCGTCGGTCGAACAGGACCCCAGCATCAAAACCGCCCAGGCGATTGCCGAGGTGGCGCTTTCGGTCGGAGCGACCGCATTCATCGGTATCGGCGGTGGCAGCTCGCTCGATGCGGCCAAAGCGGGTTCGCTTCTGGCCACGCACAAAGGGCACCTCAAGGACTACGCCGGTGTGGACAAGGTGCCGGCACCCATCCTGCCGGTCGTTGCCGTTCCGACCACGGCCGGCTCGGGCAGCGAGGTCACGATGTTCGCCGTCATGACTGATACCGACCACGACGAAAAATTCACTCTCGCCAGCCCTCACCTTGCTCCACGGATCGCTATCCTGGATCCCAGTTGCACGGAGAAGCTGCCGCCAGCCTTGACTGCGATGACCGGCATGGATGCTCTGACCCACGCGGTCGAAGCCGCCTGTTCGAACATTGCGCAGCCCGTCACAGATGCCCTAGCAATCTCCTCCGTCCGGCTCATCTTTTCGTCGCTGGCTAAGGCGGTCCAAGACGGCAGGAGTCTGATCGACAGAGAAAACATGCTTCAGGCCGCGTTCCTCGCTGGTGCCGCCTTTAATTCCGCCTATCTCGGCCTGTGCCATGCCCTGGCGAGCCCTCTGGGCGCCCATTTTCACATTCCGCACGGACTTGCCAACGCCATTGTTCTGCCCTTCGTGATGGACTTCAACGTTGGGGTCGCCGTGAACAAATACGCTGCTCTCAGCGTTGGAGCAGGTCTGAGCAGGCGTGGCGACCATCCACGAGAGGCTGCCGAGAAATTGATCGATGCGGTTCGCACACTTCAGAAAGACATCGGCACACCGATCCGGCTGCGCGATGCCGGGGCGAAAGAAGACGTCCTGCCTTTGGTGGCCAAAGACGCTCTGAAGAGCATCCAATTGCGGTTCAATCCGCATCCCGCGGCCGAAGCGCAGATTTTGGCCGTATTGAAGGCGGCCTATTAAGGAAGATCGAGGTCCAAGTCCGGGAAAGATAAAAAAAACAGCCTGCCGGCGAGCAGTC
Source organism: Shumkonia mesophila (assembly GCF_026163695.1). NCBI lineage: Bacteria > Pseudomonadati > Pseudomonadota > Alphaproteobacteria > Rhodospirillales > Shumkoniaceae > Shumkonia > Shumkonia mesophila. The sequence goes on along the minus strand of NZ_JAOTID010000014.1, from coordinate 42,544 downwards.
ACGTTGGAGAGAAATGACACTTTTGCCATGCACGATCTAGCGACCGAGGATGTGGTGGACCACGGCCGCCGGTCGTCGGAGTTCGACCTTGTCCGGCGAGCGTAGCCGCCCCGATCGATGTTACTGCCGCACTGGTGCAGGGATTGCGGGACTGTCGCATCGGCGGTGGCGCGAACGCCCCTCCACGCCGACGGCCATGTCGAGCTTCGGGTGATCCAGCCCGATGTGAACGGGTGACGTCCCGCACGGTCGGGGGCGGAGCAGCAGGACCCCGCCGCGACGCTGCTGGCCCAGCCCATGTGAGCGCCGAAGCGGTCGGCTGCCCGGGAGGCGAGCCACCCCTCGCCGAGGAATTCAGCGGTCACGTCCTTGCCGCGAATGGGCCGGATGACAAAGCCGTCGGTCATGAAGAAAGGCACCTGTGGTCGGGTTCAGGCGAAGCGTGGGCCGAGGGCGGCGGCGAGGATGTATGGGCTCAGGCGGCGCGCAAGAACGGCTTGCCCGACCTCATCCCCAGTCTTTGATCACAACCCCACCGTCAGTGCGATTACCCTCTCGGTACGCACGGACCACAGATTTCATGGTGCAATGAACTCGCGTGCGCCTTCCTCGCCCCTCAATACGCGCAACGCTCCCAGAGCCAGGGACTCCAGTTCATTTTCACCCGGAACGATCATGACCGGTGCGATGAATTCGACTCTTCCCCTGATCATTCCCATCATCATGTCCGAATGGGCGATGGCGCCCGTGAGGATGATCGCATCCACCCGTCCGCTCACGACGGTCGCCATCTCTCCTATCCCTTTCGCCACCTGGTAAGCCATGGCCTGATACACCTCGGCGGCATACGCATCGCCGTCCTTGATTCTCCTTTCCACGTCACGCGCGTCGTTCGTGCCGAGATAGGCAACTAGCCCGCCGCTCCCCCGCATCCGCCTGGTCGCGGATTTCCTGTCGTGTGCACCGGAAAAACACATGTCGACCAATTGCCGGCAAGGAACCCGCCCGGCTCGCTCCGGCGAGAACGGCCCTTCTTCGTCCGTCAGCACATCGATCATCCGACCGCCACTGACAACCGACATCGTGATTCCGCCACCCATATGACAGGCCACGATATTCACTTCGTCCAGTCCTTTACCCAGCTTCTCCGCGATCTTGCGCGAAACGGCCCGCATGTTCAGGACATGACACGATGCCCGCCTGGTGATCTCCGGAACGCCCGAAAACCGGGCGATCTCCTCCAACTCATCGACGACGACCGCATCGTATATATAGGACGGGATATGCAGAGGTTGGGCGATACTATGGGCGATGATCGCCCCTAAGTTCGATGCATGCTCGTCGATCGGCCGATACCTCAAGAAGTCCACCATTTCCTGGGTCACCCGATAGGCGCCGCGCTTCAGGGGCGTGAGTTTTCCGCCCCGCCCGGCCACCGCAGAAAGGCTTTCCAACGGAAATTTCTGCTCACCCAGACATTCGAGGATGGCGGAACGGCGCATGTCGAACTGATCGACCATGGACTTGTACTTCGCCAATTCCTCCGCCGCGTTTTCGATCGTATTTCGAAAAAGCTCGCTCTCGTTTTCGTGCACAGCGATCTTCGTTGACGTCGATCCTGGATTTATTGAAAGGATCCTATACACGTCTTTGGACACCATTCGGCCCCTGTCTTCATATATTCGATCCAAGAGAAGGTGTTTTATTGCCTGGCACACGCCGCGGCGGCCAGAACGATAGGCAGATACTTCGCCGCCACTTCAGCCGCCCGCGACGTCAACACCAAAGGAACTTTGCCGCCGACGACGATCCCAGCGGTCGTCGCTTTCGCGGAATATCGAAGCGCCTTCAGCAGCGTGTTACCGACGGACAGATTCGGAACCACCAACAGGTCCACGTCCCCGGCGACTGCACTGTCGATCCCCTTTACTTCGGCCGCTTCGCGGTTCATGGCCAGATCATAGGACAGTGGACCGTCGACGATGCATCCCGGCAGTTCGCCTTGCCTGTTCATCAGCTTCAGGGCGTCCGCATCCACGGTCTCCTGAATTTTTGGATTCACCTGCTCGACTGGCGCCAGCACGGCGACTTTCGGCTCGACAAACCCCATGCTGTGCATGGCATCGACCGCGTTGATCACGATCTCCTTTTTCTGCGGCAAATCCGGGTAGACGTTGAGCGCCGCGTCGGTCAAACCGATCAGCTTGTGATAATTCGGGATCTGAACGATGCTTAAGTGAGATAACTGTCGCTCGGTGCGAAAGTCGCTTTCCTCGCGCATGAGAACCTTCATCATCTCGCCCGTCTGCAACAGTCCCTTCAGCAGAAAATGGGCTTCGCCCTTCTTTATCAATTCAGCGGCAGTAGCGACGGCGTCCACATTCGATGAAGCATGGATTATCGCGTTCGCGAACTTTTTGGGTAACAGATCGAGCTGTTGCTCGATCTTCTTGCCGTCGCCGATCAGCACCGCGTCCACGATTCCGGCGTTGACCGCCTGTCCCACGGCCTCCAGCGTGTGGGCGTCTTCGGCAGCCATCACCGCCACCGTCTTCTTCCGATCGCCGGCGCCGCCAATTCCTGCAAACAATTCGTCGAAACTCTTGTAGACCATTCGTCCCCCTTACCCCCATATTTCGCTGTCGGTTGGAATCCGCTTGCCGGGCATCGCCACCGCGACGCGACTGATATTCACCAGATGATTCCACCACAAGTTTTCGCTGATCGAGTTGTTTCCCCAAGAACCACACCCCAGCGTCGCCGTCGGATTCAGGGCGTTATCGAAGCTGCCGCCGAGACCAGACGACCCGATCATGTTCACCCCGATACGCGACACCGGCAGTCGCTCCGCCGCATACAGTATGTGCTGTCTGTTATTGGAATGAATGACTGCACTGTGTCCCGTGCCCTCGTGAAGAAGGTTATTCCCGGCGATATCGACCGCCTCTTCCCACGTGTCGTACCGGTAGATCGCCAGTACCGGGCACAGTTTTTCCTTCGACAAGGGTTCTACCTGACCGCTTCCGGAAATCGCGACCAACAAGAACTTCGTATTCTCCGGCACCTCGATGCCGGCCATCTTCGCGATCGCGACGGACGAAGCGCCCACGACATCCTTGTTTATGCCCCCTTCGCCGAACATCGCCGTTCTTAGAGCGTCCACCTCCGCCGGCTTCTCGACGTAATAGGCGCCCATGTCCCTGAACGCCGAAACCATCGCGTCATAGATCGTCACGGGACAGATGGCGCTCTGCTCGCACGTACACAGGATTCCGTTGTCGTAGGTCCTTCCACGCACAATTTTCATCGCGACGCCCTCCGCCGCGACGTCATCGTCCACGATGCATTGCACGTTGCCGGCGCCGACCCCAAACGCGGGTTTGCCGCTGCTGTATGCCGCCTTCACCATTGCCGGCCCACCGGTGGAAATGCACGCGTCACACAGCTGCATCACCAGGCCGGAAATCTCTATCGTCGGCTCCGGGATGATCTGTATCAGATCGGCCGGCGCACCGGCTTCCACCAATACCTGCCGCATCAATTCGACGGTCATGTTACTCGTCTTCTTTGCTCTCGGGTGCGGGCAAACGACGATCGCATTTCCGCCCTTCAATGCGATCATCGCGTTGTGCATCGGAGTGATCGTCGGATTCGTCGTCGGAGAAATAGCGCCGATGACGCCGATCGGCTTGGCGATCTCGACCAACCCCTCGTCCTCGATCGTGCGGACAATTCCTCGGCTGTTCACTCCCTTGAGTTTGTTCCAGACGGCTTTTGCCTTGCCCTGGTTCTTGACGATCTTGTCTTCATACTTGCCCATTCCGGTTTCATCGACCGCCAAGCGAGCAAGCATGTCGCCGTTGTCGTAGATAGTTTTTCCTATCGCGCGAACGGCGGCGTCCACCGACTGCTGCGAATAGCCCTCGAATATGCGCTGAGCGTCCCGCGCCTTGTTGATCACGCCCAATACGTATTCCTTCGGTTCCACGACCCGATCTCCTCTTTTTATCTGTCGGTTCATTCGAGAGATATGCGGCCTAAATATTTCTGGCCACTTCAAAGGCGTCCCAAATCGCGTACATTATGTTCGACACCTTTCTCGCATCACCCACTTGGTAAATTTCCTCGATGTCATACAGCAATGCATCGTACAGCGAAGTATTCGCGTCATATCCCACCGCGATTATTACCGAGTCGGTCGTAACCTTCTCCTCGACGCCGTTCTTCGTCACGAACAGGCTCTGCCCGTCGAGTCGAACGGCCTTTGTGCCAGTGCGGATTTCGACGTGATGGAAGCGCAAGAGATCGGCCAGCATTTCCCGGTTGGCGTAACATAGCGGACCGGCGAGACTCAGGATCTCGTCTAGCGCCTCGACGATCACCACTTTCTTGCCTTGCCTCACGAGCATTAACGCCGTTTCGCACCCGACGAGGCCGCCGCCGATAATCACGGTAGTGTTTCCGGCGTCCTTTTGGCCGGTCAGAACGTCCGCCGCGACATAAACTCGTTCGTCATTTCCCAGACTGAACTTCCTGGGTTTGGAACCGGTTGCGATGATGACCGAGTCGGCTTCAGCTGTCCGGACCATTTCCGGTGTCACCTCGGTGAGATAACTCACTTTGACGTCCAGCTCCGCCAACTCCTGTGTATACCAGTCGGCTAAGGCCAAATCGTCTTCCTTGAAATCCGGCGCGCCACCCGGGATCAGATTTCCGCCCAGCCGTCCGCTCTTTTCGAAGAGCTGCACATCGTGACCACGCAGCGCCAGCACGCGGGCACTTTCACATCCCGCAACCCCGCCGCCTATTACCATCACTCTCTTCTTCTTCGCCGCGGGTGCCAGCGCGTATTCCCGCTCTCTGCCGGCACTCGGATTGACAGCACACGAAATCGTTAAGTATGCCTTTAGCCTGCCCATACACGCCTCGTGGCAGGACAGGCACGGGCGAACTCTCTTGTGCTTTCCGACCCTAATCTTGTTGACGATCTGCGCATCGGCCAGCAAAGGCCGGCCGAGCCCTATCATGTCGGTCTGGCCCTTTTCGATCGCCGCGCTGGCCAGCTCCGGATTGTCCATCCGGCCAGCTGTAATGACCGGGATGTCGACGACCTTCTTGACCTCTGCATTGAATGGCAGCGCCAATCCTTTTTTCTGGTACATCGGCGGATGGCTCCAGTACCAGGAGTCGTAACTACCGACGTCCGAGTCCAGAGCATCATACCCTGCCTTCTCCAGCAGCTTCGCCACCTCCAGTCCCTCGGGGAGGTCGCGTCCCAGTTCAGTGAATTCTTCCCCTGGCACGACGCCATGCCCGAGCTCCTTGATGAAACTCTTGGGGCTATATCGCATCACCACCGGGAAATCATTTCCGCAAGCGTTTTTAATGCCTTGAACGATCTCAACCGCCATCCGAATCCTATTTTCCAGGCTCCCGCCATATTCGTCCGTGCGATTGTTGAACAGTTCCGTTGCAAACTGGTCGATCAGATATCCTTCGTGCATGGCATGGATTTCCACCCCGTCGAATCCGGAGCGTTTGGCCACACCGGCGGCATCAATGAGCTTCGCGATGATCCTCTTGACCTCGTCCGTACTCAGCTCGCGGCACATCAGTCCATCGATCCACCGATGCGGTATGACCGATGGTCCAACAGGCAGATCGCCGGGATGGACGCGGCTCGACACGCGTCCGAAGCCCGCCGAAATCTGCAAGAAGATTCTCGCATCGTAGGCGTGCACCCGTTCGGTGAGCGTTCTTGCCATCCGTATGAAGAGCATCGGATTGTCGGTCGGACAGGGCATGGCTCCCTTCGTGTGTTTTTCCACTTCATTTTCCACGAAGTTCATGCCGGTAATAATCAGACCAACGCCGCCCCTGGCGCGTTCCACGTAAAAGTCGATCCCACGTTCCGTGAACGCGCCGTCGCTGTCGCACAATCCGGCAGGCCCCATCGGCGCCATGACAAAGCGATTCTTGATGAGGCACTGCCCGACTGTGATTGGATCAAACAACCTTTCAAAACGACGCATCGTGGTCAGCCATTCCCCCTGTAAATTTTGCTTGTACACAAAGTTCGAACTTTCGAAGCGCCAACGTCACGGCATAGATCAAACCCGGCACAGCAAAGCCGACCAAACTCATCAATCCGCCGGTGTGGTATCCGGTCAGGTTAGTCGGATCCCCGATGGTCGTCGGCATCAACGAACCCACACCGACGGATATTCCGTTCAGCAATTCCGAACCGGCGCCAGCCGCCAGCCACCTTCTGCTCGCTTGCCTCCCGGCCCGTTATTGAGCTACCGCATATCGGTTGCCGCCAATATCGTCTGTAGATTCGGCGAACCCGAACAGTTTCGCCGGGTTTGTGACCAGGATGCGGTGGCGTTCCTCCGCGTCCGGAGCGTAGCGATAGAGGAGCTCCAGCAATTCGGCGTCGTTGGGCGGCTGCACCACCGAAACGGGATGTGGCCAGTCGCTGCCCCAGATGCACCGGTCCGGCGCGGCTTCGATGTAGGCGCGGGCGATGGGGGTCACATCGTCCCAGGGGTAGCCCGCTTTCGAGGTCTTCTCGCCGAGCGAAAGCATGACCCAGAAGTTGCCCTTGGACAGCAGTTCCAGCATCTTGCGCAGGCTGGGATCGTCCCGGCCGCGGATGGGATCCGGCCGGCCCATGTGATCGATCACGACCGGGACGTCGAGCGACTCGAATTTGGCGGCGCTGCCGGCAATCCCGTCCTTCTCCGGCTGGATTTTCACGTACCAGCCCAACTCCCGTATCCGCGCGATGGCGCGCGCAAAGTCGGCGTCACTGAGAACTGCCCCCAGGGCCTGCCGGAAGCTGAACCGCGCACCCCGCACGCCGGCCGCATGCAGCTTCTCGATATAGGAATCGGTCGCCTCCGCGAACACCAGCGCGTTCGCGCAACCGCGATAGTTCGGCCCCATCGCCGCGAGTGCATCGAGAACCACCGCGTGATCGGCGCCATAGGTCGTCGTCTGCACGATCACGCCGCGCTCGATGCCCAGCGCCTTGTGGACGCGAAGCGCCGCCTCCCACGTTGCCGTCGGCATCTGGTAAGCCGCACCCGGCCGCACCGGATACTTGGACAGCGGGCCGAGCACGTGAAATTGGCTGTCACACGTGTGCGCAGGCGGCAACACCGACGGCCGACGCGGGTTCGGATCGAAAGCCATATAGTCGGGCATGATTTTTTACCTCTTCTCAACCAATCACGGCGATGACATCGCACTGCACCAGCGCGCCGCCATCCATGTTCATCTGCAGCGCGTGTCGAGCCGGGCGACACCGCTCGTCCGGAAACATCTTCACCCACTCCGCGTTCACCGGCTCGCGCTGTGAGCGGTCCTGCAGCCAGACCGTCATCTTGATGATGTCGTCGGTCGTGCCGCCGCCCGCCTCGACGATCGCCTTCATGTGCGCAAACATGTTCACGCACTGGTCTTCGATCGACTCCGGCATTTTCCCCGTCTGCGGATCGCGACCGAGGATGACGCCGGACATCAGAAGATTGCCGATGCGGCTGGCGTTCGGAATCGGGTTGGCGTGCTTGAATCCCCCGATCTGGATGCTGGTACGTCTTGCCATCAGCTTTGTCCTTTTCTATACAAACTGGCTCTAAACAAACTGGCAGCTCACCGACCCGAACTCTCGGTAGTCGGCATGGAATACGTCGCCCTTGCGAACGTCGACGGGCCGCGTGAAGGATCCGGCGAGGACCACTTCACCGGCGGCGAGATGCTCGTCGTGCAGCGCAAGTCGGTTCGCGAGCCAAGCGACGCCGTTGGCCGGATGGTTGAGGACGCCGGCGGCGACACCCGTCTCCTCGATCTGTCCGTTTCGGAACAACAGCGCGCCGATCCAACGCAAGTCCGCGTCGTACGGCAGAAACGGCCGACCACCCAACACCAGAGCCGCGTTCGCCGCATTGTCGGAAATCGTATCCATAACCTTGCGCGTTGCCTTGGTCTCCGGATCAATCCGGTGCATCCGCGATTCCAAAATCTCAAGCGCCGGCGTGACGTGGCCGGTGGCTTTCAGCACATCGAAGATCGTGCAGTTTGGGCCCCGGAGTGGCGTCTCAAGCACGAAGGCGAGCTCGACCTCGATTCGCGCCCCATTGAAACGGTCGAACGGAATCTCGGTCGCCTCCGGATAGAACATGTCCTCGAACAGAACACCGTAGTCCGGTTCGGCGATGCCGACGGCATTCTGCATCGCTTTCGAGGTGAGCCCGATCTTGTGCCCCCGGATGACGCGACCGCCGGCGACTTGAAGGCGGGTCCACGCGCGCTGGATCGCATAGGCGTCCTCGATCGAGAGCTCCGGGTACTCCAGCGAGAATATACGCAGCAGCGACTTGGTCTGCTGGGCCCCGTCCAGCCTTCGGGCCAAGTCTTCGATCGTCGTGTTGTCGAGCATCGCCTTTCAATCCTCTTCGACGACAGTGTTGCGGAGGATGCCGATCCCGGCGGATTCGACCTCGACCACGTCGCCAGGCTTCAGCCAACGCGGCGGATCGAACCGTGCGCCGGCGCCGGTTGGCGTGCCGGTCACGATCATGTCTCCCGGCTTGAGCGTCGCGAAGGTCGAGAGATACGCGATCAGAAAATCGAACGTGAACATCAAACGTTCCGTCGAATCCTGTTGTCGCGTTTCGCCGTTGACGCGGGTGACGATGTCGTGAGGTCCGCGCGGATCGAGTTCGTCGGCCGTAACGATCCACGGTCCGATACTGCCCGACCGATCGAAATTCTTGCCTTGCGTGACGTTGAACTTGGCGTGATGCAGCCAGTCACGAACGCTGCCCTCGTTGCACAGCGTCATGCCGAAAATGTGCCGCCATGCCTGTTCACGCGGGATGTGACGGCCAGGTTCGCCGACGACGATGACGAGCTCGCCTTCGTAGTCGAGTTGTTCAGACACGTTCGGCTTCTCGATCGGCTGCCCGGATCCGACAACGGACGAAGGATTGCGAACGAATAGGCTCGGATATTTCTGCAGATTGGATCCATCCTTGTATTCGGCATTGCGGTCGCGGTAGTTCACGCCGATGCACCAAAGTTTCTCGGGTGCCGGTATAGGCGGAAGTAGTGTCAATGACGCCAATTCCCTGTCAGGCGACTGCCCCTTTAAGGCGTTTCGTGCTGCAGAGAGCCCGTCACGGGCTATGAGCGTCTTGAGATCGGGATATTCGTTGCCGATGCGGGCGGCGAGATCGACGACGTCGCCTTCAACGACCGCGCCGTACCGCTCACGCCCGTCTTCGAGGTAACTCAACAACCGCATACCTTGCCTCCAAATCATGTCGCCGACTGAGCGGCGGCGAGTTGGCGCCCGCGCACCAGTTTGGCGACGCTTTCCCCAAACACAGGGGGGCCACCCAGACCTTTGGGCGAAGAACGACAAATCCGGTGATCAATCGAAGGGCTCGAGTAACGTCCTTCTTCGCGGGATCGAGATGCCTGTCCTCCCCCGCATCGAATGGTGTGACTTGGGCCCGCATCGATTGCACCTCAATTCGCTCATACTTTCCCTGTTGCGATGGCCGAGTCGATTGAATTGCGCTCCAAATGCCCACATTATGGACATTGACGATGGGCAACATTCTGGATTGTAGCGGTTCGTCCACCCCCAGCACGCCGCGGAGAGATTGGCCGCGATCGAGCACACCGCCGTCCAACGCGACGGATGTCTACCTTCGCGGTGCAGGATCAGCCGCACCGCACGCTCGCGGACCTCAGTCGGGAATTTGTCCGCCGTCTTGCCCATGACGGCTCCACCTTTTTAGAGGTTTGGAGCCTCAGACAATCCCGGCGCGGTTCGATGCCTCGGCGGCTCAAAGCATCCGCAGAAGGGCACAAAGTTGGCAGCGACGATGGTGATCAGCGCCCTTGCCATCAGAATGGCAGTCCGCTTGAGCGCATCAAAGGCAAACCGGTTTCATATGTCGAACGAAGACTCCTGCCGGAGCGTTCCACAGTTACTTTTCAGCCGGCCCGTCTGGGAAACCGGGCAAGACAATTGGTTACGAAGTCATTCTTGTCGAAGTAGTCTGCGTGCTCGTAAGATCAGAGCAGATCATTGGCGCCGTTGAGGAAAAACAGACATGCTTCCATTCGCAATCAACTGTCGCGACACGGCCATTCTTTACGAGTTCCAAGCACGTCTTCGTCACGATATCGCGATTTACACACTCGAGCCCAATCAGATGACTTTTGCGATGTGAATAGATGTTTTCCGCAACGATCCCGCATCCCCCTATATTACTCCCGCGACGCCAGAAGCACTTGCTCACGTTTTCGCAGGCCATTGATAAATTCCCGTACCGCCGGCGAATTGTTGTTCCGTCGAACCGCAGAGACAATTTCGGCGTGCAACGTCAGGCCGTCGAGCGGCCGGTACACTACATCGGCCAGTTGGATCCGCCGAAGCGACGCGGGCACGACCGAAATTCCGAGCCCCATCGCGACGAAGTTGAGAGCCGTAATGAAGTCGCGGACATTGTATGAGAATTTTGGCGAAAAGCCCCCGTATCTACCGATCTCTCGCGTATGTTCGCCAAATCCGGCCCGATCGTCGGACTGAGGCAAAATGAATGACTCGTTGGTCAGATCCATCGGCCGAATCGCCTTACCGGTCGCAGCCAACGGGTGATCAACGCGCAGGGCGATACTGAGCGTCTCGCGCAGTTGCGGCACGACCACTATGCCGGGAGGGTATTCGGGACGAGGGCGAAGAAAACCGACGTCGATGCGATTTTCCGACAGCGCCTCCAGTTGCCGCCATGTCTCCATTTCCAGCAACGTGACCGTCACCGCCGGAAATTCAAGATGGTAGGCATATATGACAGATGGCAGCAGCCCGGAATAGGTGGCGGATGCGATGTAGGCGATCTCGAGCCGGCCACTCTCGCCACGTCCGATCTGGCGCGCGACCGACTCTGCTCTTTCAAGTTGCGCAAGGCCGGGCTGCACCTCGGCGAGGAACATCTCTCCGGCGTCGGTCAAACGGATCGGCGCTCGCTTGTTGCGATAAAGCAGACGAACGCCGAGGGACTTTTCCAGCGCCTGAATCTGCCGGCTGAGCGCCGATTGGGCAATGTGCAATTGATCCGCTGCGCGGGCGAAATGCAAGCTTTCGGCGACTTTAATGAAGCATCGAATCTGGCGTACATCCAAGGCCATATGCCCGCTCCTTCCGATCGGCCATTTAATCGAATTTAGGCATTAATATTTAGCATTACAACATTGGACCGCATCGCCGCGCGGGAGCAACACTCGTCATACTCAAAGCACAGGCGCCCCCACGGAATTGACTCGATTCCGTGCGCCGACAGTCAGCGGTCAACATCCATGCCTCATCTTACTCTGATCCAGCTCAGTAGCCTTGTCTTCACGATCGTCGCCGTCATAGGGCTCGGCGTCTTCTCGGCGCGATCTGTCAAAACGGCGGAAGGTTACAGCCTGAACGGCCGATCGGCCGGCGCTGGCCTCATCGCCGGCGGCATAACCGGGACCATCATAGGCGGGTCCGCAACGGTGGGAACCGCCCAGCTCGCCACCGTGTTCGGTCTTTCGGCATGGTGGTTTACGCTCGGCGGAGGCCTGGGCCTGTTGATCATGTCGGCGTTCTATGCCCGCCCGTTGCGCCACAGCGGCCTTGAGACGATTCCACAATTCTTGTCAAAGATGTATGGTCCCAAGGCTGGGCCATTGGCGAGCATCATCTCTTCGCTCGGCGTCCTGTTTAGCTGCGTGGCCTGCGCCCTGTCGGGCATTCATATGATCGCGGCGATGACCGGAGCCTCGCATGTGGTCGCCGCTGCCATCATTGTTTTTTTGGTGGTCGGGTACGTCGTTTTCGGCGGCTTGAAGGGTGCCGGCGTTTCGGGGCTCCTCAAAATGTCGGTTCTCGCGACCGCGCTGTGCGTCGCCGGCCTGGGCGCCGTACTCGCCCTGTATCGCATGCCTGATTTTTCGGCTTCGTTCCCGGCGTATCCGTGGTTCAGTCTGTGGGGCCGCGGCGGCAGTGTGGCCGTCAGCAACGCCTTGTCGCTGATCGTCGGCGTCCTTTGCACGCAGACCTACGTTCAGGCGGTGTATTCGGCCGCCGACGCCCGCACCGCTGCGATCGGCACCGCCACCGCCGCGGCCATGGTGATACCGGTCGGCCTGCCCTCCATTGCCATCGGGATGTTCATGCACGTCCATCATCCCGATCTCGCTCCGGTGTTGGCACTTCCCATGTACCTGGTGACCTACCTGCCGGGCTGGCTCGGCGGCGTTGGCCTTGCCGCCCTTCTCCTGTCGGTGGTCGGCTCCATCGCCGGCTTGTCGCTCGGCATCGGGACGATGATCTCCAACGACATCGTTCGCGGTGTCTTCGGCGTGCGTTCCGACGCGCACATTCTGCTCGCCAATCGCGCAAGCGTCGCCACCGTGGCCTGCATGGCCATGGCGATCGCATTGTCCAGCCTGAACTCGTATGTTCTCGACTGGAGCTACATGTCTATGGCGTTGCGCGGCGGTGGCATTTTTCTGCCGCTGACGCTCGCCATATTCCGTCCCGGCTTGCTCAGTGGCCGGTGGGGCGTGGCATCGATGTTCGTGAGCACCGTGGCCGCGGTGGCCAGCTGGATGTTCTTCCCAAAGTTGATTCCGCTCTTCGTCGGTCTCATCGTCAGCGTCGGTCTCGTCGCGATTGCGGTGCTGCTGCGCGGCTGGTCGCGGCGCAGGCTCGCGCGCCGGCCCGCCTGAACGGCTTCGCCTGCTCAAGGCAGTAGGCCCGCTCGCATTCGCGCTCGCCTATGGCAAGGGGGATGTTCTAGCCGGGTTCCGCCTGAGCGCTCACTGACATTATCTCCCGGCCGGTCTGGCCCGGGGGTCTTCAATCTGTGACGGGGAGCGACTCCGAGATTAGGGGCGCTGCTTGCCCCATCCGGACGTTGATAGGGCGTCGTTCACCGGATCGGTCGGTCGTGACGGGACGATTGGCGGTGGGTGCCTCGGTGATGAAGAAGGTACAGGCGATCACCGGCAAGGGCCCCGGTGAAGGATTGGCCGTGAGCGGCTTCCCCCTGGCCGGCGTTGAAGACCTCTGGTTCACAGCGAACGCAATTGATCTAAACCGGCTGAGTAGAGAGGAGTGCCCATGCGGGGGTGTTCGACAACGGGGAGAAACCAACAGCCGGAAAACTCCCCTCGGGCCGTTTGAAAAATCGGAAGGAAGCCAATACAAAACCGCACGTCGGGCCCACGCTATTTGTGCAACAGCTTTCCTATGGCGAGCGCAGCGCTCTTTAATATCTCGCCAACTTCCGCCTCGCGTTGCGGCCGTAGGCGTACGCGGATTGCCACGATCGTAATCGCCGCGCAAGGCTGTCCGTCGGGCGTCCTGATGGCGACGGAAATTGCTTTGGTCCCGGGAACGATGCCGGAATGATGAACGGAGTAACCGGTGCGCCGTGCGGCGGCGACTTGTTCGAGAACGGATGTCGGGTTCGTGCGATAGGCATCGAATCTGTTGGCGTTGTTGATGATGATCTCGTGCGCCTCCGAGGGCGGCAAACCGGCGAGCATCGCCACGCCGGCTGTGCTCACCCCGAGCGGCCGCCGCGCGCCGACCTCGATGGAAAACACCTGAACCGGATATGTACCGATCACCCGCATGACGCACAGCGCGTCTACTCCGGTCCGAACCGTGAGAAAGGTGGTGTCACCGATATCCTGAGCGATATCCGACAAATACGGTTCCGCCGCCACCACCAACGAGGAGCGAGAGGGGCGCGCCAGTGCGAGTTCGAGAACCTGATGCCCGATCGCGTACCGTTTGGTCTTGTGGCGTTTTTCGACAATTCCTTCCTCGATCAGGACGTGGATCAGCCGATGCACGGTTGATCTGGATAGACCGGTTGCCTTGACGACGTCCGGGAGGGGAAGGCCAGCGTCGCGTCCCGCCGCCAGGATACGCAGCACCGCGATTGCCCGACGGACGCTCTGCGCCCCCCCTAGGGGTTGCCCTGCATCTCTGCGTCGCCGCCCAGATTCAGGCCGCGGCTGCATCGCTCGATTATCACCGATGTCCGTGTCCATAATGTGGACATTTAGAACACAATTCGCTCAACCAGGCAACAAAGCAACCAAGCCGTGGATGTATCTGTGCGTCGGTCACGCTGGCGCTTGAGATTTTGTGATCGTGGATGCGCCCGAGCGATCCGCAGACCAAGGCGCCGCGCAAGGTCATGAATACGATTTCTGACAATGCGGCGAACGCGGCTCAGGAGAGGTGGCCCCGGAAAACCGGACAGTCAGATAAGCTAATCCCGACCGGGAGAGGGACGGGATTTTTTGGGCAAAGTTACGCGAAAGCGCTATTCGGCTGAGTTAAAGTCCAAAGACGGTCGAGGACTTCGACATGGGGGTGGTCGACGCAATCATGAACAAGGCGTCGTGCTTATGCCAGAGCCGAATATTGGGACGAGCGCATCGAAATTATGCAATGGTGGGCCGACTATCCCGACGAACTCCACGGTAGTTCAGCAAAGCGGCCTTCCTGATCACCGGCAAGGAATGCCCATCAGGTTCATGACCTGAAGGTCGTGAATTAAAATCCTGCCCCCCGGCACCCAAATCTAAGAAACCCCAGGAAACTGCGCGTTTTCAGGGGGTTCGTTCTTACTTGGATTCCCGTCTAGCCAAGCGTTCCCTTCCGTCTGCGATTTTTGATCTAGCCTTTGCGGCAACGGCCTCCGCGGTCAGCCCGAAGTGCCGGAAGAGTTCGGGGTCGAAATGCGGCTCGTGATCAAGGGTGCGGACAAGGATGCATACGCACCCCGGCCCGACCCAGTGCTGATCAAAGCAATGGCCCGCGCTCACAGGTGGTTAGACGACGTACTTGCCGGGCGGGCCAAATCCTTTGCCGCCATCGCGCAAGCGGAGGGCATAAGCGACCGGTATGTCGGGCGCCTCTTGCCTCTGGCCTTTCTCGCCCCCGACATCGTCGAGGCCATTCTCGCCGGAACCCAGCCTGCCGACCTCACCGCGGAAGTCCTACTCAGGCGTACCAACCTGCCCATCGCCTGGGCCGACCAGAAGACCCTGTTGAGCTTCGCCTGAGCCCCCTTAATCCCCCCACGAACCCGAACCGTCCGGCCAGCCGGCAGAGAAAGTGGGGCCTCGGCACCCACTGTTAAGTCCGCTCACCCCTTCTCCGGTTCGGGAAGAAACGGAAGCCCCTGCAAAGCCCCGCGGAAAGCTGGGCTTCACAGCCATATGGCGTGAGCTTGAAGAATTTTTTCTGGAACCGATAAAAAACTGGCGGAGAGGGGGGGACTCTTACCCCCAAACGCCTCCACATCCCTAAAAAAACCGCAGAAAACCTGGACTTTGAATGACCAGGCCGCCACCGAGTGGGACACAGAAGTGGGCCACAAGAGGGTATCATGGCGACCTGTCCTTACATCGTCCGGCGGGGGAATCGATACTACTTCCGCGTCCGAATTCCTGCTGAGGTAGTTGCGGTCGTAGGCAAAACCGAGCTAAAGCGGAGCCTGCAGACCGGAGACCTATCCGAGGCACGCCGTCGTTCCTCACGACTGATGGCCATCGCCTCCCGCTTGGTCTCGCTGGCGAGGATGAGACCCGTGATTTCCGACGAAGCCATCTTGGAGCTCGTTCGCAATTTCTATGAACACCAGCTCGACATCGATCATGTCAGCCGCATTCACGGCAGGCAGTTTCCGGAATTCGTCGAAGAACAGAAACTCGCAATCCAGAACCGCGACGCGACGATCGAGCAACTTCAGAAGGACCTCGCTGATGGATGCCTCGACGCGGTTGATGCCAACGCCCGATATCTGCTGATCCGGGGCGGCCATGTCGCCGACGGCCAGGAGATCGACCCGAATGACGAAGGGTTTCGCGAGCTCTGCCACTGGTTGCTGCGGGCTCTCCTGGAAGCGACAAAAAGGGCAAAGGAGAAAGACCAGGGAATATGGGACGGCAAATCCACCGATGACGTGTTCAAGGGCCTGGAGTCAGGTGGAAAGTCCCCCGCTCCACGATTCCTCGACTCTGGCATGGTGTCGCGCAGCATCACGGAAGGTGAGGACACGCGCGACGTAGAAGAGAACGAAGACGACGCATCCCGCAACGCCAAAAGACGTGCCGCAATGTCGCCAACCCAATACGTCGACCTGGTCATCGCGGAAAAGCAGAAAGTTGGCATCGCGGCGGACACCGCGAATCAATATCGCTATGTCATGAGGGTGTTCGAAGACCTCTGTTCCTCCATGCCGATCTCCAAGTATAGGACCCACCACATCACATATTTTCGGGACCAGCTGCTGAAGCTCCCCATCCGTGCGAAAGAACTCGAATGCGACAGCCTCGAGAAAGCGATAACCTGGAATGAGTCACAACCGAGAGGGAAACGCCGCAGGACGCTGAGCATCCGCTCGATCACCGACAAGTACCTGACCTACATTCGGAGCGTGTTCGGGCACGCCTACCGAAACCACCTCATCCGCGAGAATATTGCCGAGGACATCACAGTCGATGCCCCGCGGAACTACAAGAAGCGGCTGCAAAAGCTCAACGCACGCCAAGCTTTTCCGACCGACAGCCTGAAGATCATTTTCAGGCAACCCCTGTTCCTGGGAGCCTTGTCGCCGTACCGCCTCTACACATCAGGCGCGCATCTCGACTGGACATGGCGATTCTGGTGCCCGCTCTTCATGCTGTTCGCGGGAGTCCGTCCCAAAGAACTCGGGCAACTGGAAACCGCCGATGTGATCGAACGGTGCGGCTACCCGTGCCTCAACATCACCGCGCTCAGCAATACGGGCACTCCCCATGGCGCAACTGCAGATTACGGGAAAGACGATGGGGGTGAAGAGCAGGATGATGACGAGATCGGAAAGAGTGCAAAGACACCAGCTTCATTTCGCGAAATACCGATCCATCCGTTTCTGCAAGACCTCGGATTTCTCGACCGCGTGAAGGCTTCAGAGACCGCCGGCGAACGCCGGGTCTTCCCAGAATGGCCGCCTACGGACGGAAAATACTCCAACACCACGAACCGGTTCTTTAACGGGAAAGGCAAAGAACACATCGGCTTTCTCGCACGCATCGGCGTGAAGACCGCCAAGACGCCGCTCTATTCATTGAGGCACAATTTCAAGCAAGCAATGAAGAAGTGCGGATTCCAGGACAGCGAAATGGATCTCCTGATGGGGCACGCCGACCCGAGCGTTTCGGCAATTTATGATTCCCCCGAAGCCTACAGCCTGTTGATCGAGAAGATGAAACGGCTTGCCTACGAGGGCCTGGACTTCGACCCGATCTTTAAGGCGCGCAGCGGGAACGGGTGCTGAGCAGTCCATCGACTCTGCAGAAAGTCATCAACTTTCCGGGTTGGATTTCCAGCAAATGATGATCGCCTTAGTCGTCTAGGAATACACCTGGACCGGCCTTCAACCTTCCGCGACGGTCAGGTGTCGCTACCGTCGCCGAATGATCCCGATATCTTTCAAGCGACATCGCTTTCCGCCTGTGGTCATACAGCACGCGGTTTGGCTTTATGCCCGGTTCACGCTGTCGTTTCGCAACGTCGAAGACCTGCTGGCCGAGCGTGGTGTCGACGTTTCAAACGAGACTATCCGACGCTGGTTTCTGAAGTTCGGTCGGCTGATCGCCAGCAATCTTCGCCGCAACCGTCCCCGCCCGAGCCCACGCTGGCATCTCGACGAGATGGTCATTGGGATCCGTGATCGGAAATACTGGCTGCGGCGTGCGGTCGACAACGAAGGCGAGGTTCTCGACTTCCTGGTCCAGCGACGGCGCTGCGCTCGATCGGCGAGGAAATTGCTGTGAAAACGCACACAATCATAACCCCGTTTGTGCCCAATTGGATGTTATTGATTAACCTTGCAAATTCGCGTTATTGCCGGGGTCACATGTCGCGCGAAACGTGCCCCCTGCTTATTGCGGTTTTTCTGAAGATAATCAACGGGCAGAGTGGCTTTTAGGGCGGGGTCATGGTTGCGCGCGTATTCACAGATCAGGCGCACCATCAGCTTTGTCAGCGTCCGGCGCGTCTGTTCGGGCAGCGTCTGCCATTGCGGCATCTGCGCCGTCTCCGCGTCGCACGGGCTGGAGAACAGATCGAACTGGTATGTCGTGGGCTGGAGCGGCATGGACATCTCCCCGGTTCGTGTCGTGAGAGCCCAATGCTGCACCCGAATCGCGCAATTGCGATGGGGCGATGGAAACGGCTGCGGCATCTCGAAGAAATGTCGCCAAAGTTCCCAGAGCATCAACCTCGACATGGGGAACAGTCGCGATACGCCAACTCGCGCCGGCCGCCAATCGAACATCCAGGCCGGGACCTCCAGCCACCGATCAGATGCGTGGCCGGAGAGGCTGCAACGGAAAACCGCCGCCCCGTCCTTCTCAATCACCTCATGAATGTGGACTTGCCTACCTGCCCAAGGATGCCATGGATAGAGAAGATCGCGATGATCGGTCCCGTGGGCGTTCCGTCGTCGTGTTGTACAACGCCCGCAGGCCACATTCGGCCTTGGATGGACAGACGCCCAAAGAGGTGTATCATCAAATCGTGCCGATACCGTCTGCAGGACATGCCCCGGAGACGGTGTCAATCATCGCACTGGCGGCGTAATCATGAACCGGGACTAGCTTAACAAAGCCGCCAAACTGTCCGAACCAACGGGGCCACCTCTATAAGGCGCGGTCTATTATGTTGGGCATGCCGGATTGTTACCATTCGGCAATCGAGCCGTCCTCGTGGCGCCACACCGGCGCCCGCCATCGATGGCCGACGCCCGCCATCTTCTCGATCACCGTTTCGTTTACCTCGATGCCGAGGCCCGGCCGCTGCGGGATGCCGAGATACCCAGCATCGTAGGAAAAGCCCTGGCCGGCGGCCACGTAATCGAGCAGGTCGTTTCCTTCGTTGTAGTGGATACCGAGGCTCTGCTCCTGGATGAACGCGTTGTAGCAGACGGCGTCGACCTGGAGGCACGCGGCAAGCGCGATGGGGCCGATCGGGCAGTGCGGCGCCAGGGCGACGTCGTAGGCTTCCGCCCATGCGCCGATGCGCACCATTTCGCCGATACCGCCGACATGGGCGGTGTCGGGATTGACGATGTTGGCGGCGTGCGTTTCGAACACCTGCTTGAAGGCGTAGCGCGAATGCATCCGTTCGCCGACGGCCAGCGGAATCGACGTCGAGCGGGCGAGATCGGCCATAGCGTCGATCTGTGTGGACACCACGGGATCCTCGACGAAATAGGGGCGGATGGGCTCCAACTCGTGCAGCAGCACCTTGGCCATGGGGGCATGGACCCGTCCGTGGAAATCGAAGGCCAGGTCCATGTCGGAGCCGACGGCATCGCGCAGTTCGCCAAGCTGCCGGACGATGGCGTCAATTTTGGCGTGGCTGTCGATGATCTGCAGTTCGCCGCAAACATTCATCTTGGCCGCGCTGAAGCCCCGGTCGAGCAGCGCCCGTGCCTGGGCGACCAGGCCGGCCGGCCGATCACCGCCGATCCAGCAGTAGGTCTTGATCCTGTCGCGCACCGGACCGCCCAGCAGCGCATGGACCGGCGCTTGGTGATATCGCCCCTTGATGTCCCACAGCGCCATGTCGATGCCCGAGATGGCGCTCATCAGGACCGGGCCGCCGCGATAGCAGCCGTTGCGGTACAGCGACTGCCAGATGTCCTCGATGTGCAGCGGATTGCGCCCGATCAGGAAGTCGGCGAATTCCGCCACCTTGGCGGCCAGGGTCTCGGCGTGGCCTTCCAGCACCGGTTCGCCCCAACCGGCGAGCTCCTCGTCTGTCTCCACCTTCAGGAACAGCCAGCGCGGCGGCACCAGATAGGTCTTCAGCCCCGTGATCTTCATGGATTGTCGCTCCCCACGATCCAGTTCAATTCCCGGCGAACGGTATCGTCGGACGGTCGGCCCTGCGGCCGCGCCTTACATGATGCCGAATTTCGCGAACGCCTCGACGGCGCCCATGCCGTCCTCGATCGCCTTCTTGACGAGGCGTTCGCCGCGCGCCTTCTCGATGGCCCGGGCGATGACCTCCGCTTCGGCCGCCGCCGGAACGGCGACGACACCCTCACTGTCGCCGAACAGCAGGGTTCCGGGTTCGATGCGAATCCCACCAATCTCGACCGGAACGCGGAAATCGACGACCTTGCCGCGCGGCCCCTGGTCCTGGGCGTAGGCGCCGATAGCGAAGGTTGGAAAATCGATGACCAGGATACCCGAAATGTCGCGCGCGTAACCATCGACGAGCGCCCCGGCGGCACCCAGATGCTTGGCCCGGGTCGCCATCAGCTCGCCCCACAGGGCATAGTCCGGGCTGGCCCCCGCCGCGACGTAGATCTCGCCGGGCCGCAGGTCGTCGAGCGCCTCCAGCATCACCCCGAAAGGCTTGTCGTCGTCGCTCGCGGCCTCGGGGTCGACATCGACCTCGACGATCGGCATCGCGCGGCCGGCCAGGATCATGTCGCCGCGCACCGGCCCGATCCGCGGCGGCAGGAATTGATGGAAGAGCCCCAGCTTGTCCATCACGTCGCCGATGACGGCCGAATACAGCTCGCGCCGCATCAGGGCGAAGAGATCGACGTCGTCGCAGCAGGTCACCGACACGCTCATGGGGTTCTCCTCGGATCCCGGACAACGGGTCCGGTTAAAGCGGCTTTCTGAAGACGATGTTTTCCGGTTCCTCGCCGCGCGCCACGCGGTCGAGGTTCCCGGCGATGAAGTCCCACCGACGTCGCACGGTTTCCTGGGTCCATCCGGCGATGTGCGGGGTCATGTAGACGTTGGCCATGTCCTGAAAGGGGTATTTCGACGGCCGGACACCGGCGTTCAGGGTGTCCGGGTACTGGTACCAGACGTCGATGGCCGCCGCGGCGATCTTGCCGGTGCTCAGCGCCTCGTAAAGGGCGTCCTCGTCGACCAGGGGACCGCGTGCGATGTTGATCAGCACGCCGCTCGACGGCATGGCGTCGAACACGGCGGCGTCGATCATGCCCCGGGTCTCGTCGGTCAGGGCGCAACAGACGACCAGGAAATCGCTTTGGGCCGCCACCTTGGCGACCTCGCCGAACCGGTAAAGCTCGTCGACCTCGTCGGGCTTGGCGATGTCGAAGTATTCGGCCGCGACAACCCGCGTTCCGAACGCCTTGCACCGCTTGGCCACCATCCGGCCGATACGCCCGAGGCCGACGATGCCCACGGTCTTACTGCTCAACTCGGCGTGGGGCGGCGCGCCGAAGCGGCTGCTGCGCTCCCAGCTTCCATTGCGGAACGACTGGCACGCCGCGATATAGCGCACGCAGCATTGCAGCATGGCCAGGATGGCGAACTCGGCGACCCCCTCCTCGTGACGATGGACGTTGCACAAGGCCGCGCCGGCCGGTAGGGCGTCGGTGAGGATTCCGTCGCACCCGGCACCCGGAACATGGACCATCTTCATCTTCGGGGCCGGCGGAAACTCGCGACCATAATCGACCGTGATCACGGCGTCGGCATCGGCGAAGGCCGCCGTCGCCGCATCGCGCGGGGTCCGGTCGTCGACGTTGACGATTTCCCAATCGGTGGTCAATCGCGGCGGTAGCTCGCCGGCGAAAGGTACGACGGGGGCACCGTAGAGGATTACCTTCATTGCGGTCACTCCGATCGGCTCGCCTAGGCGGCCGTGTTGTCAGACTGGGTCGTCGCCCTGCGGCGGGCAGCGACCACCCGGCGAATGACGGCCACCACCACCGGCGACATCCAGATCGCGATCGTCACGACGCCCAGGACTCCGGCCACCGGCCGTTCGAAGAACGCCATCAAGTCGCCCCTGGACTTGAGCATGGAAGTTAGGAACTTCTCTTCCAGCATGGGGCCGAGCACCAGGCCGAGGATAGCCGGGGGGAGCGGAAAGCCGTTCTCCTCCATGAGATAGCCGATGAAGCCGAGGATCAGCATCACCGTCACCGCGAACACTGCGTTCTCGACGGCGAACGAGCCGACCACGCAAAACGCCAAAATTACGGGCATCAAGACGGTCTGCGGAACTCTCAGGATCTGCTTGAACGCCTTGATGGCGAAGAAGCCGAACGGGACCATCATGATGTTGGCCACGAAGAACGACAGGAATACGGCGTAGATCAGTTCCGGCTTCTGAAGGAAGACCGTCGGTCCTGGCGTCAGCCCCTTCATGAACAGGACACCGATGACGATGGCGGTCAGCGAATCGCCGGGTATGCCGAACACCGTCGCCGGCACGAAGGCGCCGCCGATCGAGGCGTTGTTGGCCGCCGTCGCCGACGCGATGCCGTCGATGATGCCGGTTCCGAATTTCTCGGGCCTTTTCGAGAACTTTTTGGCCACCGCGTACGAGACATACGCGGCAATGTCGGCGCCGGCCCCGGGAATGGCGCCGATGATGGTGCCCAGGGTGCAGCCACGGGCGATTCCCGCCTTGAGGCGCCAGATCTCGCGGCCGAGCCCGTGAAACACGTTCCCCAACTGCTTGCTGCCGACGGTGCTCTCGGTGGTCGTGCGGCTGACCACCCGCAGGACCTCGGACACGGCGAACAGGCCGATGAGGACGGGGATGAATCCGAGCCCGCCGGCCAGCGTCTCGATATCGAAGGTAAACCGCATAAGGCCCGAGACCGGATCCAACCCGATGGTCGCCAGGATCAGGCCGAACAGCAGCGAGGCCATGCCCTTGACGAGATCGCCGCGGGCGACGACGACGGCCGCGGTCAGGCCGAGGCAGGCCAGCCAGAAATATTCGTAGGTGCTGAATTCGAGGGCGATCTCCGCCAGCGCAGGGGCGCCGAAGATGAGGACCGTGGCTCCGAACAGGCCGCCAATGGCCGAGCAGATCAGCCCCATCCCCAGGGCCAGCTCCGCCTGCCCCTTGCGGGTCATGGCGTAGGCTTCGTCCGCATAGGCGGCCGAGGCCGGCGTGCCCGGAATGCGCAACAGGGCGCCCGGCAGATCGCCGGCGAAGATGGCCATCGCCGCGACGCTGACGATCCCGGCCAACGCCGGAACCGGGTCCATGAAAAAGGTCAGCGGGATCAGAAGAGCGACCGCCATCGAAGCCGTCAGCCCGGGGATCGACCCGACGACCAGCCCGAAGATCGCCGTCAGGATCATGGTGATGATGACGGTCTTGTCGAGCAGGAGCTCGGCCGCGTGGAGCATCACATCCATGTCAGAGCCCCCGCGAACGGTTCGAGCACGCCCCACGGAAGCGGCACCGACATGAATCCCTGGAAGAACTCCTGCAACAGCAGGGTCACGAAGACGGCAATGAGGACGCCGCGCGCCGGCCGGCGCGTGAACCACCCGATCTGGACGCTCAGCACGACGATCATCGAAAGGAAAAAGCCGAGAGAATTGGACGCCAGGATGTAGAAGATCACGGAAGCGGGTATCAGGATCATGTTGACGATGTGGCGCGGCGACCGACTCCAGTCGCCGAGCTCGATCCACGGGCCACGCAATCCGCCGGCAAGGACGCGGCGCCCCAAAAGCAGGACGCCGCAAAAGACGAGTCCCGCGCCAATGATCGTCGGAAAGAAACTGGGTCCATAGCTGATGTGCCTAAGTGCGTGGAATTCGGAGGAGAAATAGATGATGACCGCTCCGAACACCAAGATGGCCAAGCCGAGGACCGCGTCGTTGAATTTCATGGTTTCTTCGTCCCTCTGTCACCAGCGCGGGGAACGCAAACGTCCTTGTCCAGGTTAAAGGCCGAGGGCCTTGATGACCACCTTCACGTTCGTCGTCTCGTTGACCATGAACGCCTTGAAGTCCTTGCTGTCACGCCACTTGAGGCCGAAACCGCGCGACGTCATGGCATCCTGGAACTGCTTGCTGTCGTAGATCTTCTTGACCGCAGCCCCGAGCTTGTCGGCGATATCCTGCGGCAAGCCGGCTGGTCCGACCACGCCACGCCAAGCACCCAGGGAGAGCGCCTTGCCGGTTTCCTCCTGCAGGGTCGGGATATCCGGGAAGGCGTCCAGGCGCTTGTCGCCGAACACCGCAAGGCTCAGCACCTTGCCGGCCTGGATCAGCGGCCCGGCCTCGGGAATCGAGCACGGAACCACGTCGACGCCACCGGCGGCCAGTTCCTGGATGGCGGCCGCGGCCCCCTTGCCGGGGATCATGTTGACCTTGCCGAGGTCGACGCCCCAGTCATACATCAGTGTCGCGACAGCCAGCGGCCACGAGCCGCCGCACCCGCCGCCGCACGCGATGTTGTACTTCGCGGGGTCGGCCTTGATCGCGTCGAGCGCCTGGGTGATGTTCTTGAATGGCGAGTCCGCCTTCACCTGGAAGCCGGCGGGGTCGAAGTTGTACTGGGCGATCGGCGTGAAGCTCGAAACCTCGAAGTCGGCCTGCCCCAACTCCTTGTAGTGCGCATAGTTGTAAAGGACGCCGATGGTGTATCCGTCGGGTGCAGCCTGGACGATGCTGGTGATGCCGATAACACCACCGCCCTGCCCCTGGTTCACGACGTTGAAATTCTGCCCGAAGATGTCCTTCAGTTGCGCCGCCAGCAGGCGCCCGGTGGCGTCGGTGCCGCCGCCGGCGCCAGCGGGTACGATGATGGTCACCGGCCGGTCCGGCCACGCGGCCTGGGCCCCGAAACTGCCGCAGACGACCGTCGCCACAGTGGTCACGACGGTTGCCAGCAATTTTGTCTTTCGCATCTCCACCTCCATTTGTTGATAAATGATCGACAGATCGGAAAGTTTACCCCGTTTCTTGCCTATCCGTTCGCCCTGCCGCCTGGAGGGAGGCGGGGCCGCTTGTTCGAAACCAGCCAAGCCGATTCATTTGCGCTGGCGGAAAGCATGATGATATCTCTTGATATATCTTAATATAATTCGACGATCAAGAATCAATTTTCCGGCCGCCGAGATTCGGCGTCGCATCCACGCCGGACGGACAAACGCATGGACAACCCACCGCGAAAAATATATTGAGATATATTGAAGATGCGGTTGCGCACGCACGCACCGGAGGGGCGGAGTTTCGGGGTTTCCCGGCGCCCGCACTCCCTCCCCGGGCCCTCGGATTTCGGGATTTCATGAACAATTTGGATCAGATGCCGGTGAAACGATCGATTTGGCGGGGCGACGTCACCAGCCTAGCCGGCAAGGCCTATAAGGCGCTCGAGGAAAAGATCGTGATGCTCGAACTAGCGCCCGGCGAGATCTATACCGAAAAGGATCTGGCCATCATAGTCGGGCTGGGGCGTACCCCCGTCCGCGACGCGCTACTTCGCCTCGAGCACGACCAGCTTCTCAGCGTCATTCCGCGCCAGGGCATCATGATCTTGCCGCTCGATTTCGAACGGGACCTCCTGGCTCTCGATCTCCGCGCCGTGGTCGAGCGCATCGTCGTCGAGCGCGCCACCCGGCTCGCCACGCTTATCGAGCGCAAGCGGCTGGCCCGCATGGCCGACGAAATGGAAAAGGCGGCCGAAGACAAAGACGTCCTGGCATTCACCCGTCTCGACGACGCCTTCCACGACTTCATCGCCAACTGCGCGCAGCAGCCCTTCGCAGCCAAGACGCTGGAGCCCCTGCATTCGCTTTCACGGCGCGCCGGCACCATCCTGTTCCGCCAGGACTTTGAGCGCGAGATCGTCGAGGCGTCGCACACCCACTACGTGCTGATGCGCGCTATCGCCGACGGCGACCTCGAACGCGCCGACGCCGCCTTTGACGGACTTATCGAGCGCGCCCGCCGCGTCACCCTGGAACTCGCCGAGTCCCAGAGTTTCTAAGAACTTCGATGGAATTGGCATCCACGGCTCGCTACTGCGCCAATATCGCTGGCGAGAACTGGTGTTTGGATTCTACGAATATAAATTGGATAGGTATCAAAGAGTCGGATTTATCCGGCCGATCCCATGCTTACATTTGACCATACGTCAAATATTCCGTGATGGGTCAGCCACTGCCGAAGTCGTGCCCGGCGCCCGCGTCCGCTTTGCCATGTTCCGTGCCTAAAGCCGCCCTTCCGCTTCCGTGAAGAGTTTCGGGCGCCGCGAGGCGTACGAAAGTCCCCGAGGAACGAACCCGCGGGCCCCGGGCTGTGGTCTATGGGGATTTCGGTTTTGGGTCGGTCTTGAGGCTAGCTCGACAGGGGTTGGGGGCCGTCGCGGTTGGCGTGGAATCGAAAAGATGTCGCCCCCGCGGCCCACTAAGCCCCCCGTTTCGCTCGGATCGCTAGACCACGTACTCCCTCAATCACGATCGACGCAAAGGGCGATGCCCATGCCGCCGCCGATGCAAAGGGTCGCCAGGCCTTTCTTGGCGTCACGGCGCGCCATCTCGTAGAGCAGGGTCACCAGGATGCGGGCGCCCGAGGCGCCGATGGGATGGCCGAGGGCGATGGCGCCGCCGTTGACGTTGACCTTGCCGGCATCCCAGCCCATGTCGCGGTTGACGGCGATGGCCTGGGCGGCGAAAGCCTCGTTGGCCTCGATAAGATCGAGTTCGTCGACGGACCAGCCGGCCTTGCGGAGGGCTTCCCGGCTGGCCGGAATGGGGCCGGTCCCCATGATCGCCGGGTCGACCCCGGCCACCGCCCAGGACGCGATGCGGGCCAACGGCCTGAGGCCTCGGCGTTCCGCCGCCGCCCGCTCCATCAGAACCACTGCCGCCGCCCCGTCGTTGACCCCTGAGGCGTTGCCGGCCGTCACCGTCCCATCCTTGGCGAAGGCCGGCCGCAGGCCGGCCAGGGTCTCGACCGTGGTGTCCGGCCGCGGATGCTCGTCGGTATTGATCACGGTGTCGCCCTTGCGACCCTTGACCGTCACCGGCACGATCTCATCGACGAAACGTCCCGCCTTCTGGGCGGCCTCGGCCTTCTGCTGAGAGGCCGCGGCGAAGGCATCCTGCTCCTGACGCGTGATCCCCCACTGGCGGGCGACGTTCTCGGCGGTGATGCCCATGTGGACGTCATTGAAGACATCCCACAGGCCGTCGCGGATCATGGTGTCGACCATCGCCGCATCCCCCATCTTGGTGGCGGCCCGCAGATGCGCCGCATGGGGTGCCCGGCTCATGCTTTCCTGACCGCCGGCGACCACCACCTCGGCGTCGCCAACCCGGATCGCTTGCGTCCCCAAGGCCACGGCGCGCAGGCCCGAGCCGCACACCTGGTTGATGCAGAAAGCCGTACGTTCCTGCGGAATTCCCGCCGCCAGCGCCGCCTGGCGGGCCGGATTCATGCCAGCGCTTCCGGTCAGCACCTGGCCCAGCACGACCTCGGATACCGCCGCTGGGCCGATGCCCGCCCGCCGCAAGGCCTCGCGAATCGCCAGGGCCCCCAGTTCATGCGCCGCCAGAGCCGCCAACCCGCCGTTGAATCCGCCTACCGCCGTCCGCGCCGCGCCGACGATCACCACATCCGTCATGCCTTCTTGTCCTTTCTTCGAGGGAGAGGCGGGCCTAGCGCCCGATGATCAGGCGACGCGGATCCACCTCGTCGCGCAGCCGCCGCAATTCTTCCGCGGACGGCGCCGGTGTTTCCGCGACATCGGCCACCACCGGCAACTCAAACCCGGTGTTGTCGCGAACCGTCTGGACATCGACGCCTGGATGCAGGCTCTCGATCCGCATCACCTTGGTGTCGGGATCGAAGCCCATCACCGCCAGATCGGTAACGATCTTGTAGGGGCCCGCCCCCGCCGGCAGCCCCGCCGCCTCGCGCGCGCCCGGCCCCGTCAGGTAGCCAGGCGAGGTGATGAAGTCGACGGTCTCGACGAAGCGCGACTTCTCGTGAACCGTGATGATGATCGTCCGCCAGCAGAACGACGCGAAATCGTTGGCCCCGCCGCTGCCGGGAAACCGCACCTTGGGCTTTTCGTAGTTGCCGACGATGGTCGAATTCAAGTTCCCGTACCGGTCGATCTGCGCGCCGCCGAGAAAGGCGTAGTCGATCAAGCCCCGACTGCCGGTGCTCATCATCTCGGCCATGCTGCTCGCCATGATCGCCCGGTGGAAAGTTCGCGAATCGCCCACCGAGATCGGCATGCTGGGCAACAGCGGCGCGATGCCGCCGGCCTCGAAGAACAGGGTCAAGTTCGGCGCGTGCGTCTTCTGCGCCAGCATCGCCGCCGCG
This sequence comes from Shumkonia mesophila, assembly GCF_026163695.1. NCBI lineage: Bacteria > Pseudomonadati > Pseudomonadota > Alphaproteobacteria > Rhodospirillales > Shumkoniaceae > Shumkonia > Shumkonia mesophila. The sequence goes on along the minus strand of NZ_JAOTID010000014.1, from coordinate 14,335 downwards.
CACGGCGCTCCGGTTCCCATCGCCGCGATCCGGCCGTCCTCGAGCAGCCGGGCGGCGGCGCAGATCATCATTTCCATCTTGTTGTAGGACATCTCTCTTCCTCCGAATTCCCCGATCGAGGCCGGTGGGTCACGCAGCCCCGCCGCCGATCTCCATCCGCTCCTCTGCCCGCAACGCGGCCAGCCGCGCCGCACCGCCGCACAGCTCCAGGTATTCCCGGAAGTCGGAGACGCCGTAGATGTGCTTGTCCATGAACGCCGCGAACGCGGCGGGGTCCTTCTCGGCCTTGAGCCAGGCCGCCAGATGGTCCTCGTCCGAGAAATATTCGTAGGGCATGTTGCCCGGATAACTGCCGTAGGGCGACAGCACCACCGCATCGACCAGATAGAAGGGAATGAAGGTCGCCTCGGGCTGTTCGCGAATGCTCGCCGTCTCAACCAGGCGCTCGGTCGTCACGATCACCCGCTTGGCCGCCCGCACCAGTTCGCTGTCGGCCACCGTGATGCCGCGGATGCGGGCATTGCCGTAGGCGTCGGCCTCGTGCACGTGGATCACCGCCACGTCCGGCGAACAGGCCGGCACCGCAGCAACCTTCTGGCCGGTGAACGGACAGGCCATCGTCTTGGCGGCCGACCGACCGAAGGTGTCGGTTCCCAACATGCTGCGGAGCACGCCGAACGGCACCCCGTCGGCCGCCGCGCGCAAGCGCACCGACAACGCATAATTCGTCCACTCGCAGACCTGAACGCGCCCCGACTGCATTAGGCGTCGCGCCACCGTCGACAGGCCGCGCGCCTCCAGTCCGACGATGTAGGCCGCGTCCACCCGGTCCAGGCAGTCGCCGGCGCACAGCAGTTCGAAATCATGGGTCGCCGTATGGCCCAGAAACCCCAGGTCCCTGCGCCGGGCCCGCAGGATCTCGTGCAGCACCTCGGTTGGGATGCGGTTGGTTCCGAAGCCACCGACCGCGAGATAGCATCCATCCGGGATGAAGCGTTCCACGGCCTCCTTCGCGGTCACCCGCTTGTCGATCATCGAGCGGTCCTTAGCAGCGAAGAACGCCCGAAGCCCGTCCGGGTCCGGAACCTGAAACAAAGGTCCGCAACCCTCCGCAAGCACACTCATTGGATTTTCCTTCCTTGATCGCGCCTTGATCACGCAGTTGTCTTTTTGGATTAGGGCGCTTCGGCGCGGGCCGCCGACGTTGGGCGATTGATCCACACGACCCTTTGCCGAAGCCCCCCGGCGCTGTTGATCCGCGCCTGTCCGCTCGGCGGTCGGACGTCAGCGTTCCCTCGCCGCCGCCCGACCTTGTCACATGCGATTACTCGGCCACGTAATCCGCCGCATTGGCGACGAAGCCCTTGGCGATGAAGTCGACGCGGGCCGGTGAGAAGATGTCGATCAGCAGGTGGGCGCCCTCTCCATTTCCCTGGGTCGTATGGATCAATCCGGGCGGCACCACCAGGAGCGAGCGGTCGGGAACCTGGACGTGCTCATCCTCCCGCCACAGATCGGCGTTCTTGCCCCAATCGACGCGCAGGTGGTGGATGAACCGGCCGAAGATGGCCAGCGAGCCCTGCTCGAAGTCCTGATGAACGTGAGGGCTTAGGCTGGTCCGGTCGCGCGGTCCTTCGCGATTCACCCAACTCATGCTCATGGTCGCGTTCTGGAGCACCTTCATCGCCGAGTTCTTGCCCTGGGTCGTGATCTTGTCGATCTCGATGACCTTCACCGTCGTGCTGCGGTCGACCCGTTTGAACTTCGGGGTGACCGGGGCGACGCGCGGGTCCGGCGGATTGTAGGCGCTCGCGTTGATGATGCCCGGCATGGTCAGCTTCGCCGGATCGGAATAGAGGCAGGCGCAGGGCTCGGCCTTGTCCAGTATCACCTGGAACTCACCGGGCGGCAGGATGCACACGGTCCGCGAGCCTGCCGTGACGGCGCCGGCGGCCCCCTTCACCGTCGCACCGGCGGACGGCAGCAGAAGAAAGGCCTCCTCGGCGGTCGTGACCTGGAAGGTCGCCCCGTCGCTCCGGCCGTCGACCCACTCGACGACGAAATTCTGGCCGCGCGCGTACCAGTGATCGGTCGATTGGCGTCGCTCCGGCTTCGCTTGGTCAAACTCGACGACGCTGCGTTGCCGCACCAATTCATTGTTGTCCGACATGAACTTTCCCAACTCCTTTTCCATCGTTCAATCTTGTCGCCGCCCCGCCTCCGGGGCGGATTGCCGAAACCGCAGCCCTATCTCGAAGGCAGGCCCAGCATCACCCGAGCCTCGTCGGGTGTCGCCACTTCGCGCCCGAATTCGGTGGCGAACTTGACCATGCGTTCGACCAACTGCGCGTTGGTGGCGAGTACCCCCTTGCGGTAGTAGATGTTGTCCTCCAGACCGACGCGAACGTGGCCGCCCATGAGGATGGCGTGGGTGTTGACCGGAAGCTGCGCCCGTCCGATGCCCGAGGCCGTCCAGGTGCTGCCGGGCGGCAGACAGCGCAGCATGTGCACCATGTGGTCGACGCTGGCCGGGATAGCGCCGGGAATGCCCATCACGAAATCGAAGTGCATGGGACCGGCGACGAGGCCCTTGTTGTACAGGTTGATCGCGTTCTGGATCATCGCGACGTCGAAGATCTCCATCTCCGGCTTGACGGCGAGTCGCTGCATCTTTGCGGCGAGTCCTTCGATGACGTCGAGCGGATTCATGAACACGAAATCGGGGAAGTTCACCGTTCCGGTCGTCAACGAGGCCATTTCCGGCTTGCAGTCGAGCCGCTGCGCACGGCTGTCCAGGTTGGTGCCGGCCCGCCCGCCGGTGGAGATCTGGATGATCAGCCGACTGCGTTCCCGAAGCGTCTCGACGACCTCGGCAAAAAGCTTGGGATCGTCGCTCGAGCGTTCCTCGGCATCCCGCACGTGGATGTGGACCAGCGCGGCCCCCGCGTCCTCGCAACGCAAGGCGTCGTCGATGATTTCCTGGGTGGTGATGGGGATGTGGGGCGTGTCTTTCTTGCGCGGCACGGACCCGACCGGCGCCACCGTGATGATCAGTTTTTCCATCGTTTCCTCTTGGTCTTGTTTTCTCGGTCGATCCTCGCCGGAGACCGGGAAGGAAGGGCCACCGCCCTCCCCCCCGTACGGTGAGGGACCGTCAGGATTGCTTGAGGGCGGCGATCGCCTTGGCGCCGTTGAGGATCAGACTGTGATCGGTGCCGACGAACCCCATGGAAATGCCGCGTTCGCGCACGCTGGCTGCGGCCTTGACGCCACCGATGACCCCGGCCACCGGCTTTCCGGCCTTGCGGCCGGCGGCGACGATCTTGTCGTAGGCCTGCTCGACCACCTCGGCGTTCTGGTCGGCCGCGCCGTAACCGACGGTAAGGTCCGCCTTGCCGATGAACAGTGCGTCGATGCCGTCGACCGCGGCGATCTCGTCGACAGCGTCGACCCCGGAGGGATCCTCAATCTGCGCGATGACGATATTTTGGGTCCGATTGAAATCCAGGACCTCGGTGCGCGGCCGCGTGCCGAAGCCGCCCATGCGGGTGGTCCCGGCGTAACCCCGCCCGCCGATCCCGTAATGGGCCCAGCGGGCCACCTGATGTGCCTTTTCCACGGAATCGACGTGGGGAACGACCACGCCGGCCGCACCGGCATCGAGAGCCTGCAGAATGGGGGCGGCTGCGGCATGGGAGACCCGGACCAGACTGGGCAGGCCGATCGCCTTGGCCATGGCGAGGCAGAGATCCAGGCGAGCCCGGTCGAACGCCGCATGTTCGGAGTCGAGGCAAACGAAATCGATGCCCGACAGGGCCAGGACCTCGATCACCTCATGAGCCGGCGTCTTGACGAAAAGGCCGAGGAGAAACTCGTGGCTCAGAAGCCGCTGGCGCAGGGACGGTTCGGACATGATCGAATTCCTTTTATTTTGATTGTTCTGGAGAAAAAGGCCGACGCGCCCTCTTCCCGGGGGCGCAGGTAAATCGTAGCCAGACGTCAAAAGTGCTGGCAAACGCTCCGTCTCCGCATTTCGTCAGACGAAATGCGGAGAGCGGTTCGGAAAATGACCCTACCGTCGATTGGATGCGGGGCCAGGAATTGGGAGAGGGGAGGCGTGGGTTACGAAGCGGGATCGAGTCCCATCAGGCGGCAGGCATTGAGGCCGATCATCCGACGGACGTCGGCCGGCGCGTAGCCCATCTCGAGACAGAGGCGGATGACCAGCCGGAACCCCTCGACTGGCGTCGGATTGCTGACTTGGCCGAGGTCGGAACCGAGGATCGTCCGGTCGACCCCGGCGGCATCGATCAGACCTCGCAACTGCTCTGGACTAAACTTCTTGAAGCGGCTCCCCTCGACGAACATGCAGACTGAATGTTCGAGAAACGCCCCCATCCTGGCGAGTTCGGCCATGTCCGACAGACTGGCATCGATCACGAACGACGGATGGTTGACCAGTAATCGCTTGACGCCCCGACGCGTGGCCTCGTCGAACAACGGCCAGATCTCGCTGATGTGCAAATGACCGGCCGACAGGACGGCATCGTGGGCGGCGATCACATCGAGGATTTCCTTCACCTCGTCCTTCAGCCTGCCCTTCTCGTCGACCACGCTGAGAGCCGTCGGCGGCAGCATGGCCTCCTTGGTCGGCAGCAGAACGTGCCGATGTCCGTGCCGGATGTGATTGGCCGCCGAGAAGGTCGGCATCCAGACCACCCGCGCGCCCAACTTGAGCCCATGGTCGACCGCATAGGGATTGAGGCCGCCCGAGGTGTTGTTGAGGGGGACTCCGGACAGCAGCATAATGTCGAGGTGGGCATAATGGGCTTTGAGCAGTTCGGCGACAGGAGTCACCGAATAGTAATGATCCTTGAAAAGCACTGCCTTCAGGCGGTTCGCGGCAGCCTCTTCCATCGCCGCGATATGATCGATGCGGCGCGGCATGACCGACGGCCCGCTGTGGCAATGGAGATCGATCGCCCCGACCAGCAACGCGTCGATGAGCGCGTCCGTAATCTCGACCGGGGATTCCGTCAACGTCGAAGCCGTATCAGCCATGGCTGCTTCCTTCCTTTCGTCAATTGCCTGTCTCTTCAACGACGAGGGGAAGCGTAGGTCCGGCCGTACATCGATCGCAAATCAGTCTTAAAAGCATTCCGCCTTGCGAAACGCTGAAGCGTGGCCTCCGGCCGCCCGGCCACACCTGGAGCATTTACCGGTTGCCGTCAGAGCGCGAATTCTGTTCAATCCGATGCCATAGCTGATCGGGCACCCCGTCCATGCCGTCTTATCCTCCGGTCCGCGCCGTCACGCGGGCGTTGATGCTCCTGCAGGAACTCAACCGCCGGCCGGTCATGACGGTTCACCAGATCTACGAGGTCACCGGGCTGCCCAAGCCCACCATCGTGCGTCTTCTGGAGACCTTGGTCGATGCCGGATTCGTCTCGAATGATCCGCATCATGGCGGATATCAGGTGACGTCCCTGGTCTCTTCGCTGAGCGCCGGATTCCACGGCGACGTCATCGCGGTGGAGGCGGCGCGGGCCTGGGCCGTCCAGTTGACCCAGCGCTTCCTCTGGCCGGTCGGCGTCGCGGTGCTCGACCGGGATGCCGTCAAGGTCCGTTTCAGCACGGTCGCCGAGAGCCCGATTTCGCCGTTCCATGCCACCATCAACATGCGCCTCAGCCTGGTTTCACGGGCCCTGGGGCGGGCCTATCTGGCGTTCTGCCCGGGCGCCGAAAGGGAGTTGCTGATCGACATCCTGGCTCAATCCGACGATCCCGAGGATGCGCCGGCCAGGAATCCGCGCCAACTGAGCATGATGATCCGCACCGTCCGCCAACAGGGTTTCGCCGAACGCGACACGACCGTTCATCCCCAGTCTTCGGGGACGATCGCCGTGCCCATCTTCTGGAAGCAGCGAGTTCTCGCCACCATCTGCATGACGTTCTTCAGATCGGCGGTCCCGCGCGCCAAGGCCATCGAAATCTTCCTCGAACCGCTCCAGTCCGCGGCAAGAGGCATCGAGGAATCGATAAGGATGCTGCACGCGGCTTCGAACATCGACGATTCCGGGTCCGAAGCCTAAACCCAAATCGTCCCGAGGACGCCTCGCAGTTCAGGCGTCCGGCATGCGGAGAACGATCTTGCCGATCTGCCGGTTCGCGTCGAGAACGTTGTGCGCCTTTCCGACGTCCGCGAAATCGAACACCGACTGGACGAAGGTCCGGATCTCCCGGGAGGCCAGCTTCGGCCACACGCAGGTTTCGAGGGAGCGGGCGATCAGGCCCTTCTGCTCGGGCGTGCGCGGGCGCAGGGTGGACCCCGTCAACGTCAGGCGGCGGCGGAACAGGTCATCGACGTCGACCTCGACCTTCTTGCCGCGATGCGTGGCGATCAGGACGAGCCGACCCTCGACACGCAGAAGACTCAGCTCATCCTGCAAATAATCCCCGGCCTGCGCGTCGAGGATGACGTCGGCCCCACCGGTCGCCGCCCGCAGGCCGGAACGCCAGTCCTCCGTCCTGTAGTCGAACACGTGGTCGGCGCCATAGTCGCGGCAGAAGGCTGCCTTTTCGTCGCTGCTCACGGTGGCCGCAACGACTGCGTTGCGCAGAACCTTGGCCATCTGGATCGCCGCCAGCCCGACACCACTGGTACCGCCCTGCACCAGCAGGACCTCGCTGTCCCCAAGCCGCCCCCGATCGAAGACGTTGGTCCAGGCCGTGAAGAACACCTCAGGCAATGACGCCGCCTCCTCCATGCCCAGGCCGATCGGAATCGGCAGGCATTGCGGCTCGGGAACGGCACAGTACTCGGCATAGGCGCCGCCGGCGACCAGGGCGCAGACCAAATCGCCGACCTTCCATCGGGTGACGCCGACGCCCACCGCAGCCACCGTTCCCGCCAGGTCGAGGCCGAGGATATCGGTCACGCCCGGCGGCGGCGGATAGAGCCCCTGACGCTGACGGATGTCGGGCCGGTTCACGCCGATCGCCCGGGTTCGGACCAGCACATCGGACGGGCCGATCGACGGGATCGGGCAATCGACGATTTCCAGGACCTCCGGGCCGCCCGGCGCGCGGGCGATAACTGCTTTCATGGTTTCCATGTACGGGCTTTCCTCGTGCTCATAATGGTGCGTGACAGCCCCTCCCCGTTCAGGGCTGGGCGACCACATTCTGGAGTTGGCCCCGCCGCCAAGCCGCGACGTTTTCAAGGGCGATACGGCTACGCCGGGCGAAGGCCTCGCGGGTGGCGAAGGCCATGTGCGGCGTCACCAGGGCATTCGGGATGGCCAGGAGGGGGTGGTTGCGGGGCAATGGCGGCCGGACGTCCACGGTGTCCAAACCCGCCCCGGCGAGACGCCCCTCGCGCAGGGCGTCCGCCAGCGCCCCGTTGTCGACCAGCCCGCCGCGGGCGGTGTTGACCAGAATGGCCGAGGGCTTCATCAGGGCGAGCCGCCATTGGTCGATGAGATGGCTCGTCTGGTCGGTCAACGGCAGGTGCAGCGAAACCACGTCGCTGCGGACCAGCAGATCGTCAAGCCCCGTATAGAAGATGCCGAGGGACTCTCCTTCCTCGGACGGACGCCGGGCATAGCCGAGGAGGGAACAGCCGAACCCTTTCAGCAGCCGGGCCATGTGCAGTCCGATGTGCCCGGTTCCGACGAGGCCCACCGTGCGTCCAGCCAGTTCGCCGCCGGCCAACCCCTCCCAGGTACGGCCGTTACGGGCCGCGACCAAGGCCTCGGGGAGGTGCCGGAGGACGGCCAGGAGAAGCCCCAAGGTGAACTCTGCTACCGCCGTGGTCGAATAGTCGGGCGTGTTGCAGACCGCGACCCCCGCCGCCTGACAGGCGGCCAAGTCGATCCGATCGGTCCCGGTGAACGCCAGACTCAGTAGCCGCAGACGGGGACACCCCCGGACGACCGAACCGGGGAAAGGCAGGTTGGACATGATGATCGCGTCGGCATCGTGGGCCTGGGCGATGATCGCCTCGGGTTCGACGGATACCAAGGCGGGGAAGCGCAGGGAAAAGCCAGTCCCCAGGATACCGGCGGCCAGGTCCCGGATTTCACCCTCCGGAAGGCCCATCGTTCCCAGGAAGACAACCTGCGCGTCCCCTCTCTCGGACATTTCCATGCTTCGGTCAGGCAAGCCTGCCCTCGGGCATGGCCTTGCCTCGGCGATTGGCCAGCGACGCCAGCCCCAACACGGGAACGAGAAGGATGCAGGCGAAGATCACCATCTCGACCTTGGTCCATGGGAACGCCCCATGGCCTGGCGACGCCAGGGCGATTCCCCCGGCCATGATCGCAACGCGGGCGGGCCATTCGTAGCGGCGGCCCATGAAGATATTCCCCACGCCCTGGACGTAGCCTTGCAGCCCGCCGGCCAGGAAGAAGGTTCCCAGCAGGGCAAACCCGAACACAACGAGCATGTCCGACCACGCTCCCTGCAGGATGAAGGCCGGATCGAAGACGAAGAAGAACGGGATGAAGTAGATGATGCTGCCCAACCGCATGGCCTCGAATCCAGTGCGCATCGGATGCGCCTTGGCGATCGAGGCGGCGGCGAAGGCTCCCAGGGCGACCGGCGGCGTGATGAAGGAAAGCATTCCCCAGTACAGGATAAACAGGTGCGAGGCCATCGGGTTGATGCCAACCTGGGTCAACGCGGGGACGAGCAGAATCGCCAAAAACACATAGGCGGCAGTACATGTCATGCCGACGCCCAGGATGAAGCTGGCCACCGCTCCCATCACCAGGAGCAGGAATGGAGAACCGCCGGCAATCGACAACAGATCGTTGACCAGGGTTCCCGCGAGGCCGGTCACCGACAGGGCGCCGATGATGAGCCCAACCCCCGCCAGGATGGCGACCAGTTCGGTGAACATTTGCCCCAGGGCGTCGATGAACCGCAGCAGGTTCCGCCACTTCCAGCGCGTATCCGTCGGAACGATCTGGTTGATCAGAAGCAGCAATGGTGTCGTATAGTAGGGTGCTAGAACCTCTCTTTTGAGGACGAGAAGCATGAAGATGAGAAGGGCGAAGGCAAACAGATAGTACCACCCCTCCCTCAGGGTCTGCTTCAGCGACGGCAATTCCGCCCTGGGCAGGCCCTTGATTCCTTCGCGGGCCGCCCGCGTGTCGATCTGCACGAACAGTCCGTAATAGAAGAGCAGCGACGGGAGAACCGCGGCAATCGCCACGTCCGCATACGGAACCCCCAGGAAGTTGGCCATGATGAAGGCGGTCGTCCCCATCACCGGCGGCATCAGGACGCCGCCCGTCGACGCGCAGGTTTCCACCCCACCGGCGAAGGCCGGCGTCAGGCCGATGCGCCGCATGGCGGGGATCGTCATCGTTCCGGTGGTGATCACGTTGGTGATCACGCTACCGCTCATCGAGCCCATCAGGCCGCTGGCGAAGATGGCCACCTTGGCCGGACCGCCGCGAACCTGGCCCAGAATGGCGAAGGCGAAATTGAGGAAGAACTTGCCCGCCCCCGTATGCTGCAGCGCCGCGCCGAAAATGAGGAAGCCGATCACCAGTTGTCCGAACGTGTTGAGCGGAATGCCCAGAATACTTTCTCCGCTCATCGCGTGGTAAGCGGCGGTGACATCAATCCCGGAAGAAAAACCGGCAATCGGCCCCGGCAACTGTCCCGCATAGACCGGATAAAGCGAAAACACTGCGACAATGACAGCCAGGGAGAACCCGCCCGAACGCCGCGCCGCCTCGATGACCAGCAGCCAAAGGACGGCTCCAATGATGGTCGCGTCCATTGGAGCGCCCATCTCCCAGCCAAGATCAAGGATGGTCACGGCATGGATGATGAAGTAAACGACGGCGGCCACGGATGCCGCAGCGAGCACGAAATCAAACCAAGGGATCTGGTCCCGTCGTGCCCCTTCCCGATGGGGATAGAACAGGAAGATCATGGGCAGGATGAAGCCCAAAAGCGCGTACAGATAGCGCGTCTCGATCAGGGCATAGCCGACGAAGAAATTGAAATTAAACGCCTGGTTCACGGCCAGGAGAACCACCCCAACGGTGGCGATGCGAAAGAGCGCACGCCAGCCGTTCGAGAGGGAGCGGAGGCGGGTTCCATCCGCCTCCGCCTTTTCGTTTACTCGGTCCATACCGGCTCCATCCCCGCTTTGGTCAGAGCCGCAGCCCGCACCTTCATCCACTCGGCCTTCACGGCGGCATCACCCTTCTTCTTCAGGTCCGCCCAGGCGTCGGCCAGAATCTGCTGACGTTTCAGCAGCGTATCGGTCCGGGCTTGCGCCTCGGCGTTCCAGCGCCCTTTTTCCTGCCAGAACTTGATGGCTCCTTCATGAAACGGCAGGACCCACTCCATGGTCTGATGGTCGTCGGCCCACCCGCCGGCGGTGGGCTCGGCCTTGGCAAAATTGGGGACCTGGGCGCTGATCGCCTTCGTCATATTGTAGACGAGATCAGCCTTCTGGTCCGGATAGGCCACCAGGATCGGGTAAGGGAATCCCGCGCAAGGAAGCGGATGTTCCTTGGAGACCCCTGCCGCCCCCTGGATTGCCTTGGTCTTGTTGAAATGGGGCGCCACCTTGTTCAGGCGATCCCACCCCGCCTTGTCGTCGAACGGCAGCGGCAGCCAGAAAAGTCCGCGCGGCGAAGCCGCCGCCTGCTCAACGATTCCGCCCGTCGTAAAAGCCGACATGGCGTCGACTTGGCCGTTCATCAGGGCCTGCCATGCCGGGCCGAAACCCGGCATCTCGACCTTTTCGACATCGTTCCAGGTCACCCCGCCAAAAGCCATGAAGGCGGTCACGTTGGTCTGCAGCGACGGCGCGCCGCGTACCCAGGCCACCCTCTTACCCTTGAGATCGGCCGGCGTGCGAATATTGGCGTCGGCCGCCGTTCCCATGGCCAAGCAGTTGTCGGACCCGGCGCTGCTGACCATGCGTAGCGGCTGCGGACCCCAATCGGGATCGGCGTAGCCGAAGACGCCCTCGACCGCGTAGAAGACGTCGGAACCGGAATTGGCGAACTGAACCTGCCCGCGGCGTACCGGCGCCAGCCGCGAAACATCGTTCTTGGCCGGCACCACGCGCAATGTCGTGCCGTAGGCATCCATGACCGCCTTGCCGATGGCGACCGACTGGTTATAGCCCGAACTGCCGAGATCGTAAGCGGTCCACGTGAGGGTGTCCGGAAGCTTGACGTCGGCGGCGAACGTCAGCGACGCTGACAGGACAGCCACACTTCCCGCGGCGGCCAGCGAAAATTGCATAAATCCCTTTGTCATTGGTTTTCCTTCCCGGTTCCATTGAACTCTGTTTTTGCTTTTGTTGCGAGTTCCGGTGTGAATTTCGTCAGGTCGTCTGTCAGCGATCATTCCGTTTCCTAGTGATCATCCATGCCCAGAAAGCGGCGGGCCGTTCCGCCAATCACCTGACGGATTTCCTCCTCCGACAGTCCCCTCTCCAGCATGGCGGCAATGAATTCGCGGAATCCCTGAACCGGCGACGGCCGGCCCGGCTGACCCATGTCGGAGCCGATACAGGTCGATTCGGCGCCGACGCCGCGGATCATCTCGAACAGGTAGTCATGGGTCAGCTTCTTCGAGTAGACCAGCGTATAGCTGTGCTCCAGGACTACTCCCTGGGCGGCATAGGCCTTCATCTCGTCGATCGAGAGAAGATGGATGTGTTCGGGATGCGGCAGCAGGATGCGCTTGACCCCGCACCGCTTGGCCTCGACGATCACCGCGTCGAACTCCGGCCGCGAGATGTGACCCAGCCCGAGAACGGCATCGGCCTCGGCGATCAGTTCGCAGATTGTCGTGATCTGCGGCAGCAGCCGGCCCAGGTCGTCGGTGACGGTAAGAAGGGGCTCCGGCAGCAACTTGATCGACGCCTTGGGACTGGTGTTGGCGATGTTCTGGGACGCCATCCAGTCATGATATTCCTTGTGCTTCTTGGCCGAGAACGTCGGCATCCAGATGATCCTGGCGCCGTACTTTAGGGCAGCCTCGACGGTGAAGGGGGTGATGCCCCCGGTGGCGTTGTTCAGCACCAAGCTGCCGAAGACGGTCAGCGGGCTGCCTTCCGGCAGGACGTGCCTGTTAATGAGCGTGGCGGCGACCGCCGTCATCGAATGCTGGTCCTTCAGGACCAGCCCGCTCATCCCGACCGAGGCCGCTTCCTTCGCGGCCTCGGCGTGGTCAAGCAGCCGCTTGAAGATCCCCGGACCGGAATGGCAATGCATGTCCACCGCGCCACGGAGGAGCTGATCGATTTTATTCATTGATATCTTTCTCCTTGTCAGCTGCGAAAAAGGCTACGCGCCCCCGGCTTCGGGGGGAAATACGCAATCGGGCCATTTCGCCTGACGAAATGCGGGACACCGACACGTCATCCCTCCTCCGCCTTGCCGGCGCTCTACCGCACCGAGCGGAATGCGCGAAAATCGAAAGTTTCATGCGGCACCCGCCAAGTCACCAGGCGGCGTCCGATCGGGCGGGATGCCGCCTCGGATCATGGATCTCTGCGGATCGATGTCAGTCGATGAAATGGCCGTCGGAATCGAAGGCCATCGGCGTCGTCTCCCCGTGGATCGAGAACTCCGCGCGCCCCGCGATTTCCGGCAGGAATGCCTCGGAGACCCGCACGGTGTGGATCGCCTTGGTATTGGCGATCCGCACCACGCGCGCACGATCGGTCCCGGCGGGGAAACTGCCCCTAATGGCCAGGGCCACCGCCTCGCGATCGTTGTTCAGGATCATCGGCAGGCGCGCGCTGTCGCTAACGCGCGACGTGATCGCGTTAGTATAGGTCGATGGGAAATCGATGGCGTTGACGCAGCGCAGCGTCGTGAAGTCGGCGGCGCCGATGCCGTTCGCGTTGCCTCTGGATGCGGGGGCGATCCCGCGCACGACGATCGTCTTCACTGCGATCGTGTCGAAGCCGGGGTGATGCGAAGTGGTCCGCCCGGTGACGTTCGGGTCCATGCCGGTCCCGGAGAAGTTCTTACCAATCTCGTCGACCACCAGGACGTCGATTTCCGAAAGCAATAGCCGCCCCATGATCTCCTTGGCGTGGCGCAGGAGCTCACGCTCGCGCGGAAAGATCGCATCGGGCATGACGACGTCGACGCGCGCCAGATCGCCGTAGGCGTTCTCGACCACGCCGACGCCGCACAGGATCGGCGTCGCGGCGAGGAGGGCTCCGTCCGGCCTCGGGAATGACGCGGGAAAACTCGAGGATGCTGTGGCCGTGGACCATTTCGGCGCCCTGGCGCTTGCCGAGGCCGATGACGATCATCTTCACCAGGCCGCTTTCCCACTCGCCGCGGAAGCTGGAGTGCGGTTTGATCTTGTTGAGGACGACGATGCCGTCGGACTGGAAGGCCAGCCTGTCGCAGAAAAGGGGCGTTCCGTCGGCCATTCGGGCCGCCGGCATCACCTCCATGCTGGCCCGGATCGGCGCCCCGATGCTGGATTCGCTGATGCCTTGATGGGTGAGAACCGCGGCCTGCCCCTCGGCGGTCCCGCCGCCGTGGCTGCCCATGGCCGGGATGACGAAGGGAGCCGCCCCCCGCGCCCGCAGAAATCGGACGGCCGTGGCCAGGACATCGACGATATGCGGGATGCCCCGGCTGCCCGCGGTAATGGCGATGGATTTTCCGGCGATATCCGGCAACGGGGCCGCCGCCAGTTGATCGGCCAGTTCGGAGGCGACGTCGCCGACAGCGTCCCGGGGAAAATGCTGCTCGATCGTCACCATGCGGGGAAAAGCGAAGCCTTCGAGCCCCGGGACAATCACCCCAACCTTATCCAGACGCATGACCGCTTCCTCATTCCCTTTCCGTGGGGATGGAAGGGTAGAGGAATCAGGCGCCGTCCGCCAAACCACTACCGCCCTCGTTTCGCGGGGCGAAACGGTCCGACCTCCGCTCGGATCGCGCGCCCTTGCCGGCGTCAGAGCCTGACCCGAAACTCCGGCTTGGGCGGGGAAGAGGTTGAGTGGCCCCGCCCGTTGTGATTCGCTTGAGTTGTCAAGACTTGAGCGAGGTCACAACATGGGTTGGATGGAGGCCACCCGCCGGCAATATTGCCGTGCCGGGCAGCGGGATGCAAACGCGTTGACGGATGGGGAGTGGGCGTTGATCGAGCCGTTCATGCCGGGGACGAGGGCGACGGGACGACCGCGGACGACAGAACTCCGGGCGGTGGTGGACGCGCTCCTCTATATCGCTTGAACCGGCTGCCAGTGGCGGGCCTTGCCTGAGCGGTTTCCGCCGGTTTCGACGGTTCAGCGCTATTTCTATGCCTGGCGGGACAATGG